>URPD01000030.1 GCA_900549645.1 uncultured Eubacteriales bacterium
TCCGGCAGCTCGTCGAGAAACAGCACGCCGTTGTGCGCAAGGCTTATTTCACCGGGGCGCGGCGAAGTCCCGCCGCCCGAAAGTCCTGCGGCAGACACCGTATGGTGCGGCGCACGGAACGGGCGCATGGAGACTATCGGGTGCTCGCGGCTCGTAAGCCCGGCTACGGAATATATCTCGGTCGACTGGATCATTTCGCCGCGGCTCATATCGGGCAAAATTCCCGGCAGGCGCTTGGCCATCATGGATTTGCCCGCGCCGGGCGGGCCGACGATGAGAATATTGTGCCCGCCCGCGGCGGCAATCTCAAGCGCGCGCTTGACATTTTCCTGCCCCTTGACTTCCGAGAAGTCGGGCATATGCTCCATGAGCGTGTCAAGCTCCGGCGCGGCGGCGGGTTCTATATCAACTTCGCCGCGCATAAAGCGCAAAAGCTCGTCGACATTTCTCACGGGGTACACGCTTATCCCGTCCGCGAACGCGGCTTCGGCCGCATTATCCGCCGGAACGAACAGCTTCTTCACGCCGCAGCGCGCCGCGGCTATTGCCATCGGCAGTGCGCCGTACACCGGGCGCAGTTCCCCGCTCAGGGACAGCTCGCCGATGAACGCGCAGTCGTCTCCCGGCTCGTCGATATCCCCGTCGGCGGCAAGGATGCCGATGAACATCGGCAGGTCATACAGCGTACCGGCCTTTTTCTTGTCCGCCGGAGCGAGATTCACGGTCATGCGGCTGACCGGAAAACGGTAGCCGTTATTCTTTATCGCGGCGCGGACGCGCTCGCGCGCCTCTCTGACCGCCGCGTCGGGCAGGCCGACAACGTCAAACGCGGGCAGGCCGTTGGAGATATACACCTCCAGCAGCACCTCATATCCGCCGATGCCCTGCAAGCCCATGGAACGAACCTTCGCTATCATCCGGTTTCACCGCCTTTCCGCAAACGGGACGGCGCATTCTCGATTCGCCGTCCCATATCATATGCTTTTATTCCTCGGTCTCGCCGACGAGGGCAATGTGCAGCTCATCAAGCTGCTTCTGCTCGACGGTGGACGGAGCGCCCATCATAACGTCCTGCGCGTTCTTGTTCATCGGGAACGCGATGACCTCGCGGATGCTCTCCTCGCCGGAGAGGAGCATGACCATGCGGTCGACGCCCGGCGCGATGCCTGCATGAGGGGGAGCGCCGTAGCAGAAGGCGTTATACATGGCGGGGAACTTCTTCTTGACGTCCTCTTCGCCGAGGCGGACAAGCTCGAAGGCCTTTATCATAATTTCGGGGTCGTGGTTACGCACGGCGCCGGAGCTGAGCTCAACGCCGTTGCAGACGAGGTCGTACTGGTCGGCGGTGATGGTCAGCGGGTCTATCTCGCCGCGCTCCGCCTTCAGCAGCACATCAAGGCCGCCGGCGGGCATGGAGAACGGGTTATGGCAGAACTCAAGCTCGCCGGACTCTTCGCCGATCTCGTACATCGGGAAGTCGACGATCCAGCAGAACTCGTAGCGCTCCTTGTCCATATGGCCGGGAACCGCCGCGCCGAGCATCTTGCGCATGACGCCTGCGGTCTTCTGCGCTTCGCCCTTCGCGCCAGCCGCGACGCAGACGAGGCAGCTGGGCTTGAGGTTCAGCTTCTCAACAACTGCGTCCTTACGGTCGGTGAGGAACTTAGCCACGCCGCCGGCAAGCTCGCCGTTCTCGTCGACCTTGAACCAGTAGGGCTTGCGGCCTGCCTGCACCTCAACGTCGGCGCAGAGCTTGTCGATATGCTTACGGGTCAGGTCGCAGTCGGAGACGACGACGGCCTTGACGGTGTTGCCCTCGGCAAAGGGCGCGAACTCTACGCCGCGGACAAGTTCGGTGATGTCCTCGACGATGAGGTCGATGCGAAGGTCGGGCTTATCGGAGCCGTACTTCTCCATGGCCTCAAGATAGGGGATGCGCTTGAAGGGCGCGGAGGATGCGATGTTATACTTGCCGTACTTGGCGAAGATCGGAGGCAGCACATCCTCAAGAACGGCAAAAACGTCGTCCTGGCAGGCGAAGGCCATCTCCATATCGAGCTGATAGAACTCACCGGGGCTGCGGTCGCCGCGCGCGTCCTCATCGCGGAAGCAAGGGGCGATCTGGAAGTAACGGTCAAAGCCCGCGGTCATAAGCAGCTGCTTGAACTGCTGCGGTGCCTGCGGCAGAGCATAGAACTTGCCGGGGTGCTTTCTCGCGGGGACAAGATAGTCGCGCGCGCCCTCAGGGGAGGATGCGGTGAGTATCGGGGTGGTTATCTCAAGGAAGCCGTGCTCGGTCATCGCCTGACGCAGGGCGGCGACAACGTTGCAGCGCAGGATGATATTCTGCTTGACGGCGGGATTTCTCAGGTCGAGGTAGCGGTATTTGAGACGCGCGGACTCGTCGGCCTCGCGGCTGCGGTTTATCTCAAAGGGCAGCTCGTTATAGCGGCACTTGCCGAGGATCTCTATCTTTTCGGGGACGACCTCGATGTCGCCGGTAGCCTGCTTGGGGTTCTTGCTGGCGCGCTCGCGGACGACACCCTCGACGGAAATGGTGCTCTCCTTGTTGACGGAGTGGACTATGTTCATCATTTCCTCGGTCTCAACGACGACCTGAGTGGTGCCGTAGAAATCGCGGACGACGACGAACGCGAAGTTATTGCCGACCTCGCGGACGTTCTCCATCCAGCCGACGATCTTGACTTTCTCGCCTACGTTTTCGAGGCGCAGCTCGTTGCAGGTGTGTGTACGGGACTGAAACATGTTTATCCTCTTTTCTCTATACCAAATTGATTAATTCTCTTTTATTACGGCGGTGCGGTTCCGCTCGTCGACGGTGGCCTTTATCATCGCCGCGGCGTCCGTGGGAGTGAGCTTGACCTGCTCGCCGGAAGTCATATTCTTGACGGAGACGACGCCCTCGTTTATCTCGTCCTCGCCCAGCAGCACCGCGAAGGGCACGCCTATCTTATCGGCATAGCTCATCTTGGACTTGAACTTTTTCTTCTCGCAGTAGAGCTGAGTACGCACACCGGCGGCGCGGAGCGTCGTCGCGGCGGCGATGGCGGCGGCGGGCTCCTCTGTCATGGGGATGACCAGCGCGTCGCAGGGGGCGGTGACGGTCTCTTCGGACAGCAGTCCCTGCTCCTGAAGCACATAGAACAGGCGGGTCAGGCCGATGGAGATGCCGACGCCGGGGAGCTGCTTATCGGTATAGTAGCCCGCAAGGTTATCGTAGCGGCCGCCGGAGCAGACGGAGCCGATCTCCGGATGCTCGGTCATTTCCGTCTCGTAGACGGTGCCGGTATAGTAATCGAGACCGCGGGCGATGGTCAGGTCTACGGCGAAATTCTCCTCCGGGACGCCGAAGTCCTTGAGGTACTTCGTCACGGTTATCAGCTCGTCAAGCCCCTGATCAAAGGTCTCGTCCATGCCGCGATAGCGCTCCAGCGCGGCTATGACCTCGGCATTCGTGCCGCTTATCGCCATAAAGTCGAGCACGTTTTCCGCCTTGCAGGGCAGCATCTTCACCTCGTCGATGAGGAGCTGGCGCACCTTCTCCGCGCCGATCTTATCGAGCTTGTCCACGGTGCGCATAATGTCGCCCGCGCGCTCGCTCATGCCGTTCATGGAGTAAAAGCCGTTGAGGAGCTTTCGGTTATTGACCTTGATTTTGAACCTTGTGATGCCGAGGGTGGAGAAAGTGCGGTAGATGATGGAGGGTATCTCGGCCTCGTTGATGATGTCGAGCTTGCCGTCGCCGATGATGTCGATATCGGCCTGATAGAACTCGCGGAAGCGGCCGCGCTGGGCGCGCTCGCCGCGGTAGACCTTGCCGATCTGATAGCGGCGGAACGGGAAGGCCAGCTCGGAATAATGCGCCGCGACGTATTTCGCCAGCGGCACGGTCAGGTCAAAGCGCAGCGCAAGATCGCTGTCGCCCTTGGTGAAGCGGTATATCTGCTTCTCGGTCTCGCCGCCGCCCTTGGCCAGCAGCACCTCGGCGGACTCTATAACGGGAGTGTCAAGCGGGGTAAAGCCGTAGACGGAATAGGTCTCGCGCAGGATGCTCATCATGCGCTCAAGCTGCATCTGCGGAGCCGGCAGCAGTTCCATAAAGCCGGACAGCGTCCGGGGCTGTACTTTTGCCATGTGTGTGGTTCCTTTCTTTTAAAATGCCTGTGGCGCGGCATTGGCCGCGCCTGAGCATATGGTTTTGATCTGGTCTCAGCGCTTCTGAGGATTGACGATGTTGCGCCAGTCGAGATCGCCGCGGCGCAGACCCTGCACAAGCACCTCAGCCGTGGCGGCGTTTGTAGCGAAGGGGATCTGATACTGGTCGCACAGGCGCTCGATCTTGTTGATATCGTCAAAGCCCTTGGGGTTCGCGGGGTCGCAGAAGAAGAGCACGAGGTCAATCTCGTTGAAGGAGATGCGCGCGCCTATCTGCTGCGCGCCGCCCTGA
Source organism: uncultured Eubacteriales bacterium (assembly GCA_900549645.1). GTDB lineage: Bacteria > Bacillota > Clostridia > Oscillospirales > Oscillospiraceae > Limivicinus. The sequence goes on from URPD01000030.1 coordinate 4,469, forward strand.
TCCGCATGGAGGTACAGCGTGATGGGCAGCCCCGTCGCCTCAGAGACGAGCTTTCCGGTGACATGGGTAGCGCACAGGGAATGCTCAGCTAATATGCCGCAGTATGCAATGCAGAACTGAACCATCAACTCTTTTTTTCTGTCATGTGCCATCAATGCAATATTCATCGTATTCTCCGTTCTCCAGTCACTTGGCTTTTTTCGTTTCGCATTATATACAATCTTTCCGAAAACATCAATATTTTTTATCAGATTTATTTAAGAAGAGACATTTCCGACTCGGAAGTGTTGCTGTAACTTCTTATATTCAGGTACACGTCGATTATCTGGCGCGCGATGAAGCCGACGGAAGCACCGGCGTGACCACGCTCCACAACGACCGCAACCGCGATCTCAGGATCTTCATAGGGGGCGTAGCAGATGAACAAACCGTCGTTCTTGATGCCCTCGCCCTTCTGAGCGGTACCGGTCTTACCGGCGACCGTCACGGCGCAGTCATAGAAATTGAGGTAGTTCGTCTCGTTTATGGGGTCGTTCAGAACCAGTTTCATGCCCTCGTGAATGGCGTCCCAGTTGTACTGCGGGCTTTCCACGGTGCTGAGCACCTCGTCCTGCCGATCGTAAATCTGCTCGCTGTAATCATAGCTTCTGACGCTCTTGAGGATGGACGCGGAATGGCGCTCGCCGTTATTCGCAACGGCGGCGCAGTATTCGGCAAGCTGGAGCGGCGTGAAAACGCTGTCCGACTGGCCAATAGCGGCCTGCAGCGTATCACCTATACGCCACTCGGTGCCCGCGTAGTCCATATGGTTCGCGGCGTTTGACATGTTGCCGGTCGTCTCGACAAGCTCTATCCCGGTGCTGACGCCGAGGCCGAGCTCGTGGGCATATTCGCCCAGCGTATCGATACCGAGGTCATGGCCGACGGTGTAGAAGAAGTAGTTGCAGGAGTCACGCAGCGCAGTAGTTACGTTTTCCTTCGGGTGAGTGAAGCCCTGCGCCCAGATCCAGCACTCAGGCGCGTAGCCGTCGGCGGCGTATTTGGTGAAAACGCCCTCGCACTTTATCTCGGTGGAGGTGTCAAGGTCGACCTTGTCGCTCGTCAGCGCGGCGATTGCCGTACAGGGCTTGAAGGTGGAGCCGGGGGCGTATGCGCCCATGAGCGCGCGGTTGAAGAGCGGGGTGTTTTCCGCCTTCATAAGGTCGGCGTAGTTTTCGATAATGGTCGTGACGTCGTAGGTCGGCCAGCTTGCAATGGCAAGCGGCTCGCCGGTCTTGACATTCACGACGACGGCGGCGGCGCCGGTTACCTCATACTTGCCGTCCTCAAATGTCCACAGTCCCTTGGCAGTCTGCTCCATTTTCTCGTTCTCGCGCGTTCTGATGAGAGCGTTCACGCCTGCGTCCAGCACACGCTCGACGGCCTCCTGAAGGTTGATATCTATTGTAAGATAGACGTTGTTGCCGGGTTCGGGTTCCTTGGTGTAGACGGTGCTGAGGATGGTGCCGGAGGCGTTGCGCGTCTCCTCCACCTCGCCGTCCTTGCCGTGGAGATATTCCTCAAAGGCGTTCTCTACACCGTCCTTACCGACCATGGCGTCGTTCGCGTAATCGAGCAGGGAGTATTTCTCGTACTCCTCCTGCGTCATCAGGCCGACGTAGCCGAGGATATGCGCGGCGTTCTCGGTGTGATACTGTCTCGTGAACGAGCGCTTGACCTCGATGCCGTTGAGCTTGTTTTCAAGGATGGAGCTTATGAGCTTCATGCTCGCGTCCTGAACGAAAACGTACTCTCCGGTATTGACGGCGTAGCGGACGTTTATCGAGTAGCGCAGACCAGCGATCATGCGCATCTGCTCGGCGGAGTACTCGTTCGAGATGCCGTAGCGCGTACGCATATAGCTCATCAGCTCAACGGCCGAGGGACTTTCGGGCAGTCCGGCATCTTTAAAATCCGATGCCTTGTCGACGAAGTAGGCTTCCAGCATCGTCCGCTGTATCTCGGTCATATCGGTATACTCAAAGGGCGGCTCAGTCGTTATGGGCAGGTCGTCCGTATACGTATCGCCGAAGCCTCGCACCATCTCGATAAGCTCAAGGATGACTGCGTTCGGGTCGTCGTTTGCGAACAGCTTCGTGCTGTCGATAACGAGATTGTAACATTCCTTATTGCTGACGAGTACACGGCCGTAGCGGTCAAGAATATTGCCGCGCGCGGCGGTGACGGTTCGGGTGTCCTTGGTTATCGCGGTCGCGCTGTTGTAGCGCTCGGTGCCCTCGACTATCTGCACCTGATACAGGAAGTAGACGTATATTCCGAGCAGCGCCACCAGCATCACCACAAGCGCCGTTATTCGTCCGGGTTTTATAAGTTTTCTCATAGGTAATTCCTCATTCGATCCACTTCGCCGGCGGGAAATAGACCAGCACGGCGGGCGGAAGCGACCACAGGGTCTGCAGTGCGACGGTAACGAGCATTGAGGCCGACCAGCCATCGGACGCAGCGGTTCCGACCATCTGCACGACGGCGGTTATCAGACACGCGGCAAAGGCCGCGCCCATGTACGCGAAGAAGCGGCGGTTTATGAAAAACTGCGACACGAAGCCCGCGAAGAACGCCAGCGCCGGGAGCAGCAGCGTGAACATGACCGTGTTCTCCACATAGTCCATGTCCGCGAATATGCCGAGCGCAAGGCCGAATATCGCGCCCCAGCTCGCTCCTTCAAACATCCCCACCGCGATGACCGCCGCCGGGAGCACCATCGGGCACACGCCGAGCGGCCGTATCTGCGGGAACACCATGTTCTGCAGGACCAGCGTCAGCAGCAGGAACACCGCGTACCACATCAGACGGCGGGGCTTAATTTTCCGTAAAATTTCCTTCAAGGCTCACTCCACCACTTCAAAGCTCTTAATAACGAACACCTGCACCAGCGACTCAAAGTTGCACTGGGGCTGCACGAGGCCGAATTCTATCTGGCCGCCCGCCTCGGTCTGCACGGCGGTTATCGTGCCGATGACGAGTCCCTGCGGGAACGCGCCGCCCTGACCGGAGGTCAGCACCTCGTCGCCGACGAATATCTGCGCGCCGTCGGCAAGGAAGGTCAGCTTCGCCTGCTTGTTCTTCATCAGCGCAAACTCGCCCATGACCATGCCGGAGGTGCCGGTATTGCCGACAAATGCGCCCACCGACATATCAACGTCGATAAGTGTGCTGACGGTGGCCCATGTCTCGCCCAACTCAGTCACCTGCCCGACCAATGCGCCGTACTCGGTGATGACCGGGTCGCCGTACTCGATGCCGCTGGACGCGCCCTTGCTTATCGTGAAGGAGGACGACCAGTTGGACGACGACCAAAGGACGACCTTGCTCGACTCCAGCTCATAGTCGGTATGCTTCGCGCGCAGGTTCAGCGCTTCGCGCAGACGCACGTTTTCCTCGCTGGCGCTGATGCCGTCGCGCGCGGCCTGCTGCGCTTCGGCAAGCTGCGTGCGGAGCGATTCGTTATCCGCCAGCAGCGAGTCGTAGTCGAATAGGTAGCCGTAAATGGTGTTGAACCAGTTGACCGTCGAGCTCATAGCCTTTTGTATAGGCGACTTGAAGATGCCGAAGGCGTTCTGGCTAAGGCTTATTTTGCCGTTTCTGGCGGCGGAGCCGAGGCCGATGATGAGCGCCGCGGCGGCCACGATTATACCTATGCGTATTCCGTTTTTCTTCAGATATTCTTTCAAAGCAGAACCACTCCCTGTTCCTTCAGCATTGCGCCGAGACGGCACAGCGGCAGACCCATGACGTTGAAGAAGTCGCCCTCGATGCCGCGCACGAACAGCGCCGCCTTACCCTGCGCGCCGTACGCTCCGGCCTTGTCCATCGGCTCCCCGGTGTCGATATAACGCTGTATCTCGTCCTCGGAAAGCTCGCAGAAGTGGACAACACTGCGTTCCGCGCCGCTGACCTCGCGGCCGTTTTTGATGACGATGACGCCGGTATACACCTCGTGCGCCCTGCCGGAAAGGCTTCTCAGCATCGTTGCAGCCTGCTCGCGGGAATGCGGCTTGCCGAACACGCGCCCGTCGTGCCAGACGATGGTGTCCGCCGCGATGATAACGTCGTCCGCCGCGCACTGCGCCGCGACTTCGCGCCCCTTCGCGGTTGCAAGAGCCGCAACAAGCTCTGCCGGCCCCGCGCCTTCGGGCGGTATCTCCTCCCCTTTCGCGGGGATTATCTTCATATCCTCAATGCCGAGCATCTCCAGCAGCTCTTTTCTGCGCGGAGAGCCGGACGCCAATACGATGGACATAGCAAAAACCTTCTTATTGTATTTATTAATCCACGCCGCGGTAATAGAGGCCGCGGGTCAGGACGTTGGGCTTATAATCGGTCAGGCCGAGGTAGCCTTTCGCAACCTCGACGCATTCGCGTGGGCTTTCGGTAGTGAACAGCATACGCAGTCCCCACAGGCCGAGCGCGTACAGATCGTCGCGCTTGTCGGCAAGATAGAGCTTATGCGCGTTATAGATCACGTTGCGGCAGCCGAACTCCTTCACGACCGGGAACACCGAACCCATGCGGTCGGACAGCTGGCCGGGGGTTTGGCAGTTGCAGCGTCCCGCGCTCTGGCGGATGATGCACTGGTCGGACACCATCAGCGGCAGGCGGCCGTAGATGATAAGCTCAGTGTCGATGGGCTTGGCCATGGCCTTTATCTGCGCAAGGCGCAGTTCAAAGGACGCCGTCGCGGAGATGAAGCCCGCGTCCTGCAATACGCGCAGTGTATAGGAGTTAAAGGCGTTTAGCCCGAAGTCGCCGCGCACCTTCATACCCGCCTGACGCGCGATGAACACATGGCCGAGATTCCCGGTCAGCGCTTCGTTCACGCCGTAGTCGAACAGCTTTTCAAGCGCGGCATAGACCTCGCGGCTCTGGTCGTCCGTGATAACGCGCGGCATCACGGCGACGGGGCGCGCACCGTTATCAATGAATGGGCGAAGCGGGTCAAAGTTTTCCGCCAGCTCCATGGCGGGGAAATATATATAGTCCGGCTTCAGCGCCGCCAGCTCCGGCGTGAGCTGTTCCGCCGTGCGCACCTGATATATGCGCGCGGGGTCGGATATCGCGGGGACGTTCACGGGAGGGGCGGGGATGCGCAGAGTCCTGCGTTCGGGCGCTTTCTCGCGCTCCGCGGAGAGCTGGGCAATCAGCTTGCGGCGCAGTTCGTTTATCTCGGACGCGGGCAGGTACAGCCCCGGCTCAGCCTTGGCCTTGTTCTCAATACAATTATAGGGCGTTCCGCCGGTTTTGAACATCTGTTCGGTCAGATACTGTTCCGTAAGTCCCTGACGCTTCGCGCGCTCCGGCACGGGTCCGGTTGCAATGGCTCTGTTCCCGTCGTCGTCAAAGGCGATGGCCTTGATATGCTCTCCCTTTTCGAGCACCGTGTAAAAATGCACGGGCACGCGGCGCATCTCGCCCTCGGCGTACTGCTTGCGGGCGGCTGCAAATATCTTGTCCGCGTCCTTGTCAGGCTCCGAGCGCACGCCGAACATATCGAGCTTGTCGCCGATGAAGTAGCCCTGAGTGAAGCCCTGACGGGAGAAGGTCTTCTCCAGCAGCTCCATCTCTTCCTTATCTGGGTTGCGCTGCTCGCGGATGGCCTTGGCGTACACGCCTGTGACTATGCCGGTGTACTCCGGGCGCTTCATGCGTCCCTCTATCTTGAGGCTTGCGACGCCGGCTTCTTCGAGCCGACGTATCTGGTCCACAAGACAGTTGTCCTTCAGCGAGAGCGGATGGTCGTCCATGCGGCCGCCGAGACTGTATTGCAGGCGGCAGGGCTGCGCGCAGAGTCCGCGGTTGCCGCTGCGGCGGCCTATGAGGGCGGACATATAGCACTGGCCGGAATGGCAGAAGCAGAGCGCGCCGTGAACGAACACCTCGGTCTCTATCGAGGCGTTCTTGGTGATGAACCTTATCTGCTCGAACGACAGCTCGCGCGCAAGCACAGCGCGGGTGATGCCCATCTCCGCCGCGGCCTCGACCCCGGCGAGGTTATGCAGGCTCATCTGTGTGCTCGCGTGAAGCGGGATATCGGGCAGCGCACAGCGGATAGCGTAGGACATGCCAAGATCCTGCACGATGAGCGCGTCCGCGCCCGCATCCGACGCGAGCTTCGCCGCGGCGACGGCGTCCCGCATTTCGCGGTCGTTCACGAGGGTGTTGAGCGTGACGTAGACCTTGCAGCCGCGGACATGGCAGTAGCGCACCGCCTTCACGAATTCCTCATCTGTGAAATTTTTCGCGCCGCGGCGGGCGTTGAACGCGCCCATGCCCATGTAAACGGCGTCCGCTCCGTTCTGCACGGCGGCGATAACGCCCTCCGGAGAGCCGGCTGGGGACAGAAGTTCTATCATTGCTCACACCTCTTGCATTATAATACAGAGTAGATTATAGCACATATATACCTATTGCGACAAGTTAATTTTGATGGTATAATATGTACCCAATCAAAATTTTTCGTGAACAAACCGGAGATAAAGCCTTATGTCAGGTCAGGATCGCTCAAATTCAATATCCTCCGCCATCGCGGACAAGCTCATTTCCGCGCACGATGGGGACGTCGCGCTGCTGTATATCTACATGGTGCGCCGCGGCGGGCACGACCTTGACGCCGCCGCGCGCGACCTCTGCCGCACGATGAGCGAAATAAGCGCCGCGGCGGAAAAGCTCCAGCGCATGGGGCTGATGCCGGACGGCGCCGCGCCCGCAAAGGCCGCCGCGAAGGAGGAAAAGCTCCCCCCGCCGGACGAGATACCGCAGTACCGCTCTGAGGATATCGTGCGCCGCTGCAAGGAGAACGGGGAGTTTGCCGTCGTCGTCGCCGAGGCGCAGACCGCGCTGACGCATACGCTATCAAGCGTCGAGATGAAAACGCTCTTCGGGATATATGACTATCTGGCGCTTCCGCCTGAGGTCATAATGATGCTCATAAACTACTGCGTCGCGCGCTGCCGCGAGCAGTCCACCCCCGATCACCCGCGCCGCCCCTCGATGCGCAATATCGAGAAAGAAGCCTATAACTGGGTGCATCAGGAGATACTGACTCTCGATCAGGCCGAGGAATACATACGCCGTCAGCGCGAGCGGCGCGACGCGCTCGGCCGCGCAAAGGCGGCGGTCGGCATCCATGGCCGCGAGCTTACGCCGACGGAGACGAAGTATCTCTCCGCGTGGCTCGACATGGGCTTTGATGAGGACGCGCTCGCCATCGGCTATGACCGCACGATCACGAACACAGGCGCGCTGAAATGGAGCTACATGAACAAGATCATGCAGTCGTGGCACGAGAAGGGGCTGCACTCCGCTGAAGAGATAGAATCCGGCGATCCGCGCCGCCGCCCGCAGCAGTCCGCCGCGCAGGGCAAGGCGATAGACATGGACGAGCTTCAGTCCGTACTGGAAAAGATATAACTACCCCCATTTTCTGATAAGGAAGTGCAACACATGGCATATGACGGCAAGCTGCTGGCCAGAGCGCGTCTGCGGCTTCAGGACATCAAAAGCGAAAATCAGGACGAGCAGTACCGCAGGCAGGCCGAGGTATACGCCCGCGTACCGGAAATACAGCGGCTGGACAGTGAGATGCGCGAGCAGATGACGGAGCTTGTGCGCATAACCATCTCCCGCCCGGCGGACATGAAGGAGAAGCTTGCCGCGCTGGAGCGCGAGAATCTGGACTGCCAGATGCGCCGCGCAGAGCTGCTGGTCGAAAACGGGTACAGCGTGGAGTATCTGAACGACATCTACTCCTGCCCCGACTGCCGCGATACCGGCGTTCTGAACGGCGGCGTGTGCCGCTGCCTTGACAAGCTCTATAACCGCGAGCTGACTAAAGAACTGGGCGTACTGATGCAGAATGGCAGCGAGTGCTTCGAGCGCTTCGACCTGAACCTGTACAGCGACAGGCTCGACCCGCGAAGCGGCGTTATCCCGCGCGACGCGATGCGCATAGTGCGCGACGCCGGGCGTAAATTTGCCGACAACTTCCCGAACGTCTCCTCGAACCTGCTGTTTCAGGGCGGCCCCGGTCTGGGCAAAACCTTCCTTTCGGCGTGCATAGCGCGCGTCGTGGCGGAGAAGGGCTACTCCGTGTGCTACGATTCCGCCGTCTCCGCGCTGGAAGCCTTTGAGAAGCAGAAGTTCTCCCGCGATCCCGACGAGGCGGACGCCGCCTCCGCGCGCGTACGGCGTATGCTAGACTGCGACCTGATGATTCTCGACGATCTCGGCACGGAGATGGTCACGCCGATGTCCGTCAGCGCGCTCTACACCCTTATAAACACCCGCCTTGTCAACCGGCGGAAAATGATAATCAGCACCAACTGCTCCGAAGAGGAGCTTACAAAACGATACAGTCCGCAGATAGGCTCCCGCCTTGAGGGCGAATTTCTCTGGCTGCACTTTGCCGGGAGCGATATCCGGACGCGAAAGGGAGTTTAAAAAATGCAGCACGAGATCACCCGCGCCATTCCCCTGCTTGACTCCAAAGGAAACCTCACCGAGCCCGGCTACGCCAAAAAGCTGCTGCCGGTATACCGCCGTGCCGACATCAAGGCGGGCAAAATGCGCATCAAGGAATGGGACTACTACCTTGTCAACAACGGCCGCTTCGCCCTCGCGCTCACCGTGGACGACAACGGCTACATGGGGCTTGACTCCATCTCCCTGCTCGACTTTGAAAACGGCTGGGAGATAACCACAAGCCCGATGAGCTTCATGCCGCTCGGCAAGCTCCGCATGCCGGAGACTTCCGCCGTCGGCGATGTGCACCACGCGGGCAGCGGGCACAGCATCACTTTTAAAAACGACGGCAGTGGACACCGCACGCTCATCGCGCAGATGAAGAAATTCGGCCCCGCGGGGTCTATATACGCGCGCGTGGAGCTGTTCGACGAGCCTGAGGAGAGCATGGTCATCTGCACTCCGTTTGATAAGCCCGGCCACTTCTACTATAACCAGAAGATAAACTGTATGCGCGCCAAGGGCGAGGTCGTGTACGACGGGAAAACCTATGTCTTTGACCCGTCGGACAGCTTCGCGGTGCTCGACTGGGGGCGCGGCGTCTGGACGTATCACAACACATGGTACTGGGGCAGCGCGTCGTATCAGGTGGACGGCGTTCCCTTCGGCTGGAACATCGGCTACGGCTTCGGCGACACCTCCGCCGCAAGCGAGAACATGCTGTTCTATGACGGCAAGGCGCACAAGATTAGCGCCGTGAAATTCAACATCCCCGGCGGGGAGAAGGATTTCATGTCCCCGTGGACGTTTACGTCGGATGACGGGCGCTTCGAGATGGACTTCGTCCCTGTGCTCGACCGCGCCGCCTGCACCGACGTGAAGCTGATAAAGTCCGATCAGCATCAGGTGTTCGGCCGCTTCACCGGCAAGGCCGTGCTTGACGACGGCAGAGTCGTCGAGGTCAAGGACTTCCCCGGCTTCGCCGAGAAGGTCGAAAATAAGTGGTAATTCTATACATAATGCCCGCTGTACTCTTGTACGGCGGGCATTTTTCACGGCTGGCGGGAGGCACCGTATGCGCGGAACTGTGCCTTTTACACAGAATTAAGATTTTACCCTTAATTTACTTTAAAATTTTGTTGCATTTTTGTCAGTCAGGCTTTATACTGTTACGCGGAAAGGTGGGATTTACATTGGAAAACAGACAGAAAAAGCGCGGCGACCGTTTTGACGGCTATTGGCTGCGCGACGAAGTCCCCGCAATGAACTCGTTTATGGCATATCTCTTCCCCAATCGCGCCGACAACGAGGCGTTTATAGAACAGTCGATCGACCTGCGCCCTATGGACGCTTTTCTTGCAAAGAAAAACGCAGGGCTTGAAAAGGATAAATACAGCTACTTCCACGTTATACTCGCCGCATGCGTCAAGTGCTTCGTGCTGCGCCCGCGTATGAACCGCTTCATCTCCGGCAACCGCATATATCAGCGCGACCACATCTCCGTAGCCTTCGTCGTCAAGAAGCGTTTTGAGGACAGCTCCTCCGAGGGTCTTGCCTACAAGCGCTACACCGGAGACGACACTATCGACACCCTGCACGCATCCATCCTTGAGGAGATCTACCAGTGCCGCCGCACCGACGTTGAGGACAACTCCAACGCTTTCATGCAGAAGCTCATGCGTCTGCCGAGCTGGCTGCTGCGCCTCGTCGTGAAGATTCTCTTCAAGCTCGACCGCAAGGGCAAGGTTCCCTATGACCTCATCCGCACCGATCCCAACTACGCATCCATATTCCTGACGAATCTCGGCTCCATCGGCCTTGACGCAGGATATCACCACCTCAACAACTGGGGCACCAACTCCTTCTTCGGTGTCATCGGCAAGAAGCATCTTGCTCCGGAATGGCACGAGGACGGCAGCTGCACCGTGCATCCCGTGCTCGACCTCGGCCTGACTTTGGACGAGCGCATCGGCGACGGCTTCTATTACTCCGGAACCGTGCGCCTGCTTAGAAAGCTGCTGGAAAATCCGGAGCTGCTTGAACAGCCCTTCTCCACTGAGGTGGAATACTAAAGACAGGAGGCAATTATTTTGGAAATCACCGCCAAGACCCCTTGGATAAAAAACCTCGGCGACGTGCCGTCTCATCTTGAATATTTCCATGGCTCCATGTTCGAGGCCGTCGAGAAGATAGCGGACGAATACCCGAACAACATCGCCTTCGACTTCATGGGGCGCTCCACGACCTACCGCGAAATGGTCACCAACATCGAAAAATGCGCGCGCAGTCTGCGCACCATCGGTGTACGCGAGGGCGACAAGGTCACCATCGCCATGCCTAACTGCCCGCAGGCGATATACATGTTCTACGCCGTGAACCTCGCCGGTGCCGTCGCCAACATGGTGCACCCGCTCTCCAGCGAAAAGGAGCTTGAGTTCTACATCAACGAGTCCGAAAGCGTGACCGTTGTGACGCTCGACCAGTTCTACCATAAGATTGAGGCCATCCGCCAGAACACCTGCGCCGTCAACATCGTCATTGCCCGCATCAAGGACGCGCTTTCCCGCCCGATGAAGGCCGGATACATGCTCACCGAGGGCAGAAAGATAAAGAAGATACCCGCCGACGCGCCCGTCATCATGTGGGACGAGTTCATGCATCTCGGCAAGGCCTGCTTCTGGAACTACCGCGTAAAGCGCGGCGCGAACGACCCCGCCGCCATCCTCTACTCTGGCGGCACCACCGGCACCACCAAGGGCATCCTGCTCACGAACCTCAACTTCAACGCTCTCGGCCAGCAGATAATCGCCGCGAACCCGATGTTCCGCCCCGGCGACAAGATGCTCTCCGCGATGCCGCTGTTCCACGGCTTCGGCCTCGGCGTGTGCATCCACTCAATGCTCTCGCAGGGCGGCCGCTGCATCCTTGTCCCGCGCTTCACCGCGCAGAGCTATTCCAAGCTCATCACCAAGTACCGCTGCAACTTCATCGCCGGCGTCCCGACGCTGTACGAGGCGCTGCTGCGTCTGCCCAGCATGGGTAAGGCCGATCTCAGCTGCCTCAAGGGCGTGTTCTCCGGCGGCGACTCGCTGTCCGTGGAGCTGAAGAAGAAATTTGACAAGTTTCTGTACGACCACAAGTCCACCGTTCAGGTACGCGAGGGCTACGGCACGACCGAGACCGTCACCGCCTGCTGCCTGACCCCGTCTCACATGTTCAAGGAGGGCAGCATCGGTCTGCCGTTCCCGGACACCTATATCAAGATCGTCGAGCCGGGCACCGACAGGGAGCTTCCCTACGGCGAAGAGGGCGAGATCCTGCTCGCCGGCCCCACCGTTATGAAGGAGTACATCAAGCACCCCGACGAGACCGCGCAGACGCTCCGCCATCACGACGACGGCCTGACATGGGTCTACACCGGCGACCTCGGCGTCATGGACAGCGACGGCTTCATCTACTTCAAAGGTCGCAGCAAAAGAATGATAATCTCCTCCGGCTACAACATTTACCCCGCACAGCTTGAGAACATCTTCGACGCAAACGAGCTTGTTCATATGAGCTGTGTCATAGGTGTGCCCGATCCCTACCGTATGCAGCGGGTCAAGGTATTCCTTGTGCTCAAGCCCGGCGTCCCGGCGGACGAGGATACCCGCCGCCAGATAATGGAATATGCCTCCAAGCACATTGCAAAGTACGCGATGCCCAAGGAGATCGAGTTCCGCGACGACCTGCCCAAGACGCTGGTCGGCAAGGTTGCCTACCGTGTGCTTGAGGAAGAGGAGGCCGCGAAGATCGCCGCTGCGGCTGCCGAAGCCGACGAGAAGGAAACCGTAGAAGCCAAGTAAAAAAATACACAATAACATCAAAAACACCGGAGACATCGCGTCTCCGGTGTTTTTCTATAATGTTTTACAGCCCGGCCTCAGGCATACAGTGCATCTGAAGGCTGCTCAGGGCGCGGAAGCCCTCGGCTTTTCCCTTCAGACTGCGCAGACCGAAGTCCGCCGCACGTATCTTCAGATACAGCGCTATCGCCTTCGCATCCGCGGAACCGTCCGGGAACTGCGTCTTATGGCAGGAGAACACCGCGTCGAGCTGGCGGCTGATATATCCTCCGCTCGCCACATATGTATTGGGGCGCGCAGTCATATAATACGCCAGCGCCTTCACCGGCGCACTCTCCGCCTCATAGCCCGCCATTATCCCGCCGTACGGCGCGAAGCAGGCTATCTGCCGCGCACAGCGCCCCGCGTTCAGATGGTCGGCATGACATTCGCTGTCAACGTCGGGGTCGGGCGCGAATATCACGTCGGGCTTGAACTCCCCCACGGTACGCGCGATGCCGTGCAGCAGCTCGTCAACGTCATAGCCCGCGCCGTCGCACAGGCCGATGAAGCGCACATCCGTCACGCCGAGCATCTTCGCTGACGCGATTGCCTCGCGCCTGCGCTCTTCGGCAAGCTCGTCTCCGCGGAGCGCGGTCGCCCCGTCGCCGTAGCGCCCGTCGGTGCATATCAGGAACGCGACGTCCTTGCCCTCGGCGGCAAGCTTCGCCGCCGTCGCCCCCGCGCCGATCTCGATATCGTCCGGATGCGGGCCGATGAAGAGATACCTCCGGTACGTCTCCAGCTTCACCGCGGGCACGGCGAATTTCAGGGCAAGGCGGGTCAGGCTCATTGCTGCGCCTCCCGCACCTGAAGCTCAACGCATATGCGCTCATACTCTTCCTCGTCAAGCCTGTACTTCTTGATGTACAGCAGGTAGGAGACGAACATCAGCGCGCAGGGCAGAATCGTCATGCACAGCAGCAGTCCCGCCGTCTGCCCATGCTGGACGCCCGCGAGCACCGCGTCGATCTGGCTGAGCTTATCCGCCTCGGTGATAGCGCCGAGTGAGCAGCTCTGCTCCAGCGCGGATATCTTGTTCGTAAAGCCCGTGACGCCGAAGATAAGATAGCTTGCGGAGGTTATCGCAACGGTCAGCGCCGAGGCAAGCTTCGTCGTGAACGGGCGCAGAGAGGCAATTATCGCCTCGTCGCGGTTGCCGGTGAGCAGTTCGTTATACTCGACGGTGTTGATGATGGAGATCATCATTATCAGATAATAGCAGTACTGCCCGAAGTTTGCGAGCATGTAGCCGCCGGTGATAAAGATGAATTTCACGGTTCCGGCGCTCATCACAAGCCCCGGCGCGAGCATGAGCACGTAGCCCACGGTCGAGATTATCATCATCAGCCCCATGAGCTTTTTGCGCTTTATACGGCGCGATATTGCGGGGTAGAAAATCATCAGGAAGCCCGTCGCCGCGAGGCCGACCGTCGAGAACAGCGAATACAGCCCGCCCTCGTAGCCGAAGTCGAAGTATATGTACGTCGAGCCGAGGCCGCCGACAACGATGCCGTTGCCTATCTGCTGGATAAGGAATATCAGCGCTATCCACATGAGCTGGTCGTTATGCGTGAAGGTGCTGAATATCTTTTTGAGGCTGATGGGAGGCGCGGCCTCGCGCAGATCGTCTCTGCGCTCGCGTACGCCGAAAATCGTGAAGCACAGAAACGTCGGGGCAATTATCGCAATTGCGAGCGCGACTACGCCGTAGGCAGTCGCCGTGCTGCCGCCGATCGCGTTCTTGCCGGTTGTGAATATCGGGATGAGCATACCGGCGAGCGCGCCGCCGATGCCGGCGAACAGCGTCGCGCGGGAGGTGAACTGGTTGCGGGCGTTCGCATCGGAGCTGAGCGCGGGAACCATGCCCCAATAGGAAATATCGTGCATGGTGTAGGTGATGCTGTACATGAAGTACATCACGCCGAAGAACCACACGAAGCTCCAGCCCTGAAGCTTCGTATTGAAGAACAGGTACACGACCACCGACGTTGTGACGATGCCGATCACGAGCCATGGCTTGAACTTGCCCCAGCGGGTGCGGGTACGCTCGATGATATTGCCCATGATGGGGTCGTTCAGCGCGTCGAACACGCGAGCACCGACCATTATCGCGCTTATCGCCGCAAGCTGTGCCGCAGTGAGCGCGCGGGTGAACAGCACGTAGGTGAGCAGATAGCTGGTGACAAGGTTATACACCATGTCGCGGCCGATCGTGCCGAGCGGGAACATTATAAGGTTTTTCTTACGCTGTTTGATATCCTCTTCCATTCTTTTCTCTCCGTTCATTCAATTTTTCCGAGACAATTTATTCTATTTTAACAGCATCAGCCCGCATTGGCAAGGGCAAATAGAAAATCCGGCACGGGTGCCCCATAAACTATGGAGCGTCCGTGCCGGAGCTTCGCCGTCACATAAACAGCCGCATTATTTTCACCGCGTTCAGCGCCGCGCCGCGGAGTATCTGATCCCCACAGCACCACAGCGTCAGGCCGCGCTCGTCGGTCAGATCCTCGCGCAAGCGCCCGACCCACACCGTGTCCTGCCCGCTGACGTCCACCGGCGTCGGGTAGCTCCGCCCGGAGATGTCGCGCGCAACGCGGCAGCCGGGGAACGCGTCTATCGCGTCCGCCGCCTCCTGCGGAGTGATCTTTCTCTCGGTGCGCAGTGTCAGCGCTATCGAGTGCGAACGCAGGACTGGCACGCGCACACAGGTGCAGTTCACCCGCAGTTCCGGACTGTGCAGGATGCGTCGCCCCTCATTCTGCATCTTCATTTCCTCGTCGGTATAGCCGTTCGGCTGCTCCGCGCCGATAAACGGGATGACGTTGCAGGCGATCTGCGCCGGGAACACATGACTCTCCGCGCTCCTGCCCGCCGCGACGTCCGCCGTCTGGCGCATCAGCTCCGTCAGTCCCTCCTGCCCTGCACCGGAGACAGCCTGATACGTACACGCGGTCATCGTCTCTATCCTCGACAGCCGGTTGAGGGGAGCGGCGGCCATGAGCGCGATTATCGTGGAGCAGTTCGGGTTTGCGATTATGCCGTGATGCGAAAACGCGTCCGCGCCGTTTATCTCCGGCACGACGAGGGGCACGTCGTCCATAAGGCGGAATGCGGAGCTGTTATCGATAAACACCGCGCCGCTCTCGGCTATCGCAGGCACAAAAAGCCGCGCGACTGCGTTCTTCGCCGCACCCAGCACAAAGTCTGCGCCGATGAAGCTGTTCCCCGTCGCCTCGCGCACGGTCACAGGCTCGCCGTGGAATTCTATCGTGCTTCCCGCGCTGCGCGCACTGCCCAGCGGCACAAGCTCCGCCGGGATCCCGCCTGCCTCTATCAGCCGGATCATCTCCCGCCCGACCACTCCCGTCGAGCCAAGCACCGCAATGCGGTAATTTTTCATGATGCCACCTCTTAATTTTTGTTAAAATATGTGTCCGCGCGTTAAAAGCGCTTGTATAATTAACGCGGACAGTGTATCATATATATACTGAAAAATACAGGAGAATATGATCATGCTTGAAAATTATCTTCTTATACATAAGGACATCCTTCCGGACTATTATGAAAAAGTGCTCGCCGTGCGGCGTATGCTTGAAAACGGGAAGGAAAAGGACGTGAGCCACGCGGTGAAGCTGGCGGGCATCTCGCGCAGTACCTACTACAAATACAAGGACTATATCCTTGAGCCGACGGAGCTGGACAGCGGGCGCAAGGCCGTGCTTTCGATGCTGCTCGACCACGAGCCGGGCGTTCTCAGCACCCTGCTCACCCGCATATCCGAGGCGGGCGGCAGCGTACTCACGATCAACCAGAACATGCCGATACACGGCAAGGCCAGCGTCACGATCGGTCTTGACGTGAGCGAGATGAACGCGGGCACCGGCGAGCTGGTGGAGGCCGTTGCCTCCGTCCCCGGCGTCGATAACGCGCGGCTCGTTGCAATAGAATAAAATTTTGAGAATAGAATATAGAAAAGGGGAACAAACATGGGACTTATTAAAGCAGTAACCGGCGCGGCAGGCGGCGTGATGGCCGACCAGTGGAAGGAATACTTCTACTGCGACTCCCTGCCTGAAAACGTTCTGGCCGCGCGCGGATACAAGCGCGTCTCCGGCCGTTCCTCCAACCGCGGCAGCGACAACATCATCTCCAACGGCTCCATTATCGCAGTGGCCGACGGGCAGTGCATGATGATAGTCGAGCATGGCAAGATAGTCGAGCTTTGCGCCGAACCCGGCGAGTTCGTATACGACACCTCGACGGAGCCTTCCATCTTCTCCGGCAAGCTCGGTGACGCTATTCTCGCCACATTCAAGAACATCGGCAAGCGCTTCACATTCGGCGGCGAAGCCCCGAAGGATCAGCGCGTATATTACTTCAATACCAAAGAGCTTATAGGTAACAAGTACGGTACGCCCTCCCCCGTCCCGTTCCGCGTGGTGGATCAGGGCGCTGGCATCGACATTGATATCTCCATCCGCTGCTTCGGCGAATACAGCTACCGCATATCGAACCCGATACTCTTCTACACCAATGTCTGCGGCAACGTATCCGACGCGTTCACACGTGACCGGCTCGACAGCCAGCTCAAGACCGAGCTTCTCACCGCGCTTCAGCCCGCGTTCGCAAAGATATCCGACATGGGCATCCGGTACAGCAGTCTGCCCGGCCATACATACGAGATGGCGGAGGCGCTCAACGACGTGCTGTCGAATAAATGGCGTGATCTGCGCGGGCTTGAGATAGTCTCCTTCGGCGTGTCGAGCGTGAAGGCCAGCGAGGAAGACGAGCAGATGCTCAAGGAGATGCAGCAGGCGAAGGCGTACATGAACCCCGGCATGGCGGCGGCAAACCTCGCGCGGGCGCAGGCGAACGCGATGCAGGACGCAGCGAAGAACACCGGCGGCGCGGCAGTCGGCTTCATGGGAATGAACATGGCGCAGAACGCCGGCAGCTTTAATCCGCAGAATCTCTATCAGATTGGCGCACAGCAGCCTCAGCAGGCGCAGGCGGCTTCGTCCGGGAACGCTTGGAAATGCGCCTGCGGCGCGACTGCGACGGGCAATTTCTGCCCGGAGTGCGGCGCGAAGAAGCCGGAGCCTGCGCAGTCCGGCAGCTGGCGCTGCTCCTGCGGCGCGGTGAACACCGGCAAATTCTGCTCCGAGTGCGGCGCGAAGCGCCCCGCGGCAGTTATCAGATACAAGTGCAATAAGTGCGGCTGGACTCCCGCCGATCCGGCGAATCCGCCGAAGTTCTGCCCCGAATGCGGCGATCCGTTCAACGACGGCGATAGTATCGGTTAACAAGGGAAGACACGCCTGACAGTGCGTCTTTTCGGCGCTTTTTGCTCTTTTCGTCTTGAAGGGCGGCAGCCCGTCTGCGCCTCAAAAAGCAAAAATCACTCAAAAATCCATCCCTGTCAGGTGCTCAGCAGTTTTGACGGAGCATAAATGTGGCCAGACGATGAAAAGGCCGCTGAGAATACTTGCTGTATTGTCAAGGACTTTGAAGAAGTATGGGCGCATTT
>URPD01000031.1 GCA_900549645.1 uncultured Eubacteriales bacterium
CTTCGACGTGCAGCTTGCGATGGCGGTGTGCGAACGCCTTGGCTGGACGCTGCAGATCCAGCCGATAGAGAAGGAGAACGTGTATGTCGAGTTGTCCTCCGGCAATATCGACTGTGCTTGGGGCGGCATCGCGCTCGACCAGAAGGAGATAGACGCCGGGAAGTACACGCAGTACGGCCCCTACGTGAGCAACAATATCGTGGTTGCCGGGCGCAACGGCTCCATGGTATGGAACAAGCTCAAGCTCGGCGGGCGCACCATGGCCATGTGCTCCACGGAGGAGGCTATGTCCGCGCTGGAAACTGACCCGAAGCTCGCAAAGCGCCTTGGGCAGATAATCCGCCTTGCGGGCGGAACGATGGAGTGCTTCGAGTATATGTACTCCGGCAAATGCGACGTCGTTTTGACCGACAGCACCGCGCTGTATTATTATAATTGCCATTGATTCACTGCAAAGCAACGGCTTTGCAGTGAGAAAGCTTCCCTCCGACTCGCGCATTTTTGACCGCTGGCGGCCAAAAATACACTCTCTCCGCGCAAAGTGTTTTTCGTGACGTACATGCCGCCGCGAAAAACGGATTTGAATTTATTTTTTCGCTGCGGCGAAAAAACTCTGCGAGGCTTAGCAAACATCTTATCGGGCGGATTCCGCCCGATTCAAGGCGTCGACAAAGTTCGACGCCTTGAAAACTTATTCAGGAGTATTCAAAAACACTCCTGAATAAGCTCGGATTGAACGCAGAAAGGGGACTCCCGTCCCCTCTCTGCACTCTCCCCATGCAATTCTATACATTGCCGACAGCTTTGTCTACAGGCTGTATCGGGCGGATTCCGCCCGATTTTTTTAAACGGAGGGATTTTATGAAGAGATTTCTTGCCGCGCTCATGGCCGCTGTGCTGGCGCCCGCGCTCTGCGCATGCGGGGCGGATGCGCCCGCCGAGACCGCACCGCCGGTGACGGCCGAACCGACCGCATCGCCGACGCCGGTTCCGACCGTCGCTGTTGAAACGCCGACGCCCGAACCGGAGGACACGGCGCTTGTGCGTGTGCGGGATTATATTCCGGACATCTGGGTCGACCTGCGCTACGCCGGGGAGGATAATTTCACCGGGGCGGCGATATACGATTTCAGCGACGCGTACCTGCGCTACGGCACGGTGCGGAAGCTTGCCGCGGTGCAGGAGACACTGCGCGGCGAGGGGCTGAGTCTGCTTATCTGGGATGCGTACCGCCCGCAGTACGCGCAGCGGCTGCTGTGGGAGCGCTGCCCTGACCCGAACTTCGTCGCAGATCCCGACATCGGCGGCTCAAAGCATTCGAGCGGCGGCACGGTGGATATTACGCTCTGTACTTCCGACGGCGCGTCCGTAGAGATGCCGTCCGGGTTTGACGAATTTTCGGCGCTGGCCGACCGCGACTATTCGGACGTGAGCGCCGGGGCCGCCGCGAACGCGGAGAAGCTGGAGCGGCTGATGGACGCGGCGGGCTTTGACGGGTATTATGCCGAGTGGTGGCATTATACCGACCGCGCCGGGTACGAGATAGAGGATATGGCGATAGGGTGAGATGAGTGTCCTCAACCATCATCGTAGGGGACGGCCTCTGTGGCAATCCGTATCCCCTATACACGACGTGAAAACGTACAGCTGTCTCAAGGAGAAACGGATTGCCACGTCGCTTCGCTCCTCGCAATGACAGGGTGCTTTTAGACCGCTTTCTCTTTCCTCCTCTGCTCTAGGCTCCACTCTGGCGACCCCTTCGGCACTTCGTGCCACTTCCCCTAGAAGGGGCAGCGCTTCGCGGCAAAGATTCGCCCTTGGCGCCCCTCTTAGGTAGCGAAGCGGCGGCGCGGTAGTGAATGACATGCCGGGGGCATGTCAGAGCCGCAGCGAGACGCAGTCAGCCGCAAGGCTGACTGAGGGGTCGCCAGTCTATTGTCCATTGCCAATGGGCAAAAGAAACCGCGCACCACAAGTCACATCGTCCGGGACAGCGCGGTGCCGTCCCACAAATTACGAGCCGGGTCGTTTCGACGGTCCGGTTTTTCCTGTTGACCGATTGTAATAAAAGTGATAAAATATTATGTCTTAAAATGGGTTAATTATGTAAAGGCAAGAAACTACGGGAGAAACGGTATGTGGCTTTCTGATAAATGGCAGGATTTTGAACTGCTCGACTGCTCCAAGGGCGAAAAGCTGGAGCGCTGGGGCAGATACTATCTCGTGCGTCCCGATCCGCAGGCGATATGGGACACGCCCCGCCGCAACAGGCACTGGAACGACCGCGACGCGCGCTATCGCCGCAGCGAAACGGGCGGCGGCAGCTGGGATAAGGGCGGCCTGCCCGCAAACTGGCAGATACACTACGGCGAGTTGACCTTCAACGTCAAGCCCATGAACTTCAAGCATACCGGACTTTTCCCCGAACAGGCCGCGAACTGGGACTGGGCGATGGCGAAGATCCGCGCGGCGGGACGCCCCATAAGCGTCCTCAATCTCTTCGGCTACACCGGCGCGGCGACAGTCGCCTGCGCGAAGGCCGGGGCGCAGGTCTGCCATGTTGACGCTGCAAAGGGCATGGTCGCGTGGGGCAAGGAAAACGCCGCTTCATCCGGCCTCGCCGACGCGCCGATACGCTGGATAGTTGACGACTGCGGGAAATTCGTCGAGCGCGAGATACGCCGCGGCCGCCGCTATGACGCGATAATCATGGACCCGCCGTCCTACGGGCGCGGCCCCGGCGGCGAAGTGTGGAAGCTGGAACAAAACCTCTGGCCGTTCGTGTCGCTCTGCGCGGGCGTGCTGAGCGACGATCCGCTCTTCGTCATCATAAATTCCTATACGACGGGGCTTTCCGCCTCCGTCCTCAGCTACGTCACCGAGAGCATCTTCACGAAGAAATTCGGCGGCCGGTCGGACAGTCAGGAGCTTGGACTCCCCGTGACCGACAGCGGCCTGTATCTCCCCTGCGGCGCAACCTGCCGCTGGGAGCGGTGATTTTCCTGCATTAATACCCGCATTTCGGAGAATATTTATTATATGAACATAATCAGCTTCAAAAATGTGCATTTCACCTACCCCGGCGACGATCAGGAGAGCCTGTGCGGCATCGACCTTGATATCGCCGCGGGCAGCTTTGTCGCCGTGCTGGGGCACAACGGCTCCGGCAAATCGACGCTTGCAAAGCATATGAACGCCATTCTCGTCCCGGACGAGGGGCAGGTGCTCATCGACGGCATCGACACCGCCGACGAGGAGCGCGTCATCGACGTGCGCCGCACCGTGGGCATGGTGTTCCAGAACCCCGACAACCAGATAGTCGCAAATGTTGTGGAGGACGACGTGGCCTTCGCGCCCGAAAACCTCGGCGTCCCGCCCGAAGAGATACGCAGGCGCGTTGACGAGGCGCTGAAGCAGGTGGACATGTACGATTTCCGTATGCATGCGCCGCACCTCCTGTCCGGCGGGCAGAAGCAGCGCGTCGCCATAGCGGGCGTCATCGCAATGCAGCCGCGCATAATCGTCCTCGACGAGCCGACCGCAATGCTCGACCCGCAGGGGCGCGCCGAGGTCATCGGCACAATAACGAAGCTCTGCCGCGAAAACGGCATGACCGTGGTGCTGATAACGCATCATATGGACGAGTGCGTCGGAGCCGACAGGCTCATCGTCATGTCAAACGGGCACATCGTCGCCGACGGCACGCCGAAGTACGTGTTCGCCGACGTTGCGCTGATGGATCGTGAGGGGCTGTCCGTCCCCGCAACGGTGCGGCTCGTGCACGAGCTGCGCGATGCCGGATGGGCGTTGCCGGAGGATGAGCTGGACGTCGAGGACTGCGCCGCCGAGCTGGCAGATTTCATAAAGAGGAAAGAAAATGGCTGATATTACCGTGGAGAGCCTGAGCCATGTATATAGCGAGGGCACCCCGTTTCGCAGAGTTGCGATAGAAGATATAAACATAAGCATTCCGCACGGGCAGTTTGTCGGCATCATCGGGCACACCGGAAGCGGCAAATCGACCTTTACCCAGCACCTCAACGCCCTGCTTCAGCCGACAACGGGCAGAGTGCTCGTCGGCGGGCAGGACATAAACGCCGACAAGATAAGCCGCCGCAACGTCAAATGGCAGGTCGGCCTCGTGTTCCAGTACCCGGAGCACCAGCTGTTTGAGGAGACCGTGTATCAGGACATCGCCTTCGGCCCGCGCAACATGAAGCTCAGCGACAGCGAGGTCGACGAGCGGGTACGCGAGGCGGCGGACTTCGTCGGCGTGGACGAGAAGCTGTTCGACGGCTCGCCGCTGGAGCTGTCCGGCGGACAGAAGCGCCGCGTCGCCATTGCGGGCGTTATCGCAATGCGTCCGGGAGTGCTGATACTCGACGAGCCGACCGCCGGGCTTGACCCCGCGGGCTGCCGCCAGATAATGGACAACATCCGCGATTACCGCGAGCGCACCGGCTCGACCGTCATCGTCGTCAGCCACAGCATGGACGACGTCGCGCGCTTCACGGAGCGGCTGATAGTTTTCGACCACAGCCACGTCGTGATGGACGGAACGCCCGCCGAGGTGTTCTCGCAGCCGGAGAAGCTGTGCAGCATCGGCCTTGCCGTCCCGCAGGCGACGCGCATCGCCATGGCGCTGAAGGCGCGCGGCGTCGCGCTGCCGGAGTCGATATACACCTATGAGCAGCTGAAAGCCGCACTGCTGGAGCTGAAGGGGGTGGGCACATGCTGAAAGACATCACCCTCGGCCAGTACTTCCCCGGAGACACCATAGTCCACCGGCTCGATGCGCGCACGAAGCTGATCCTTGTCGTGCTGTACATCGTCGCGCTGTTCCAGTCGAACGGCTGGGTGTCGTACATCGCGGTGCTGCTGGCGACGGCGGCGTGCATGGCGCTGTCGCAGATAAAGCCCGCGACGATATTCAAGGGGCTGAAGCCGATGCTGTTCATCATCGCGCTGACTGCCGCGCTGAACATGTTCTACACGCAGGGCACGCCGATAATCCCCGGCTGGATAATCACTTGGGAGGGCATTGCGCGCTCCGTGAAAATGATCCTGCGCATTGTGCTGCTCATCACCGGCACTTTCCTCCTGACCTACACTACCAGCCCCATCGCGCTGACCGACGGGCTGGAGCTGCTTCTCAATCCCCTGAAGAAGATCAAGGTTCCCGTGCATGAGATGACGATGATGATGAGCATGGCGCTCCGCTTCATCCCGACGCTCATCGAGGAGACGGACAAGATAATGTCCGCGCAGAAGGCGCGCGGCGCGGATTTCGAGACGGGCAGTCTCATCCAGCGCGCGAAGGCGCTGCTGCCGGTGCTGGTGCCGCTGTTCGTGTCGGCATTCCGCCGGGCGGACGAGCTGGCCGTCGCAATGGAGAGCCGTTGCTACCACGGCGGCGAAGGGCGCACGAGCATGAAGCAGCCCAAGATGCTCCGGCGCGACTGGGCGGCGCTTATAATCGGCGTCGCGTTCCTCGCGGCGATGATAATTATGAAGAAGTTTGGAATTTGAGCCTATGAAAAACATTGCCCTGCGCCTGCGCTATGACGGCAGCCGCTACCACGGATGGCAGGTGCAGAAAAATGCAGTCACCGTGGCGCAGACAATGGAAGAGGCACTGGCGAAGGTCTGCGGCGAGCGGGTGAAGCTCACCGGATGCGGCAGGACGGACGCGGGCGTCCACGCACTGCGCTACTGCGCGAATTTCCACAGCGGCTGCACCGTGCCGGTCGACCGGCTGCCGCTCGCGGTGAATTCCCGCCTGCCGGACGATATTGCCGTGGTCGACGCGGTGGAGGTGCCGGACGATTTCAACGCCATCGGCTCCTGCGTGAAGAAGGAGTACGTCTATAAGATCCTCAACAGCCGCATACCCGACCCGTTTCTGGCCGACCGCGTGTGCTTCTACCCGCAGCGGCTCGATATCTCGCTGATGCAGGCCGCGGCGCGCGCCTTTGAGGGAACGCACGATTTCAAGGCTGTCCGCAGTGAGGGTACGCAGACGAAAACGACCGTGCGCACGGTGTACTGGTGCCGCGCCGAGAAGGACGGCGATCTGATAACCGTCTCGATATGCGCGAACGGCTTCCTGTACAACATGTGCCGCGCCATGGTCGGCACGATGGTCTACGCATCCTACGGCAAACTTATTCCGGAGGAGATACCGGCGCTGCTTGAAAAGCGTGACCGGCGGCTCACCGGCCCTACGATGCCGCCGCAGGGGCTGTATCTCAACCGCGTCTGGTACGACGGCGCCGCCGGCACGATGATGGAAAAACTTCCCTGATGCATATTGCGTTGGAAAAACTTCCTTAAGATTAATTAGCTATATTTGTTCATAAACTTGTGTTACAATATAATTTACAGAAGAAGCAAATTACAGAAGAAGCAAAGTTGACAATACTTTCAGAAAAGGATGCTGATACATATGAGAGCTGTCATTGATATAATCCTTCTGGCGATAATCGCCTTGTGTACGTGGGGCGGCTACAAGCGCGGCCTTATAGGCGGAATCGCGGGGCTGCTGGCCATCGTCATCGCCTTGTTCGGCGGAAGCCTGCTGTCCTCGGCGTATTCCGGCGAGGTCATCCCCGCGCTGGAGCCGTTCGTGGACGGGTATATTGACTCTCAGCAGAACCGCGACGAGGTGCTTGCAAGCCTCGGCTACGGCGACAGCGACAAGTCTCTCAACGATATCCTCGCCGAGGATCCCTCCCTGCGCTACGACTATGCCTATGAGTGCATGGAGCGCATCGGGTTCTACGAGAAGCGCTCCGAGGAGATGGCAACCAAGACCGTCGCGTATGCCGACAGCGAAAACGTCAGCATGACGGAGGCCGTCGTCGCTGTGCTGTGCAGGACTATAACCCATGTCGGCGGGCTGATGCTGGCCTTCCTGCTGATACTCATCTTCCTCATCGCCATCGCAAACGTCGGCAACCTGTCGTTCAGGCTGCCGAATATGGAGACGCTTGATGAGATAGGCGGCGCGGTGCTGGGCTTTGTGAAGGGCTTCATCTACTGCGTGCTGCTGTGCTGGGTGCTCAGCTTCTTCGGCCTTATCATCGGCAAGGGCACCATGAGCGACACCGTGCTCGGCCGCTTCTTCCTCGCCTTTGAGTTTATCACCAAGGGGCTGATGTGACGCCCCGCGGCTTCCGCCGGGAAGCCGAAACCCTATTTAGTATCGGTTGACAAGGGAAAACACGGTTTTGGCGGGCAGAAATGCACCCATACTTCTTCAAAGTCCTTGACAATACGGAGAGTATTCTCTTCGGCCTTTTCATCGTATGGCCACATTTCTGCTCCGCCAAAACTGCTTCGCACCTGACAGGGATGGATTTTTGAGTGATTTTTGTTTTTTGAGACGCAGACGGGCTGCCGCCCTTCTATAATTCAAATCAAAGCCCAACGAAGTGGGTTTGATTTGAGAAGGAAGAAGGAGATTGCAGAGTGCAGCTTTTGCCGCGAGGCGGAAGCGGAACGGTGCAAGCTTCTTCTGACGAGACGAAAAGACGCACTGTCAGGCGTGTCTGACCTTGTTAACCGATACTACCCTCAGGAGGTAACAATGCAACCTACAATGTGTTCCCGCTGCGGCAAAAATGTGGCCATCGTGTTCATCACGAAGATAGAAAACGGGCAGACCAAAAACGAGGGGCTTTGCCTCAAGTGCGCCCGCGAGCTGCATATCAAGCCCGTAGATGATGTTATAAATAAAATGGGCATCTCCGACGAAGACCTTGACAGCATCACCGGAGATATGATGAACGCCCTCAGCGGCGTTGAGGACATGATGGACGTGGACAACGACGGCTCGGACGATTCCGAGGACGACGGCAAGACCGCGACCTTCCCCTTCCTCAACCGCCTGTTCGGCGGCCCCCCGACACCGCCCGCGCAGGGCGACGGCGCGCAGAGCAGCGAACGCCCGCCGCGTCAGGACGGCGACAAGGCGCCGAAGCAGCCCAAGAGAAAATTCCTTGATAATTACTGCATCGACCTCACCGCCCGCGCGCGTGAGGGCAAGCTCGACAGCATGATAGGCCGCGAGGAGGAGCTGGAGCGCGTTATCCAGATCCTGAACCGCCGCCAGAAGAATAACCCCTGCCTCATCGGTGAGCCGGGCGTCGGCAAAACGGCGATAGCCGAGGGACTGGCACAGCGCATTGCGACGGGCAATGTTCCCTACAAGCTTCAGGATAAGCAGGTGTTCCTGCTCGACCTCACCGCGCTCGTCGCGGGGACGCAGTTCCGTGGCCAGTTTGAAAGCCGCATGAAGGGGCTTATCGAGGAGATACGCAAGCAGGGCAATATCATCCTCGTCATCGACGAGGTGCACAATATCGTCGGCGCGGGCGACGCCGAGGGCAGCATGAACGCCGCGAACATCCTCAAACCCGCGCTTTCCCGCGGTGAAATTCAGGTCATCGGCGCGACCACCTTTGCCGAGTACCGCAAGCACATAGAGAAGGACTCCGCGCTTGAGCGCCGCTTCCAGCCTGTCACGGTCAACGAGCCGTCGATAGAGGACAGCGTCAAGATCCTGCGCGGCATCGCGCACTACTACGAGGACTACCACGGCGTCGAGATATCCGACGAGATGTGCCGTCAGGCGGTGCTGATGAGCGAGCGGTATATAACCGACCGCTTCCTGCCCGACAAGGCCATCGACCTTATCGACGAGGCCTGCTCCGACGTGAACCTCAAGGACGAGGGCATCCGCCGCAGAATGTTGGCCGAACGCGACCTTGAGAACGTGAAGTTCGAGCGCGACGCACTGATGAGCGAGGACGCCCCGGAGGGCGGCTTCACCGACGAGATGCTCGATAAGCGCTACGCCCGCATCGCGGAGCTGCGCAGTAAGGAAATGCAGCTTGAAAGCGAGCTTGCAGAGCTTAAAGCTCAGGGCAGGCCGAAGCTCACAATGGATAACATCGCGCGCATCATAGAGCTGTGGACAAAGATCCCCGCCTCCAGCATCCGCGAGGATGAGCTGGAGCGGCTGTCGAAGCTTGACGAGCGCCTGCGCGAGCATATAGTCGGGCAGGACGAGGCGATAAACGCGGTCTGCGCCGCGATAAAGCGTAACCGCATCGGCCTTCAGGTCAAGCGCAAGCCCGTCAGCTTCATATTCGTCGGCGGCACCGGCGTCGGCAAGACCGAGCTTGTCAAGCGCCTTGCGGCCGATCTGTTCGACTCGCCGGAGTCTCTGATACGGCTCGACATGTCGGAGTTCATGGAGAAGTTCTCCGTCTCGCGCATCATCGGCTCGCCCCCCGGCTACGTCGGCTATGACGAGGCGGGTCAGCTCACCGAGAAGATACGCCGCAAGCCGTAC
The DNA here is from genome assembly GCA_900549645.1 of uncultured Eubacteriales bacterium. Lineage (GTDB taxonomy): Bacteria > Bacillota > Clostridia > Oscillospirales > Oscillospiraceae > Limivicinus. The sequence continues at coordinate 9,359 of URPD01000031.1, forward strand.
AGCGTCGTGCTGTTCGACGAGATAGAGAAGGCGCATCCCGACGTTATGAACATCCTCCTCCAGATTCTGGACGACGGACGTATAACCGACGCGCAGGGGCGCACCGTGAACTTTGAAAACACCATCATAATTATGACCACCAATGCCGGCAGCAACGGCAAGTCCGGCAGCGTCGGCTTCGGCGGCAGTCTCAGCGACATGAGCCGCGAGCGCACGATGAAGGCGCTCAACGAGTTCCTGCGTCCGGAGTTTATAAACCGCGTCGACGAGGTCATCTGCTTCAACCAGCTCACCGAGGCCAACTTCCGCGCCATCGCCGCGCTCATGCTGGGCGAACTGCGCGAGAACATGGAGCGCAAGAACATCGTCCTCGCTTGGGACGACAGCCTTGTTGACCACCTAGTCCGCGAGGGCTACTCCGTGACCTACGGCGCGCGCAATCTGCGCAGACTCATTCAGAAGCAGGTGGAGGATCAGATAGCCGAGGGCATCATCGCCCGCCGCGGCGAAAGCTCGTCGCAGATCATGCTGTCGGCGGAGAACGGCAAAGTTGAAGTGAGGATAGCATAATGGCTGTTATAGAGATAATTCAGGGCGATATCACGCATCAGAGCGTGGACGCGATAGTCAACGCGGCGAACTGCTCGTTGCTTGGCGGCGGCGGGGTCGACGGCGCGATACACCGCGCCGCGGGGCCTGAGCTGCTGGCCGAGTGCCGCACGCTGCACGGCTGTGAGACGGGCAAGGCCAAGATCACCGGCGGCTACCGCCTCCCCGCGAAGCACGTCATTCATACCCCCGGCCCCGTGTGGCACGGCGGCGCGCACGGCGAGGATGAGCTGCTTGCGTCGTGCTACCGCTCCTGCCTGCTGCTCGCGGCGGAGAACGGCTGCAAGACCGTCGATTTCCCGTCGATAAGCACGGGCGTGTACCATTTCCCGCTTGACCGCGCGGCGAAGATCGCAATAAGCACCATCGACGCCGTGACCGCCGGGCATCCGGAGATAGAGCGCGTGCGCATGGTGTGCTTTGATTCGCGCACGAAGCAGGCGTACGAGAACGCACTGCGCGAGGTGCGCGGATGAAGCGGCTCGTAAGGCTGCAATATAATTCGCCGGTCGTGCTGACCTTTGCGCTGCTCTCGCTTGCGGCGCTGCTGCTGGACAAGCTCACCGGCGGCTGGACGACGGTGAAGCTCTTCAGCGTCTACCGCTCGCCCCTGACGGATATCCTGACCTACCCGCGCTTCGTGCTGCATGTGCTGGGGCACTCCGGGTACTCGCACTATATCGGCAACATGATGATGATACTCGTCGTCGGCCCGCCGCTGGAGGAGAAATACGGCAGCCGCAGTCTGTTCTGGGCAATATTTCTCACGGCGCTGGTGTCAGGGCTCGTGCAGTGGCTGTTCTTTCCGGGGACGGCGCTGTTCGGCGCGTCGGGCATCGTGTTTATGATGATCGTCATGTCGTCGCTCGCCGGGATGAAGGACGGGTATATCCCCATTACGCTCATCCTCGTGCTGGTGCTGTACCTCGGCGGCGAGATCGTCGACGGCGTCGTACTGAGCGACAATGTCTCGCAGCTGACGCATATTATCGGCGGCATCTGCGGCGCGGTCATGGGGCTGAACATGAGGAGGTAGGCGCGATGGGCGAGAAAGAAGCGCTGCTGATAAGCGCGTGTCTGCTGGGCGTCGAGTGCAAGTACAGCGGCGGGCATAACGCAATGGCCGCGGGAAAAATCGCGGCGCTCCGGGAGAAGTACCGGCTTGTCCCGGTCTGTCCGGAGACGGCGGGCGGCCTGCCGACCCCGCGTGATCCGAGCGAGCGTCGCGGCGGTGCGGTCGTGAGCTGTAAGGGCAGGGACGTGACGGCGGAGTATTCCAAGGGCGCGGACGTCGCCGTGAGTCTTGCGGAGAAAAACGGCTGTAAGACGGCGCTTCTTAAGGAGAAAAGCCCGTCGTGCGGCAGCGGTCTTATATATGACGGCAGCTTCAGCGGCAGACTGACGCAGGGTGACGGCGTCGCGGTGGAAAGGCTCAGGGCACGGGGAGTTAAAATCCTCGGCGAAAACGAAGCTGATATGCTTATATAAAAAACTTGGACAGCCTTTTGCCGTCCAAGTTTTTTGCTTAATAGATATAAAATTATAGTCAGGGTCTGCGGCCGTTGCAGAGGTAGAATATAGTCAGCAGGCCGGGGCCGCAGTGCGCGCCGATGACCACACCGAGGCTGGTTATCGTTATCTCACCGAGGTCGGGGAACGCCTTCTTCAGCTCGTCGCGCACATACTCAGCGTCGGCGCGGCAGTCCGCCTGAAGAATGTGTATCTTCTGCCCATTGGTGTCGACCTCGGCAAGGTCTGCCTTGACGCTGTCGCTGATGGACTTGAGCGCCGCCTTGCGTCCGCGAATTTTCTTCGCAACGTCAAGAGTACCGCCGTCGGGGACGTACAGCACAGGCTTTATCGCCAGCATACCGCCGACAAGCGCCGCCGCGTTCGACACGCGTCCGCCCGCCTTGAGGTAGTTCAGGTCGTCCACGGTGAAGCGGTGGGCAATTTTCAGCTTGTTATCCTCACCCCAGGCAATGACCTCGTCGTAGCTCGCGCCGTTTTCCGCCAGCGTGACCATGTTATCGACCAGAGTGCCGAGACCGCCGGAGATGCAGAGCGTGTCCATGACGTAGAGCTTGCGCTCCGGGTACTTTTCAAGCGCCATTTTCGCACCGATCTTGGACTTCTCATAGGAAACGGACATTTTCTGCGACATATCGAGGAAGATAACGTCCTTGCCCTGCGCGAGCAGCGACTCGAAAAACTCGTCGTAGATATACTCGTTTATCATCGAGGTCTTGAGCCGGTCGCCGTTGCGCATACCCTCGTAGACCTTCTGGCGGGTCTCCTCGCGGCAGTCGTCCTCGTACAGGTCGTTGCCGATGGTGTAGGTGTAGGGGATGAAGGGAATGTTGTGCGCCTCAAGATAGGTCCTCGGCAGGTCCGAGGTGGATGAGGTTGCTATGATGTAGTCGTACATATACCTGCTCCTTGTTTCATATTTGAGCCGCATAGCGGCATTTACAGAATACTATATTTTTACTGAAAATACAACAAAAATTTTAATCAAAACTCTGCATAAGGCAAACGGAGCATTTTCCTGTTGCCGCATGGCGGCAAAAGTAGTATAATCAATTATTAAATATAAATCACAGCATCTGGAGGATACCGTAGTTGAAGCTTGAATGGATGGGGAAATACAGGGAATTGGTTCGGTCCGTGGTCTACTTTTCAAATTGCTCAAATAGGAGTGTACTGCGCGGCGGCAGGGGCGATTACGAGCCGCACCTGAATCAGCATGAGTGGCAGGTGCTTGAATATATCTGTGAATTTGAAGATGACTGCCGCATCATGGCCGATATCTCGCGCGACCTCGGCATAATTCCGAGCAACATTACAAAAGCGACGCGGCACCTGCTTGAGCTTGAGCTGATAGAGAAAAACCGCATCGTCGGCAACCGCAAAAATGTTGTGCTGACGCCGACGGACGAGGGAAAACGCATATACTATAAGGTCATGGAGAGCAAGATTAGGCCGGTTTTTGACAGCTTTTTTGCCGAAATGAGCGGCTTTGACAGCGAGCAGCTTAAAACGATCGAAAACGCTTTTTATAAGCTCAGTCATAAGTGGGCAGGGCTGGCGGAGCCGGCAATGCTAGAGAAAATCGACGAATGACCCCGGCAAACATATTAATACACAGGACATATCAGATCCGCGAATTTCTCGCGGGTCTGATTTTTTGTCACTATTCAACAAAACCGAATGAAATAATTCGGCAATAAACCATATTGTTCATTTACGAATAAAATGCTATACTGAGTTCACTTCGGTACCGGCTGTAATAATAAAAAGAGAGAGGAAGAAAAAAGTGAAGAAAAGCACAAAAATTGTTTTGGCTGTGGCGCTGTGCCTTTGCCTGATAAGCGGCATTTTTGCGTCGCTGTTTATGACGGGCTTCAATACCGTCAAGGTGCAGGATATAGAAGTAGTCGTGGATAAGGGCTATGTGATAAACGGACAGGTCTATATCCCGAAAAAAGCCAGCGAGGACAACAAGCTCCCGCTTATCGTCCTGTCGCATGGCAGCTACAACAATTTTGACCATCAGGATCAGAACATGATCGAGCTTGCCCGCCGTGGATTTGTCGTCATTTCCAGCGATGCATACCGCCACGGTGATTCGAGCGTTGCGGTCGAACCGCAGGACTACTTTATGAACATGAAGCACCTCATCGACTATGCCTGCGCATCGTGGACATTTATCGACGAGGATAAGATCGGCGTTTCCGGTCACTCCATGGGCGCAATGATAACCAACGTGACTGTGGAGGAATACTTCAAGGAGGGGGCGACCGGCGGCGTCAACCGCATCGCGGCCGCTCTTGACCAAGGCTACGATCCCCCGTATGCCGACTATGAGTTTGAGGGCATTGAGGGAACAATCCCGGTTGATATTGATTTCGGCGTAGTTGCCGCGAAGTACGACGAGTGGTTCTTCAAGGACGAGAACGGCAACCCCGCAACATATTTGCAGAATCCCAATGCCGCGGCGTTCATAAACCAGCTTGACGAGGAGAATGTCAGCACCGTTGAAAACCATAAGATCTATACCGGCACGATAAACGGCAAGGAATGCATCCGCGTTATCAACCAGAATAACGAGATCCATCCGCTCAACCACTTCTCCCATGCAAGCTGCCGCGATATCATAAACTTCTTCTATGCAGCGTTCGGTGTGCCTGCGGGTTATGAGCAGATAGATGCGGACAACCAGATCTGGCAGTGGAAGGAAATCTTCAACCTCGTCGGTCTTGTCGGCATATTCCTGTTCCTGTTCCCGTTTGCCTCCATGATGATCCACGGCACAAAGTTCTTCGCGGAGCTTGCCAAACCCGAACCGGCACCTGCGCCCAAGCTTTCCGACGGCAAGCGCAAGGCGGCATACTGGATAACCTACGCGCTCAACTGCATTATTCCCGCGCTGCTCGTGGTGCCTGTGGCATATAAGCTGGTCGGCCAGTCCTCCTTCGTTCCCAGCACGGTCAGCACATGGTTCGGAGAGCCGAACACGAATGAGCTTGCGGCGTGGACGCTCGTCGTCGCCATTTGCCTGCTGGTCGTATTCGTTGTTTCCTACATCATTACCCGCGGCAAGGGCGAACACGGTGTTCCGGAGTGCTGGGGTGTCAGAGCAAGCGCAAGAGTGATCTGGAAGAGCTTCCTGCTCGCGCTGCTTACGGTGTTCACGGCATATGTCATTCTGTTCTTTGTTGACCTCGTGTTCAATACCGACTTCAGAATCTGGGTTATTGATATGCGCGTGTTTACCGTCAATAAGCTTGTGTTTGCCGTGGCATACGTTCCCGCGTGGATAGCCTTCTACCTTGTAAACTCCATGCTCGTAAACGGCGGCAACCGCATAGAGGGGCGACCGGAGTGGCTTACGATGCTTATAAGCTGCATTGGCAATATCATCGGCATAGTTGCGCTGATAGTCATTCAGTACAGCGGCATCATAGCAAGCGGCACGTTTGCCTTCAACTCCATGCGTATCGTCAACCTGTTCCCGCTGGTATTCCTCATCCCTGTCGGCACACTCGTTTCCCGCAGATTTTTCAAGGAAACCGGCAATATTTACTCCGGTTCCTTCACCATCGCAATGCTCTACACCATGATGACCGTTGCAAACACCATGGTTCTTGCAAGCGTACTCGGCTGATTTCCTGCATATATTCCAAAGACTGCCCCGAAAACCGGGGCAGTTCAGCCTGTAGACAAAGCTGTCGGCAATGTATAGAATTGCATGGGGAGAGTGCAGAGAGGGGACGGGAGTCCCCTTTCTGCGTTCAATCCGAGCTTATTCAGGAGTGTTTTTGAATACTCCTGAATAAGTTTTCAAGGCGTCGAACTTTGTCGACGCCTTGACTGCCCCGAAAACCGGGGCAGTTTTATTTTGCGTTAATGTAGGCGATACCATACTCAGTGCGGTTGACAGCGAATGCCCGATGGATTATAATAAATTGATAAATTTTAGACAGGGATGATTAATATGATATACAAGACCCGCGGCATCGTGCTGAAGGATGGCCGCAGTGCGATACTGCGCGCGCCCAGAGAGAGCGATGCCGAGGAGATGCTGGAGTATCTCCGAACCGCGTCCGGCGAGACGGAATTTCTCGCGTCCTACCCCGAAGAGCTGAAGTTCACGGCCGAGGGCGAGCGCGCGTACTTGAAGAACAATCTTGACTCGCCGAACACGATGATGCTCGTCTGCGATGTGGACGGGAAGATCGCCGGCAACAGCCAGATCGTGTTCATGTCCTCGCTCAAGACCCGCCACCGCGCGGCGGTGATGATCGGCCTGCTGCGCGAATACTGGGGACTCGGCATCGGCGGCGCGCTGTTCCGGGAGATGGAGCGCGAAGCGCGCGAGCACGGGACGGAGCAGCTTGAACTGGAGATGATCGCGGGGAACGACCGCGCCCTCGCGCTATACCGCAGAGCTGGGTTCGAGATCATGGCCGAGCACCCCGACGCCTTCCGCCTGCGCGACGGAACATCCCGCGCGGCGGTGTTCATGCGGAAGAGGCTGAAATAGTCGGTCAGACTAAAAACTGGGTATTTACAAATATGCGATTATGTATTAGAATAAATACATATTAATGGGACGGAGGAGCTTTATGCACAAGTTTGACACCAAAGTACAGCATCTGAAATACAAAGTCCTGCGCGCTGTCGCTAAGCACGCTTGGGACGGCGACTTTATGACTGCGGCTTGGGACATTCCGAAAGAGATCATACCGGGCAAGGTGCCGACTATGCGCTGCTGCGTCTATAAGGAGCGCGCGATTCTGGGCGAGCGCGTCAAGCTCGCCGCGGGCGGGGACAGGAACAACCCCAACATCATCGAGGCACTGGACATCGCCTGTGATGACTGCCCGACCAGCGGCTACACCATCACCGACAACTGCCGCGGCTGCATCGCGCACCGCTGTGAGGACGTGTGTCCGCGCGGCGCAATATCGCACGACGAGCATCACCACGCGCACATCGACAAGAGCAAGTGCGTCAACTGCGGCAGATGCGCCGAGGCATGTCCTTATTCTGCCATTATGAACCTCCGCCGCCCGTGCCAGAATGCCTGCAAGATCGGCGCGATAACCATGAACGAGGACGGCACGGTCAAAATCGACAACTCCAAGTGCATCTCCTGCGGCGCGTGCGTGTACCGCTGCCCGTTCGGCGCGCTGTCGGATAAGTCCTTCATTCTCGACGCGATAAAGCTTCTGAAGGAAGAGAAGCATGTCTACGCGATCGTCGCTCCCGCGATAGCGAGCCAGTTCGCCTACGCGAAGCTAGGGCAGATCGTGACCGGTATTAAGCAGCTTGGCTTCTACGAGGTCGTCGAGGCCGCGCTGGGCGCGGACATGGTGGCCTACGCCGAGGCGAAGGAGCTTGCGGAGAAGGGCTTCCTTACCAGCTCCTGCTGCCCCGCATTCGTCAGCTATGTACAGAAGCAGTTCCCGGCGCTGGCCGGAAACGTGTCGCACAACATGTCCCCGATGGCGACGATAGCCAAGTTCATCAAGGGCGTGGACAAAGAGGCAAAGACGATATTCATCGGCCCCTGCACTGCGAAGAAGGGCGAGGCGCAGCTGCCCGGCGTGCGCGAATATGTCGACTGCGTGATGACCTTTGAGGAGCTTCAGGCCGTGCTGGACAGCCGCGAGATCGACCTGACCACACTTGAGGAGACGGATCTGGACAACGCTTCCGGCTTCGGGCGCAGCTTTGCGCGCTGCGGCGGACTGGCCGAGGCTGCGGTCGAAGCGCTGAAGGAGCAGGGCATCGACTTCGAGGTCAAGCCCGTGAGCTGCAGCGGTATCGAGGAATGCCGTCTCGCACTGCTCAAGGCATCGAAGGGGCGCGCGGAAGGGAACTTCATAGAGGGCATGGCCTGCATCGGCGGCTGCATCAACGGCGCAGGCTGCCTGACGCACGGCGAGCGCAACAAGAATAAGATAGACGCGCACAGCAGGCAGGCGAAGGACAAGACGATTGTGGAATCGCTGCACGAGGCCGAAACCGGCCTTGAGGCGGCAAAATGAAAGACTGAGATCAATGAACAAAAAAACTCTTTGGGTGTGCAGAACGGCGGTAATGATAGCGGTGCTCGTGGCGCTTCAGTTTGCGACGAAGGCGATGGGGCAGTTCGTGACCGGGTCATGCGTGAACATGGTGCTCGTGGTAGCGACGCTGTGCGGCGGCTTCTGGTGCGGCTTCGCCACGGCGCTTGTGTCGCCGTTTCTCGCGTACCTGCTCGGCATAGGTCCCGCGCTTATCCAGCTTGTACCGGCCATCGCGCTGGGCAATATAAGCCTCGCTGCAATATACGCGCTGATTTACAAGAAGCTCGATAAAGCGTGGTTGCGCGACGTGTTGGCAGTGGTGCTGGCCGCGGCGGTGAAGCTTGCGGTGCTGTTCCTGCTGATCGTGAAGATACTTATCCCGCTGCTCGCGCTGCCGGATAAGCAGGCGGCGATGATGAGCGCGATGTTCTCGTGGCCGCAGCTTGTGACGGCGCTGATCGGCGGCGTCCTCGGCACGGCGGTGTCCATCCCCGTGAAAAAGGCGATGTCGGGGAAAAAGTGAATTTGAGCGAAAAGCGCAGCCACACGGCTGCGCTTTTCAATATTTCTTAACAATGGTGCGGGACTATGGACACGGCGGACAAAAGAGTGTATAACACATTATATTACATTCTGAAAAACTTTATGCTGTTTATGGAGGTACGATATGTAGGGACTGATTCTCGCGGCCGGTATGGGTCGGCGCCTGAAGGAACTGACCAGCGACAATACAAAATGCATGGTCAAGGTGAACGGGGTCACGCTGATCGACCGTGCTCTGCACCAGCTTGACGCGCTCGGCCTGTCAAAGATCGTGATAGTTGTGGGCTACGAGGGGCAGAAGCTGATAGATTACATCGCAACGCTGGAGATTGCTACCCCAATCTGCTATGTGGACAATCCCGTATACGACAAGACCAACAATATATATTCGCTTGCGCTTGCGAAGGACTATCTTCTGCAGGAGGATACGCTGCTGCTTGAGTCAGACATCATATTTGAGGACAGCGTCCTGCGGGCTATCGTCGACGACCCGCGTGAGACGCTTGCACTTGTGGACAAATACGAGAGCTGGATGGACGGAACCTGCATAAAAATCGGTGAGGACGACTCTATCGGCGCGTTTATTCCGGGCAAGAACTTCAATTTCAACGATATCGAGCACTATTATAAGACCGTAAACATCTATAAGTTCAGCAAGCATTTTTCGGAGACGAGGTACGTCCCGTTCCTCGACGCGTATTCGATGGCGCTCGGCAACAACGAGTACTATGAGCAGGTGCTGCGGGTCATAGCAATGCTTGACGACCCGGAGATAAAGGCTAAGAAGCTGAACGGACAGCGCTGGTACGAGATAGACGACATTCAGGATCTGGACATCGCGGAATCCATGTTTGCCGATGACGACCTCCGGCTTGACAAGCTTCAGTCCCGCTACGGCGGATACTGGAGATACCCCTCGATGCTGGATTTCTGCTATCTTGTGAACCCGTATTTCCCGCCGCGTAAGCTGATAGATGAAATGCGGGCGAGCTTTGAGCGCCTGCTGACACAGTATCCGTCCGGGATGTGTGTCAACAGCCTGCTGGCGGCGCGCAACTTCGACGTCCATCAGGAGCATATCATCGTCGGCAACGGCGCGGCGGAGCTTATCAAATACCTTGTCGAGCGGCATGGGGGCAAGCTTGGCTGCATACGGCCGACCTTTGAGGAGTACCCGAACCGCTGCCGCCCGGATGACGTTGTCTGCTTCTGGCCGCAGAACGAGAATTTTGCCTATGACGCTGACGACGTGACGGAGTTTTTCAAGGACAAGGATATAAGTATGCTCGTCCTGATAAATCCCGACAATCCCAGCGGAAATTATATCGGAAAGGCGGAGCTGCTGCGGATTGCGGACTGGTGCGAGGCCAAGGGAATACGCATGATAGCCGACGAATCCTTTGCCGATTTCGCGGATGAGGAGGACAACTCGCTCATCGACGAGGCGATACTCAATGCGCACCCGCATCTTGTCGTCGTCAAATCCATCTCCAAGTCCTACGGCGTGCCAGGAACACGCCTCGGCGTGCTTGCGTCCGCCGATGAGGCGCTCATCGCGGGTATGAAGAAGGACGCCGCGATATGGAATATCAATTCCTTCGGCGAGTTCTACATGCAGATAGCTGAGAAGTACGTGAAGAACTACGCGGCCGCACTGCGGAAATTCAAGGCCACGCGCAAAACCATGGGCGAAGCCCTCGGCGGCATACCGGCGCTGCGGGTGATACCGTCTCAGGCGAACTATTTCATGCTGGAGCTTACCGGAAATGTCAGCGCGCGGGAGCTTACGCGGAGACTTCTGACGGAGCATGACATTCTGGTGAAGGATCTATCCGCAAAGCTTGCGCAGAGCGGAAGGCAGTATGTCCGTGTCGCGGTCAGGACGGAGGAGGATAACGCTCGTCTTATCGCCGCGCTCAAAGAGATTTTAAAATAAGCCGAATAAGAAAAATGCAGGCCGCACGGCCTGCATTTTTTTGATATGGAAAAAGCGCTGCCGGAGGATGGCAGTGCATAAAACCGTTTTATGTGTTGAGAGAGAACAGCGCGGCGGAAGTAACGCCGTTCTGCTTTTTGATGTGTGGTTGACCATCTTAGAAAGAGCGCGTTGGGAGAAAGCCGATACAGGTAGGGCTGATACTCACATACTGTACCCGGTGTCCGCTGCTCCAGCGACAATGAAAAAGCCCAAATTTCAGCGGATTTCTGAGATTCTGGGAGGAGAGAACACGATTTGCGGGTGCAGTATGCAAATCCTGTGCGTACCCATGCCGGAAAAACAGGGCGTTCCGACTTCAGGCCGAAGCGCCCTGCGTTTTTTTTGGGTAGTACAAAACTCTTATGGTTGTGAAAAGATTGCGAAAGCTTACCAGTTATACGCCGATAACTTAAATGTGTAGGATTCGCCGGGGGTAATGTCATAAATCACAACGGAGTCATCCTTGAACTTATCTCCCGAACTCAAAGAAGGGAGGTATATATTACCGGAGTCAACCATATAACCCGCACTGTCGTACAGCTTATAACTAATCGTATCATACCCGTAATTGTCGCCGCTCTTTTTTTCTCCGGTAATTGTAATGGTCAGCTGCGGATAATAGTCTTTGTCAAACTTATATTCGGCCCCTTGGACTTGAATCACGGATGCCGTACCGCCCATAAAATCCGTCACATTCAGATCCAGAGGAAAAGAATCGAACGTCACTTGAACATCTTCGATAGGCAAGCAGTATAGGGTATCGCAGTTCACTTCGTCAAACTGAACTACATTTTCCTTATATACGGTGAAATAAACTTTTCCACTTGCAGACTTCCCGGCTGTGACCTCTGCGGCGGGAAGTCTAACGTTTGCAAGATATTGTTCCCCGGCAGCTTGACTGGTATAATAGCCAAAATCATCAACGGAAACGGATTTTGTACCGGTATAAACCTCTTCATTCTCATCATTTACAATTCGAATGTCAACATCAACATCGGCAGACAAGGGCTTGCCGTCTTTATCAGCTAGCCCAAAGAAAATGCTGTAATCATTTGTTCCCCTGTTATACTGAAAAGACCAGTTTTTCAATGTTTTGATGTTGATAGGCAAGCAATGTAGGGCATCGCAGTTCACTTCGTCAAGCTTAACTGCATTTTCCTTGTATACGGTAAAATAAACTTTTCCGCTTGCGGATTTCCCGGCTGTGATCTCTGCGGCAGGGATTCTAATATTGGCAAGATAATGTTCCCCGGCAGCCTGACTGGTATAATAGTCGAAATCATCAACGGAAACGGATTTTGTACCAGTATAAACCTCTTCGTTCTTGTCATTTACAATTCGAATGTCAACATCAACATCGGCAGACAAGGGCTTGCCATTTTTATCAGCCAACCCAAAGAAAATGCTGTAATCATTTGTCTCCCCGTTATACTGAAAAGACCAGTTTTCCAGCGTTTCAATGGGGGACACCGGTGAGCCGCATCCACTCAGTAACAATGCAATTACAAGCCCACACATAAGAAAGAATCGCTTCATTTCTGTGCCTCCTTATCTGTTTGCGCCTTTATTATACGGAACAGTATATCATATTTTCCTGCATATGTCTATCCTGCCTATGCGAACAACTGCTGGCACGGCCTGCATTTTTTTGATATGGAAAAAGCGCTGCCGGAGCAGCGCTTTTTCTTATGCTTATCGGAATTACTTCTTGGCGAGACCCTTCTGACGGGCATATTCGGCAGCACCGAGAGCGCCCATGAGCTGGGGGTCGGTCTTGAGGTTGACGACCTTGAGCTTGAGAACGTGCTCAATCGCTTCCTTCAGACCGTCGTTCTTTGCACAGCCGCCGGTTAGGGTGATGCTGTCGGTTGCGCCGGCCTTCTTGGCCATGACGAAGCAGCGCTTTG
>URPD01000032.1 GCA_900549645.1 uncultured Eubacteriales bacterium
CTTCCCCGCCGACGCCGCCGCGTATCTCCATGATAACGTTCTTCGCGTCGTTCGGATCCTTGGGCAGAAGCAGAAGCTTCATCTTCTCCGACAGCTCCGCCATTCTGGCTTTGGCCTCGGCGTACTCCTCCTGCGCAAGCTCGCGCATTTCTGCGTCGTCCATCAGCTCAAGCGCGGCGCGCATGTCCTCCTCGGCGCGCTCATACTCGCAGTACGCCCCGACGATCGGCGCAAGCTCCCGCGCCTCGCGTTCACAGCGCGCGTACAGCGCGGGGTCGGAGTAGGTCTCCGGCTCCTCCATGCGGCGCTGAAGCTGCTCATATTGATTTTTCAGTATTCTGAGTTTATCGAGCATTGAAATCTCCGTACAAAATTATGATATTAAATCATATCATAATTTTCGCTTTGTGTAAACCCGGATAATATCTCGTACACTTGTAAAATTTCTGCGTCGATGATATAATCGATCTGCGGGTCAGAGCCGCAAAATCTACGGAAAGGGTGATCTTTTATGAAAATGAAACGTGTACGGAGGGTTCACGCTTTCTAACCCTCCAATAAAATTTTTGGAGGATTTTCAGTGAAAAATCAAATTTCTGTCCGCGAAGCAATCTCCGCAGAGGAAACCGCGCGCTTCTGGCGCGAGCTGGGCGCATACCACGACCGGGACATATTCCCGGACGCCGAGAGCGAAGAGCTCGAATATTTCCACGGCAGCGAGTACCGCGAGACGATACAGGCCGCGCATGGCCGCGCCACCGACCGATGCTATTATCTTTTCTTTGAGCGCGGCGGCAGCGACATCGGCTTTGCGCTCGCGTCGCTCTTCACAAGTGAGGACGGCAAGCTCTTTATTCTGGAGTTCTGCGTCCTGACGGAACACCGCGGCAGCGGCACGGGGCATGACTGCGCGGCGGCGCTGCTCGACTGGGCAAGGGCGCGCGGCATGAAATACGCGGAGCTGAACTGCGCCGAAGAGCGGCGTGTGAGGTTCTGGAAAAGTCTCGGCTTCGTTCCGAACGGTGCCGACGAATGGGGCGAACCGCTGATGCTGCTCCCACCTGAGGAGGAAATCCCGTTCACGGTAGAAGTGGTCTCCGCTGTGGATTGGCAACTTCTGAAGCTGGAGAACGGCTTTCGCGCCGAAATCGGTGAGGAACCGCTGGACGATGCCGGTCAGGAGCGGCTAAAGGCGGCGGTTCGTGACGGTCGCATTACATTTTTCGTCCTGAAGCGAGGATATCGCTGCATCGGAATGTGCAGCGTCGCGGCGGCGTTTTCAAGCTTCCAATGCGAAAACGTCGGCATTTTTGAGGATTTCTACATCGAGCCGGTGTTCCGCGGACGCGGCGGCGCAAGACTGCTGACCGGTGCGGCGCATCGCTTCGGCCGCGAACGCGGGTACACCGACATAACCGTCACCTGCGCGCCGTGCGACGAGGGCATATATAAATCCCTCGGCTTCACAACGCGTCTCGGCAGCGTATACGCGAACATCTGAACAGCAAGCAAAAATCACAGTGGGAAATCCCACTGTGATTTTTTATCGGAAAATATTACTCCGCAAGCGTCTTTTCAACGGCAGCGCGTATTTTTTCCGCCTGCTCGACGCAGTTATTGATGTTCAGCTCGTTCTCACGGCGGGTGACGAATTTATAAGTCTCGTCGCTGCTGTACCGCGCCATATCGACAATATACAGTCTTGCACAGCGCACAGCGGCGAGGGCAAGCTCCGCGGCTTCGCCTACATAGTGCATCGAATCCTTGGGGCAGATCTCGGTAAGCCCGGCTATAAGCTCCAGCGCCTGACCCATCATGTTGATTATCTCCTGATCGATGCAGACGGCGGGCTGGCGCGCGGCCTCGATAGTTCTCGCGTCTCCCTCCTTAAACGCGCGGCGGAGCGGCCCGCGTGACTTCACGTCCTCGTCGATGAGGTACACCATATAGCCGCGCAGAGTCTCGATGTTGCGGGCGATATACTGCGCCTTTTCGCCGCTCTGGTCACATGCAGCGGCAGCTCTGGCCGCGAGAGACATCGCAACCGCGGCGGTCACTGCGGCAGCGCTCCCCGTCTCAAGGCGGCTGTCATGTGCGGCAAGAGCCTTGGTGAACTCCTCCGCGTTCTTTTCCTTGAATATCTCGATAACCAATTTGTCTGCCATGGTACGCCTCCTTATTCGCGGTTAAATTCTCTGAGGGACAGCCCCTCGTTTTTCTGCAAAGCCCAGTTTATGCACCATTCGGATGTAAACAGCAGGAGGTTATTGCCCTTGAAGTCCTGCACCCACTTGGTGTCACTCGTGAGGTTGAGCGCGTGTACGTCGATGTTCTCGTTGTCTATCCAACGGACATGCTCAAACGGCATGTTGCGGCGGCGGATATCAACGCCGTATTCGCTCTTGAGGCGGTATTCCAGCACCTCGAACTGAAGTACGCCGACGACGCCGACGATGACCTCTTCGACGCCGGTATATGGCTCGTGGAAGATCTGTATCGCGCCCTCCTGCGCTATCTGCATGATGCCCTTCTCGAACTGCTTGCGCTTCATCGTGTCGACGCGCTCCACAGCCGCGAAATGCTCCGGCGCAAAGGTCGGGATGCCCTCGAAGCAGGCGTTCATCCCCTTCTCGCATATCGTGTCGCCTATCGAGAAGATGCCCGGATCGAATACGCCGATAATATCCCCGGCGTAGGCCTCGTCGATTATTGCGCGGTCGGACGCCATGAGCTGCTGCGGCTGAGCAAGGCGGAGCGCCTTGGCTCCCTGAACGTGATAATACTCCTTCTCGCGCTCAAACTTGCCGGAACAGATGCGCATAAACGCGATACGGTCACGGTGCGCCTTGTTCATGTTGGCCTGTATCTTGAACACGAAGGCCGAGAAGCGCGGGTCAAAGGGGTCGATAATATCGTCGTTCGAGATGCGCGGCAGAGGCGGCATGGTCAGCTTCAAAAACTGCTCAAGGAAGGGTTCAACGCCGAAGTTATTGAGCGCTGAGCCGAAGAACACCGGGCTGAGGCGGCCGCTCCTGACCTTTTCTATGTCAAAGTCATAGCCCGCGCCGTCAAGCAGCTCAATATCGTCGGCAAGCGTTTTACGCAGGCGCTCGCCGATCAGCTCGTCCAGTTTCTCGGTCTCGTCCAGCTTACATTCGATGGCGCTGATGCGGCTCTGCCCGCGGTGAAATTCGTTGAACGCGAGTATTTCCTGCTTCTCGCGGTCATACACGCCCTTGAACTCCTGCCCGCAGCCGATAGGCCAGTTCATCGGATAAGTCCCGATGCCGAACTCGTTTTCAAGCTCCTCCATGAGGTCGTACGGACTGCGCGCCTCGCGGTCGAGCTTGTTGATAAATGTAAATATGGGGATATGCCGCATGGCGCATATCTTGAAGAGCTTGCGGGTCTGCGGCTCGATGCCCTTTGCGGCGTCGATGACCATGACGGCAGAGTCCGCCGCCATAAGAGTCCGGTACGTGTCCTCGGAGAAGTCCTGATGACCGGGGGTGTCGAGGATGTTGATGCAGAAGCCCTCGTACTCAAACTGCATGACGGACGAGGTTATGGATATCCCGCGCTGCTTCTCAAGCTCCATCCAGTCGGACACCGCGTGACGCGCCGTGGCCTTGCCCTTGACGGAACCTGCGGTCTGTATCGCTCCGCCGTAAAGCAGGAGCTTTTCTGTAAGTGTGGTTTTACCGGCGTCGGGGTGCGAGATTATCGCAAAGGTTCTCCGGCGGCCGATCTCGGTTTTCATATCTGGCATATTTTTCTCCAACAAAACGATTTAACGAGTAAATATTTTAGCATATATTTCCCGCAAAAGCAAAGATTTTATTGCTGTTTCAGCGCGTCACAGATAATTTTTATGTTTTCATCCGAATATTCTATCTCCTCGGAGTACATGCGCAGGTTTTCCTCGTGCCGCTCCGGCGGCGACACGGAGTCGAGCGCGGCCACAATGACCGTACTGAGCATAGCAAAGCGCAGAGTCTCCGGAGAATCGAAATGCCGGTACACAAAATACGCCGCAAGGCGCTCATATCTCGGCAGGTTCGGCACGGTAAAGGCGTTTATGGCGCGCAGAGAGTCGACGGCCGCGCCCCACGACTCGTGCATCCGCTCAAGTCCGGAGTAAAATTCCGCCCAGCGGCACATATCTAGCGGCGGCATTTCCGTGCCGCACAGCGCGCAGGCCGCGGCCATGCGCCGGTGCAGCGGACGTGTTCTGTCGGCAAGCTCACGGAAGATTTTCTCGCGCAGAATGTAGTTTTCGTTCTCCTGCGGGCTGTCGTCGTCCGGTTCGCCGTCGTCCTCGACGACGAAACCAAGCGGCGCGTCGCTTGAATACAGGAGCCGCACGATCTCCTCACAGCAGAGACCAAGGCCGGATTCCTCACGCCCGCCCGTGAAATTATAAAAGCGCGGGTGCTCGGCGCAGATATCGCACAGCGCGTCCTCGCCGAGTGTGAGTATCAGCCGGCAGAGTCCGTCTCCGCGCAGGAACGGACAGCGGCCGTCATCCGTCATAACGAAGTGCGGCTCCGGCTCCGCGGAGATATGTGCGCGCAGAGCATCGCCAATATCGCCGGGCAGCTCCGCATAATAGTCCGCGGTGTCCTCGTCGATATCTATCTCCCAGCCCGCACAGCAGCTGTGGCGGCAGGCGGAAGCGATGCAGCGGAAATCGTCGTAAAAATCAGGTTTTATATATCTCATCGCATTATCAAAACGAATCCCTGCCGGGTTCGGCAGGGATCATTCAGTCTCCCGGCTCTTTACATTTCTGATAGTGATATTGAACACTGCGCCGCAGTAGATCATCAAACAGCAGGTATACAGCCAGAACATCAGCAGAATCACGGATGCGAGCGAGCCGTACACAAGAGGATACTTGGCCGACGCGCTTATGAAAATTGAGAACACAACGCAGACCACGACCGAGGCAACCGTCGAGAGGATCGCGCCGCCAAAGGTGTGATAATTGTCGCTGCTGCGCTTCGATATCTCGTACACGCCCCAGATTATCACAAAGAATATCCCGAACAGGACAATAAATCTCAGCCAGTTCCACGAGTTGCTGATATCAATAAACGGCAGCAGCTCGTTTATCTTATCAATGACCGTGTGCCCCGTGAGCATGACAAGCACCGCGAAATACAGCGCCGCGAGGAACAGCAGCGAGAAGATGATGCTGAACAGGAGGCCGAACAGCCCCTGAAAGCGCTGTCCTCCCTGCATGTCCCCTATCGTGGCCTGAAGGCTGCGGCATGCGGCCGATGCCGAGGTGACCAGAACCGTAAGCCCCGCAACCATCATGGCGTTACTGTTATTCGAGGCGACGTACAGGAGAAAATCCTCGATCGAGCTCGCCGTCCCGGCAGCCATGAACTTTTCCGCGAAGCTGAGCACCCTCATCGCCTTGCTGTAACTGTTGCCCAGCATGGTGTACAGGCAGATTATCAGCGGGAATATCGTCATGGTCAGGTAGTAAGACAGCGCGGCGGACGACCTTGTTATATGTTTGCCCGTGTACAGGCGGGCAAATTCTTTTACAAAGCTGATGGATTTATTGACCATTAAAATCTCTCCGGTAAAAAGCTCCTCCGTCCGTCGGGATGGAGGAGTTTTAATTCAGCCGCTGGTCAGGCCATGCGGTTGGGAGTCGTAAGACCTGTTTATTTGGAGTTGAAGAGCTTGAAAATGCTGTCGAACGGATCCTCAGTTGCGGGAGCTTCCTGCTCTGCGGGAGCTGCCGGTGCAGCGGCTGCCGCCGCCTTCTCAGATGCGCCGGTGAAAAGGCCCTGCTTCTCGCGCACAGGAGCCGGACGAACCGGAGCCGCGGCCGCGGCTGCGCCGGCGTTTGCGGCACTGCCCATGTTCTGCTCAAATCCGGTAGCGATAACGGTGACGCGGATTTCGTCCTGCATGGAGGAATCGAAGGTTGCGCCGAAGATGATGTTTGCGTCGGGGTGAGCCTTCTCCTGAACGAGGTTTGCGGCGGCTTCGACATCCTCCAGCCCCATATCCTCGGAGCCGGTGATGTTTATCAGTACGCCGTGCGCGCCGTCGATGGAGGTCTCCATCAGTGGGCTCTGAACCGCCATTAGAGCGGCGGCCTCAGCCTTGCCCTTGCCTGCCGCGTGGCCGACGCCCATGTGAGCGAAGCCTGCGCCCTTCATAATGCAGGTGACATCGGCGAAGTCGAGGTTGATGAAGCCGGTGTTCTTGATGAGGTCAGAGATGCTGGTGACAGCCTGACGCAGAACGTCATCTGCTATCTCAAACGCATTTGCGAGAGTTATCTTCTGATCGGTCGCGTATTTCAGACGGTCGTTCGGGATTATCAGCAGAGAATCGACCTTGCCAAGCAGCTCCTTGATGCCGGAGTTTGCCTGATCCATGCGGCGCTTGCCCTCAAACTTGAACGGCGTGGTGACGACGCCGACGGTAAGTATACCGGCCTCGCGCGCGATATCCGCAACAACGGGAGCTGCACCGGTGCCGGTGCCGCCGCCCATACCGGCGGTGATGAACAGCATGTCCGCATTCTCAACGGCCTTTGCTATGTTGTTCTTGCTCTCCTCGGCGGAATTCTTGCCGATCTGAGGATCGGAGCCTGCGCCCTGACCGTGGGTCATCTTCTCGCCTATCTGGAGCTTCTGATCCGCGTTGGAAACGGCCAGCGCCTGCTTGTCCGTATTGACGGCAATAAACTCGACACCCTGTGTGCCGGTCTTCACCATTCTATTTACGACGTTGTTGCCGGCGCCGCCGACACCAACTACCTTAATTGTAACAACATTTTCCGGACCCGTTTCGGCCTTGAAATCCATAGCTCTTGCCTCCCTGTATTATTTACATCACTTTCTGTGAAATATATCTAAGCTTGGTAGTGTTTATAATATTACATTTTCCCCGCGCGGTCAATATCTTTTTTTATTTTTTTGTAAGCGTTTTGTAAATTACGCCGCATCAGTTGGGGCTGAAATGCGCGGTGGACGTATCGGACAGGTTTATGATGCCCACATCGCCCGCTTTTAGCTTTTCCATCACGGAGACAAACATTCCGAATTTATATTCGACCTCGCTGTACGAGCCGAGGATCACCGTGTATTTCCGCCCGTACGAGAACTTGACGGCATCAGGATCGGAGAAGTCAATGCGCGTGACGTTCGACGCCAAGCCGCGCTCCTGAAGCTGATACAGTATCTCCGCGAGATAATCTACTGGCGCGGTGCTCCCGTCCCCGGTCGTGAGCTGCTCGCCGATGAGCAGTGTGCCGGGGTCGAAGCCGACTATCGGGATGAGCTGATCCTGCTCGCCGTCCGCCGCCTTGCCGAGAACCTTGCAGTTATGGTCAAGCGTCCAGTCCTCGTCGCCGACGACGAGGTAGGCCATCGCTTTACTCTCCGTCACGGTAACGGTTATCTTGTCGGGGAGGCTTCGCGTGATGGAAACCTCCTCAACGTACGGCAATTTTGCGAGCGCGCGGCTGACGGCGGCGATACGGTCGTAGAAAAACAGGTTATCGCCGTCCTCTATGTCCATGGCCTTTATTATCTCTTCATCGGTGTAATGTTCGTTGCCCTCCACGCGTATATCGTGTACGCGGAATAGGACGCTCATCACAAATATTGCCGCTATGACGACAAGGACGAAGCCAATCAGCGCGTTGACGCTGGTGCGCTTCTGCGGGGCGTTAAGCTCGCCGTGCTTGCTCTCCGGCGGCTGCTGTGAGTGTAGGCTGTGTGCCATTTATCATTTTCCTTTCGGGATATGTATTAATATTCAAGATTCACATCCGCGCCGAGTGAGCGGAGCTTGCGGTCAAACCGCTCGTACCCGCGGGTGACGTGCCCGTCGTCGCACACGACAGTCTCCCCTTCAGCGCAGAGTCCGGCGATTATCATCGCCGCGCCGCCGCGCAGGTCGGTTGCGTTGAGCATCGTGCCTAGCAGACGGTCGACTCCCCATATCTCCGCCCTGCGGCCTGACACAGTGATATCCGCGCCGAGGCGGCGCAGTTCCGCCGCCTGACGGAAGCGGTTTTCGAATATGTTCTCGATTATAAGCGTTCTGCCCTCGGCCTTCAGCAGTGCCGCCATGAGCACCGGCTGTGCATCGGTCGGGAAGCCGGGGTAAGGCGCGGTCGAAATCTCCTCGACGGCCTTCAGCCGCCCGTCGGATATGAGCCTGACGGAACGTTTATTTGATATTATATCACATCCTGATTGATTTAGGAAGTAGAGAACCGTAGAAAAATGCGCGGGATTCACGCCGCGAAGCTCCACATCTCCCCCGCAGGCTGCCGCCGCGCAGGCAAGCGTCGAAGCGACTATCCTATCCGGCATTATTCTGAAGCAGACCTGCGTCTCCGGTTCCATGCCCCTGATGCATATATCCCCCGTGCCTGCGCCGCTTATGTCGGCTCCTAGAAGGTTCAGGTATTCCTGAAGAGCGGTTATCTCCGGTTCGCGCGCCGCGCCGTGAATAACGGTCTCGCCCTTCGCCGCGCACGCGGCAAGCATCGTATTCTCCGTCGCGCCGACACTCGGAAACGGCAGCACGATCTCCGCGCCGCGAAGCTCCGCCGCGCGGCAGTATATCTCGCGCCCGTTCTCCTCTATCTCCGCTCCGAGACCGCGCAGTGCCGCGAGATGCAGGTCTATCGGCCTCTTGCCGAGCTGGCAGCCGCCGGGGAGCGACAGTCTCGCCTCGCCGCATCGGGCAAGCAGCGCGCCCATAAAAATGACCGACGAGCGCATTTCTTCCATCAGGTCATGCGGTATCGCGCAATATGAAAGCTGCGTGGAGTCTATGTACACGTCGCCGCCGCGCTGTTCGGCAGTGCAGCCGAGGTGCCGCACGATGCGCAGTGCCGCGTCAACATCCCGAAGCTGCGGCACGTTCAGCAGCTCCGAACCCGCCGGTACGACGAGCGAGGCGGCAATTATCGGTAAGGTCGCGTTTTTGGAGCCTTGGACAAAGCAGGTTCCGTCGAGCCTGCGGCCGCCCCTTATTCGCCATATATCCAAAATAAAACACCCCCGCGCATGATTTATGCCATACTATGCCGCGGGGGCTTATTATGTGTTTTTTTCTCAGTTCTTTTCGTGTACGATATCGAGAATTATGCCGCAGATCCTGTCGGTCGCGTCCGTAACTGCGAGGGAGGCCATGGCCTTTGACATCTCGTCGAGCTTGACTTCGTCGTGCAGCAGCTCGCGCACACAGGCAAGCAGCGTTTCAGGTTCGAATTCGTTTTCTAGGAATACCTTCGCGCCGCCCGCGCGCTCAAGCACGCGTGCATTCTTCTCCTGATGATTATTCGTGACGTTCGGGGACGGGACGAGGATGACGGGCTTACCCATATAAGTAAGCTCCGACAGCGTCGACGCGCCGGCGCGGCACATGATTAGATCAGCCGCCGCCATCACGCGCGGCATGTCGAATATGTATTCCCGTATATCAACGCCGTAGGACGCGTAATCCGGCGCAGTCTCGCTGAGCTTTTCCATGAAGCCCTTATAGTACATGCTGCCGACGGAGTGAATGAGACGGAACTCGTCAAGCCCGCGAAGCATCGGGATGATCTCGGCCATAGTGTCGTTCATATGCCCCGCGCCGAGAGAGCCCCAGACCGAAACTACCAGCGGCTTATCGGCGGGAAGCCCCAGTTCCTTTTTCGCCGAATCCTTTGTGTAGCACGCGAAAGCGCCGCGCACAGGCGTACCGGTGACGACTACGCGCTCCTGATGCTTATAATACTTCCTGCTGTCCTCAAGGCCGAGCATTATTCTATCCACATGCACCGCAAGCTGCTTTGTCGTGAGTCCGGGGACGGCGTTGCTCTCATGCACAGTAGTCGGGATATGCAACTCAGACGCGGCCATGAGCACGGGGTAGCAGACATAGCCGCCTGTGCCGATAACGGCGCCGGGCTTGAAATCGCGGATTATTTTCTTCGCCTCGTGCGTGGAAACGGCGACGTTTTTCAGCGTCTCAAGATTGTGCACCATCGCGCCGAGGCTGTGCCCGCGGCTTATGTTGGTTATCTTCAGGGGCTTTATCTCGTAGCCCTCGCGCGGCACAAGCTCCATTTCCATCTTGCCCTCCGCGCCGATGAACAGCACCTCGCAATCCGGCATCAGCTCGCGTAGCCTCCCGGCTATTGCAAGCGCGGGATTTATATGCCCGGCAGTGCCGCCGCAGGTGAATATAAACTTCATATAAACACGTCCCTTCGGATTTTATCTTTTTATTTTTCTATGACGTCCCGTGATGCGCTCAGAATTATCCCCATCTCGCCGAGCTGGATGAGCAGCGCCGTGCCGCCGTAGCTGAAAAACGGAAGCGAAATGCCCGTGCACGGCACAAGATTAGTGACAACCGCGACGTTCAGGAACACCTGTATCGCAAGCAGCGTTGTGATGCCCGCGACAACAAGAAAACTGAATCTGTCCCGGCAGTGCAGCGCGATCCAGTAGCCGCGCAGGATGAGCAGCGCGAACAGCAGCAATATCAGCGCCGCGCCGATAAAGCCCAGCTCTTCGCAGACGACGGAGAAGATAAAGTCGTTATGCTCCTCCGGCAGGTAGAGATACTTCTGCCTGCTCATGCCGAGACCGAGGCCACTGAGGCCGCCGGAGCCGATGGTATAAAGCGACTGCACGATCTGATACCCCTCGTCTGAGGAGCTTGAAAACGGGTCGCGCCATGTGTTGATGCGCCCGGATGCGTATGGGAACAGCATAAGCAGAACGCCAATGCCGGCCGCCGCCGCACTGCCCGCGCCGATGAACCAGCCGAGCTTCACCCCGCCGAGGAACATCATCACGCCGCCTACGGCAATGATAATTATCGACGCAGAGAAATGCGGTTCGAGCACCAGCAGCCCCACGACAAGTCCCCATATCGCCGCGAACGGCAGGATGCCGTATTTGAACGTGCTCATCCTGCCGCGCATACGGCATATGAGCGAGGAAAAGCAGAGTATTACGCCGAGCTTTGCAAGCTCCGACGGCTGGAGCGTAAGCCCGCCGACGCCGAGCCAGCGCCGTGAGCCGTTGGCTTTCACGCCGATGACCGGCACCAGCATAAGCAGCACGACGGTCACAGCCATAAAATGCCACGCGTAGCGCCTGTAAAACCCCATCGGGAATTTTGACGCCGCGATCATCGCCGCCGTGCCAAGTACCGCGAACAGCAGCTGGCGGATGAAATAATAGGCCGCGTTGCCGCCCGTTATATTGCCCGGATCGTAATACGCGCGGGCAAAGCTTGAGGACAGCACCATAACGACGCCGATTGCAAGCAGCAGCAGAACAAGAACGAAGAATGTGCTGTCAACGGTTCCGCGCTTCTTCGCGTCGTAATTAGCCGAAAAGCCGGTGAGGCGGGCACTGTCATAGCGCATTTTCCCACCTCCCCGACTTTTTTATCAAGCATTACAGGGCGTAACGCTGGAACACCCCAATAAATGATATGACAGCAAAGGTCAGAGATATGCTTGTAAACAGCAAAAATAATTCTTTCTCGCTCCACTTTTTGCCCGTCCAGCCGCCCATTTCAAGATGATGGTGAAAAGGCGCCATCTTGAATATGCGCTTGCCGTGGCTGAGCTTGAAGTAGCCGACCTGAATTATGTCGGACAGAGTCTCGATGATATACATGATGCCGAGGGTGATGAGTATCAGCGGCATGTCGTACGCGAAGGCCATGGCGGCGATGGCTCCGCCGAGAAACAGCGAGCCTGTATCGCCCATGAACACCTTTGCGGGGTTGAAATTATACATGAGGAAGCCGACAAGGCCGCCCGCAAGGCCGGATGCGAATATACCGGGTTCAAGGAATTCCTCACCCCACGCAACGGTAACGCAGACGAAGAAGAGACACACGGGAACGGAGGTGCCGCTGGCGAGGCCGTCCACACCATCGGTTATATTCACGGCGTTGACGGTTCCGACGATGATGAATGCCGCGAACACGAAATACAGCCACTCCGGCATAGGTACGGTCTTGTTGAAAAACGGGATATAGAGGTTAGGACGCGTATAGCCGATGCGGCGCATCAGCAGCACGAAAACCAGCGCCGCCGCGAGCTGGAGCAGGAATTTTTTGCTTGCGGTCAGGCCGAGGTTCTGTTTCTTCTTGAGCTTTTCCCAGTCGTCCAGAAAGCCGATCGCGCCGAACACGATAGCGAACAGCAGCACGAAGATATGCACCCAGTTTCCCTTCACAAGCGAGGGGAAGCCGATGGTCAGGCACACAAATGTCACCGCGAGGATGAACATGACGCCGCCCATGGTAGGGGTGCCGGTCTTGGCCATGTGCCAAGTGGGGCCGTTCTCCTTGATTTCCTGCCCGGCCTTCTGCTTGCGCAGCCATGGGATATAGAACTTCCCGAACGCGGTTGCGAATAAAAAGGCCAGTATGAATGCGCTTATCAGCTTTATCGTCATCGTATTTTCCTCTTCCCGTGTTGACTTTATCCCGCAGAGCGCGGCGCTTTACTTCTTCAGGCAGTCGGCGACTATCTCGCGCTCGTCCATATGATGCTTTTCGTGGCCGACAACCTGATAGTCCTCGTGTCCCTTACCGGCAAGCAATAATACATCACCGGACGCCGCGTTGTCAATAGCCCACGCTATCGCCTTGCGTCGGTCGCAGATAACTTTTGTGGGAGTGCGCTTATCCTTCATCCCCGCGACTATCTCGCGGATTATCTCATCTGGGTCTTCCGTGCGCGGATTATCGCTCGTCACGACGACGAGGTCGGCGTTATCCGCCGCGATGCGCCCCATTATCGGGCGCTTCAGCTTATCCCTGTCGCCGCCGCACCCGAACAGCGCAATAAGCCGTCCGCGCGTTACGGGCTTGAGCGTTTTCAGGACTTTTTCAAGCGCGTCGGGCTTGTGAGAGTAGTCTATGACCACTGAGAAATCGCGCCCCGTTGGGACGATCTCAAGCCGCCCCTTGACGCCCTTCGCGCTGGACATAGCGTCAGAGCAGTCCGCAAGGCTGAGGCCGAGCGCAAGGCCGACGGCCATGGTGCCGAGCGCGTTATAAACAGAGAACATGCCGGGGATGCCGAGCTTCGTCATGCTTATCTCGTCGCCGCTGACCGAGGCGAAACGTACGCCGTCGGCGGTGAGGCGGATATCTTTTGCGACGAGATTGGCTTCGTTCTTCTCTGCCGAGAAGGTCAGTGTGCGGCAGGATGCGCCGTCGAGCATGAAATCCGCCCACGCGTCGTCAAGATTGAAGCAACCGATGGTGCACATGCCGAACAGCTTTCTTTTCGCCGCGGCGTACTCCTCCATCGTCCCGTGGAAATCGAGATGATCCTGCGAGAGATTTGTATAGAGCGCAACGTCAAAATGTATTCCGGCCACGCGCTCAAGCGTCAGAGAATGGGAGGACACCTCCATCACGACATGCGTGCAGCCCGAATCCGCCATATGGCGGAAGATCTTGTGCAGCTCGTAGCTCTCCGGCGTCGTGTGCTCGGTGTGCAGAAACTCGTCGCCTATCATGTTCCCATTTGTGCCGATAAGGCCGACTTTAGCGTCAAGCTTGCTTTCAAGCAAGTGCTTTATCAGGTAGCTTGAGCTGGTCTTTCCGCTGGTTCCGGTGATGCCGATCATTGTCATCTCCGCAGCGGGATTGCCGAAAAAATCGCGGCTTACTATCGCAAGCCCGTAGCGCGAATCGGGCACCAGCACATAGGGTATATCGCAGGCCGGCTTCTCCTCGCAGAGTATCACCGCCGCGCCGTTTTCGATGGCTTTCGGAATAAATTTGTGCCCGTCGGCCTCAAAGCCGCGTATTGCGACGAACATATCCCCTTTTTCCGTCTTGCGCGAATCATAGCTCACGCCGCTTATCTCAAGCCCGGCGTCGGCATTCGTCTCTATTACGCTCAGGTTCTTTATCAGCTCGCGAAGTTTCATATTTTTCTCCTTTAATATTTGCCCAGCAGCGAGGAGTCCCCGCTCACGAGCGTGACCTCCACGACGGTGCCATGCTCTACCTTGCGCCCCGGAAGGATATTCTGCGCATTGACCTTCTGCTCCGCGGCGTCGGTCACCAGACTGTCCGTCCGGATATATATGCCATAATATGACAGTGTGTCTCTCGCCTCTTCATAGCTCATGCCGCCGAGGTCGGGCATTGTCTCCAGCTCCTTGGACGGCTCGCGGTCAAAGTAAATTATTATCTCGCTCCCCGCCGCGATGCTGCACCCGGCTTCCGGAAGCTGTGCGGTAACGGTCTCGCCATCGCCTATACTGCGGTATCTGAGTCCGGCGCTTTGAAGCTCCGCCGTCAGCTCCGCTTTGCTCAAGCCGACGAGCTGGGGCGCCGCAACGTCCATCTTTGCGCGCTCTTCCTCACTGTACTGCGCCTCGACGCCGATATACGGCAGTATATCCGCCATCATGTTGCCGACGACGGGCGCGGCCATCTGGCCGCCGCTTATGTATATGCCGGATTTGTTCGACGGTGTATCGAGAAAGACCAGCACGGCGATCTGCGGATCATCCGCCGGTGCAAAGCCGATGAAGGACACGATGTATTCCTTCTCACCGGTCTGCGCCTCAAGGCTTACCTTCTCCGAGGTTCCGGTCTTGCCGCCTATGCGATAGCCCGGAACGGCGGCGTTCCGCCCCGTACCGTCCTTATCGTCCCCGACGACGCGCTCAAGTATCGACCTGACCTTAGCACTCGTCTCCTCGCTGATGACCTGACGCACAAGCGTCGGTTCGCGCTCATAGGCAAGCGTTCCGTCGGAATTGAGCATCTGGCGCACGACATAGGGCTTCATCAGCCTTCCGCCGTTCACGCAGGCGCTGACAGCCGTGATGAGTTGGAGCGGCGTTATCGTAAATGTCTGACCGAAGGACGCCGCCGCAAGCTGTGACAGGTTTTTCGGCGAACAGAAGGTATTCTGGCTCCACCAGATACTGCCGCTCTCCCCGGCAAGATCAATGCCGGTTATCGCGGTGAGGTTCGCGTCCAGATCCGAGCTGAGGTTCAGGAACCCGAAGCCCTCGCAGTATTTATAAAAGGTCTCAGCGCCCACGCGCTGCCCGATGTTCACGAACGCCACGTTGCAGGAATGCTGCACAGCCTGCGTGAGCGTCTGGAAGCCGTGTCCCCCGCTCTTCCAGCAGCGTATCGGCGAGGTGCGGCCGATTACGCTCACGTTGCCGCCGCAGAAGAAGCTGTCGCTTTCCGATACTCTTCCCTCTTCGAGCGCCATCGAGAGTGTAATTATCTTGAAGGTCGACCCCGGCTCGTAGGTATCCGACAGCGCCTTGTTGCGCCACTGTCTAGCCTGAGCCGCGGCGAGAATCTCCTGCGCTTCCTCCGGGGTTGCCGCCGCGTCGACCATAGCCTGAGCCTCGTCGCTCACGGCAAGAAAGTTATTCAGATCATAGCCGTCTATAGAAGCCATGGCAAGTATCGCGCCGGTATTTACATCCATTGCGATCGCCCCGGCTCCGTTCTGGATATCGTAATCCTCAACGGCCTGCTTGAGATGTTTTTCTATATAATATTGAATGGTGGAGTCTATCGTCGTGACGACGTCATATCCGTTCTCGCCCGGATAGAACTCCTCGAACTGGCCGAACAAAAGCTCCGTGCCGTAGGCGTTCGTCGTCCGAACCGTCCGCCCCGCCATTCCGGCGAGCGCCGATTCGTACTGCGCCTCTATGCCCTCCAAGCCGTTGTTATCCGTACCGACGAAGCCGATAAGGTGACATGCAAGGGAGGAATTCGGATAGTAGCGCTTTGTGTCGGTCTCCAGCCGGACACCGCGAAGATTGTTTTCGGATTTGAACTCGCGTATCTTCTCCGCGTCCTCCACCTCGACCTTGCGCTTGACCGTCACATACCATGAGCCGGTCTGCCCGGTCTTTTCGTACACGTCATTATAATCCAGACCGAGTATATCTGCAAGCCCCGACGCGATAAGCGCCCTGTCCTCGCCGTACATCTCGATCTCCGCGGGACTGACGTACACATTATCCACCGTCGCACTGACGGCGAGGATGTTCATGTTCGTGTCGTAAATCTTCCCGCGCGCCGCCGCGGTCGGTGCTTCGCGCAACTGCTGGCTTATGGCGAGTTTTTCATAATACTCATGGTCTGCTATCTGCAGCTTATACAGCCGCCCAAGGAGTATCAAAAATGCGGCGATGCCGCACACTGCCATCAAAAACAGCGTGCGGCGGAGCATCTGCCGGTTAGGGCCGGTTTTCACGGAAGTTTTAGCGTTATTCTCAGGCATGGTATTCTCCTGCTGATAAGATATATAAATATATTCAGCAGCTTATCCAAATACCACTCGCGGCTCAGTCCGTAGCTTCCGGCGTCTCTAGATATACTATCTGCCCCGGAGCGCATCTCTGCATCCCAAGCACCTCAGTCGCGTATTGCTCTATCTCGTCGAGTCCCATACTGCTCTCATACTGAGCAAGCAGGACGTCGTTTTCAACCGATAATTCTTTTATCGCCTTTTCGGTCTTTGCGGCTCTGTCGTTCATCGCCGCGAGCTTCACCGTGTTCAGCATTGTGAACACCAGCAGAACGCACGAAAACAGCACAATTATCGCGCGGAACAGGGTCAGACTCAGCCTTTTCTCCATCAATCAAACCCTCTCTGCGACGCGGAGCTTTGCACTGCGCGAGCGAGGATTTGTCTTTATCTCTTCCTCAGACGGAAGTATCGGCTTTCTTTTCACGCTTTTCAGAGTCTGCACGAAGCCGCAGGTGCATACCGGCGCTTCGCGCGGGCAGGTGCAGCCGTTTTCGCGCGCGGCTATCGCGGTTTTCACGATTCTGTCCTCCAGCGAATGGAAGCTAATGACGCACAGCCTGCCGCCGACACGCAGCTTGTCTGGCGCGGTCTCCATCATAGTCGATATCGCGCCCAGCTCATCATTGACGGCGATACGTATCGCTTGAAATGTCCTCTTCGCGGGGTGCTGCTTTTCGCGCAGTGCCGCCGCGGGCATGGCGCTTTTGATGATGTCGACCAGCTCCAGCGTTGATTCTATCGGCTTTGTCTCCCGTGCTGCGAGAATGGCGTTCGTGATGCGGCGGGCATACCGCTCTTCGCCGTAATCCCAGAGGATACGGTTCAGCCTGTCCTCCGGCCACGTGTTGACAACATCGTACGCGCTGAGGCTGTCCTCGGAATCCATGCGCATATCCAGCGGCGCATCATACATATAAGAAAAGCCCCGCCAAATTTCATCAAGCTGGGGAGATGAAACACCGAGGTCAAAAAGCATACCGTCAACTTCGGGAATATTCAGAGAATCGAGTATCTGCGCGGCGTCGCAGAAATTGCCGTGCACAAGCGTTATCTTGTCCGCAAACGGGGCAAGGCGCTTACCGGCGCGCTCTATCGCCGTCTCGTCGCGGTCAATGCAGATGAGCCTGCCTGTTGTGAGACGGGACGCTATCTGATAGGAATGGCCGCCCATGCCGAGAGTTCCGTCGAGATATATCCCGGACGGCTTTATATTCAGGTTTTCAATACATTCGTTCAGGAGCACTGAAACGTGCTTTGCTTCGTCCATCAGAATTCAAGCTCCTCCATAACCGCCGCGATGTTCTCCGGCGTAGTCTCCGCGGAATATACGGCCGCCCAGTTTTCGCTGTCCCATAGCTCCGCGTGGTTATTGCAGCCCACGACGGTGACGTTCTTCACAAGTCCCGCGTAATCGCGCAGGTTCTGCGGGATGAGTGCGCGCCCCTGACTGTCCAGCTCACAGCGCGCGGCGTACGCGAAAAGCGGGCGCATCTTCCGCTGCTTGACGTATGGCATGGCGTTGACCTTGTCGGAAAACACCTGCCAGTTCTCGGCGCTGTACACGCTGAGGCAGCGATCCATGGAAAGAGTGACGAAAAAGACCTCGCCCAACTCGTCCCTGAGCTTTGCGGGGATAAAAAGACGCCCCTTGTTGTCAAGAGAATGCTGATATTCGCCTGTCATGGAACGTCGCCCCTTTCTGTGGGGCTTTGCCCCATTTCTCACCACTTCTAACCACCGAGCAATATTATTATAGGGGTATCTCGGCGAAAAATCAAGAGAAAGTTTGTGTATCTTTTTGTCTTTTTTACCATTGTTTTGTAACCATTAATTTTCCATAATTTTGTTCTCTCTGCGTGTGCAATATCGCGCGTTCTGCACAAATCGCGTCACTCCCTGCTGGGAAATTACGCTCTATCGTGCAGCCCGCGAAAACATAAAAAGCCCTTTGAGAAAAGGGTTTAGCCTTTCTCAAAGGGCAAGTTGAAAAATATGAATTTGTCAGCATCTCATAAACCCGCAGCAACCCATTTCCGAAAACTCAGTAAAGCCTAATGACTTATAGAAAGCCACGGTTTTAGAAGTATTGTCAGTAGCCAACTCAATTTGTCGAACATCTGGATATCTGTCAAGAACGGCTTTCATTAGAGCGGTTCCAACTCCGTTTCGCTGTTCTCTTGGAAACACTAAAATGTCCTGAACAAATATAATAGTAAATCCATCGCCAACAACTCTGATGATTCCAAGCAACTCATCATTTTCGTATGCAGCCAAAACGAGTAAGGAGTTTTTGTATCCTTGCTCCAGTACTGACATATTCTCTGTGTATGCAGTCCAGCCGACCTCAGTATAAAGTCGCCGAATCTCCGCTTCTTTGTAGCTTCTGTATTCTTTGATTTCCATTTTTGCCCTTTAAAATGTCGATTAATATTCCCGTATGTTTTAGAAAATGGGCAATCCCGATTGAAATTGCCCATTAATTATACCTATTAATACATCTTCGCCCCGGCGGGGATATGGGGATCGACCATCAGCAGGTGCAGCTTCTCCTCGCCGTTTTCATGGTGCACAGCGGAGATCAGCATACCGCAGGACTCGATGCCCATCATCGGGCGCGGAGGAAGATTCGTGATGGCGATGCAGGTCTTGCCGACCAACTCTTCCGGCTCGTAATACGCGTGGATGCCGCTGAGGATGGTGCGCTCCTCGCCCGTGCCGTCGTCAAGCGTGAACTTCAAGAGCTTCTTCGACTTCTTCACGGCTTCGCAGGCGAGAACCTTGACCGCGCGGAAATCGGACTTTGAGAAGGTCTCAAAATCGACGAAATCCTTGAACAGCGGCTCGATCTCAACGTTGGAGAAGTCTATCTTCTCCGGCTCCGCCGCGGCAGGCTCCGCGGTCTTTACGGTCTTCTTGTCGGAATCCAGGCTCTTCATTGTGGGGATTACTAAAACGACATTATTAAGCACTCCCAACCATTCCAGGAAAGCCCTAATAACGCCCACGCTCTTACAGGCGCTCTTTAGACAGCCCGAACCAATTCTATAGCGAATAGTTATTTCGGCATATGAATTGACTCATTTGGCTTGTTTCAGCAAATTGCCGAAAAAGGATAGCCCTCAAATCAGCTACTTTTTTATATTATTATACCACGTCTGTCAAGATACCAGGATCTGGGAGCTTGTCCAAAGGATAAACTCTTCTACTGTCGGTTCGTCTCCAGCGTAGTGGAATGTTCGCCATCTGACTTGCACCTCGGGGTCGGAGTTATTTCTTCCCGCTCTCATCGCCTCATACATTTCAGACCGAACCTCTGCTTCCGGAACATGGTGTTCCTGTGCGATCCTTCTGATTATATTTGCGGCATACTCCAGTTCCTTTTTCGTGTACATGTTTCTATCTCCTTTGAATTGTATTTCTTGCCGTTGGTTGTCTTTCTATTGGCTATACATATGCTACCACGGCGAAAACACAAATCCTGTCGAATCTCGTCGGAGAATAAAAAAAGATCCCTACGTCTGTAAATTGACGTAGGGATTCATGTTGTGTGGCGATTCATTTTGATCCGGTCTCGTCGATCATGACCTCAAGCATCCGGAGAAGGCGTCTCTGCTCTTCTGCAGGCAAACCAAGCAGCTTCTTGGAAACAAGCCCGCTCTCCTGACTGGTGGTAACATCGAGGGCATCAGATAAAAGTGAATTGGCATCGCACTGCAGTGCGTTGGCGATGGCAATGAACGTGTCCATAGTAGGGGTCTTGAACCCGCATTCTATGTTGCTGATGTATTTCGTGGACAGATCAACCTTCTGTGCCAGCTCTGACTGGGTAATCCCGCGAGACTTCCGCACCTCCTGGATCCGTCTACCCATTTTTTGAGAGTCCACAAGCATCCTCCTAACAGGCAGTAGTCTTACTGTTAGTAAGTATACTTATGGACATACCCCTTTCAAACCCGCCAGCTGTAAGAGGTATCGCTATAAGAAATACTATCCCGGATTATTTTTTCTTATAAGCCCGGAAGAGCGTCCGCGGGGGCGGTCTATCAGCTCCTGTAGACATACACCCGGATCTGAGAATCTTCAATTCCTTGATACAGGCTCCCGCCGATATCAGAATCGCATGCTTCTGCGAACAGCCCCTTGAGCGTCCAGATCCTGTCTGCGATCATGCGATAGATACTGAAGTACCGGTTAACGATCTTATTCCTGGCAGGGTGATTCGCGAGCCACCCTTCTCCATGCTTCATCAGCTTCTCAATCTCATCTGCGCTGACATAGTAGTGCTTTTGCTTGTCGAAGACCGGGATCAGAACATACAGATGATTCAAGAGATTCGACAGTGTCACAGTCCCACTGATGGTCAGGTCGATGTAGGAGCTGTCACCCCACTCAGGGAACTTTTCATCCAGGATTGAAGTCCTTGTTTCGACCGTATACCCAAGGGGTTCAAAGATCTCTTTTGGCAGCTCTTCGGTACCTCTGCATGGCAGCATATGGACACATGCTGTCAGGTCGATCGGCGTATCTGCGAGTTCCTGATTCTTATCGCATTTACCGCTCATAGCAGTGTTGAACACTCTGGAGAGTGCGGTACTCATAAACGAAGATGACACATAGGGGCGGTCATTCACGTAGTCGAAGAGCCCTCCATCTCTTGTGCCTAGCTTACCTCTGGCAAGGTCAATAGGGTTTATGTCCAGCAACAGGGCTGCTGTGGTTTTTTCGTCAGACACCTCAGGATAAAACACATATGCGTGTCCGAAGCTTAGGTCGAAACTCTGGGCACGGTACGGATTCTTATGTAAGAGGTATCCCAGATTCAGTTTTCAAGCTTCTTGGCAGCTTTCGCTTTCCAATGATTAATTGATTAATTATGGTAAGGCCGCGCGGGAACTTTAAGGGATGCCGTTTCGTTTCGCGTTCCGCCTCTTACTGCAGGGTTGGTTTTTGTGTCGTAATTTGGTGCCGATATCGGAGATTATTTCGCCCAGGACCACCGATTAATCCCCGGGCCGGGGTCATTTGTCGTCTGGATCGCAAGGCGCTTCTGAAGGACACAAATCGCTGTTCTTGTTCATGTGAATCACTCCTACCGGGTTTTATGAGATTGCCCTCTCACTTTCTCTTTGCCGAATTTTTTTGCGAGATTCCCACAGTTTTTTGCTCGTTTCCAAAATATTTTTCGGAAGCAGAAGAATTTGGAGGAAGGCGGCATATTCTTTGGAATGAATTCTCATGCGCTATTGACAAAACTATCATCAGGAT
>URPD01000033.1 GCA_900549645.1 uncultured Eubacteriales bacterium
ACCCCACTTCTTAGATAGTTTATCATACTGTCTAACAAATGGGGTGCAGTTCAAAGCGATGCGGGGGAGTTCTGCATTCAGATCATTAATTGTAAAGCCCGTGGTGCGCGGCGGGGCTGGTCATATCGAGGGCGGCAAAGGTGTAGCCGTTGTTCAGCCCCCAGTTGATTATACTCTCGATGGCCGCGACGCTGTAATCCTTTACGTCGTGCTGGAGCACAAGACTGTAACCATAGCCGTAGGTATCCCGGCAGCCCTGCACGACATTCGAGTACACGCCGTCCGTCCACTTTGTAACGCCGGCGTCGTCGCTGTCAACGTTCCAGTCGAAGTACTTGTAGCCCATGTCGTTCATAATATTGACAAGGCGGCTCATAATGCCGGGGTTGAACTGACTGACCGTGTTGGAGCTGCCGCCGGGGAAGCGGCAGAGCTTCGTGTACTGCCCGGTCTGACGGTAGATGACGTCCTCCATCGCGTTGAAATCGTCAAAGAACGCTTTTTCGCTGGCGTATATTTTGCGGTAGTCATGCGAGTAGGTGTGCACGGCGATGCTGTGCCCCTCGTTGTAGGCGCGGCCTATCATGTCCTCATAGTCGGAATTCAGCGCCGTGACGAAGAAAGTCGCCTTCACGTTGTAGCGCGCGAGCACATCCAGCAGCTCTTCGGTAAACGGCCCCGGACCGTCGTCAAAGGTGAGATAGATGGTCTTAGGATTGTCCGGCTTGACACTGTCGGGCTTACCCGCCGAGACAACGTTCACGGTACGGTCAACGCTCGTGACTTCGCCGCGGTCATTCGTGACCGAATATGTGAGCGTATAGCTGCCGACTTTGTACGGGACTATATTTCCGCTGACCTCCACGCGGTCGGTGAGGTCGTTGCCCTGCGCGTCGTGCGCCTCGTAACCCGGCTCCTCAAAGCGCGGACTTGCGACCAGCTCCAGCTCCGTATCGCCGCTGAGCGTCAGCACCGGTGGGCCGAGGACGATGCGCTCGACGCTCGTCTTGTTGCCGGATGAATCGCTCACGGTGTAGATGACGCCGTTGTCGGTCACGGTGCGCTCGACCTTGTCGGTGATGTCGCCGTCATAATTGTCGCTCGCGGTGTAGCCCTCCTCAACATAGTCGGCCATCGAGCTTACCGCCGCCTGCTCAGCGTTGTGCTGAAGCTCTATCACCGGCGCGACGGTGTCCACCACCGAGACGTGCCGCACGGCGCTGCCGGGGATGAAAAGCGCCTTCGCATGGTAAACTACCTTATATTCGCCGACCTTTGAGGTGTCCACATCGCCGGTGACGCTCACCTCAAGAGGCTGGCCGTCGTTTTTGAATATCCTGCCGACCGCAGTCGCTTCCGCGCCAAGCTCGGTGTACTCCGCGCCGACCTCAAGCGTCATGTCCTTGTCGCCGTTGACGGTGAAGGACGGATGCCGCCCGTCGATGACGAATACCGCCAGAATTACCAGCAGGATGTAAATCGTGAATACTATGCCCGCCGCTTTCTTCTGTTTTCTGTGTCTCGGCGTATGCTCCGCGGTCTGTCTTTCTCTCCTCATTTTGTCAGCCTATCCTCTCCCAAATGCTTGTCCCCATTATACACCACACTTCGACATGAGCAAGCGCAAAAATCAATATTTCAGAATTATTAAGAATCGCCGCGGGGACTGATTGTGATTATTTTGACCGCGGAAAATGTTGCTTAAATATAGGTGATCTGCTATAATTAATATTTGTCAAAAAGACAAATATTATCTCTGCGGCAGCCAGCCGCGGGAAAGGAAGAAACATGAAAAACACAGACAAAACAATGGACAAAATCGTCGCACTGTGCAAGAACCGCGGCTTCATCTTTGCCGGCAGCGAGATCTACGGCGGCCTTGCGAACACTTGGGATTACGGACCCCTCGGCGTTGAGCTGAAGAACAACGTCAAGAGAGCATGGTGGAAAAAGTTCGTTCAGGAAAACCGCTACAACGTGGGTCTTGACGCCGCCATCCTTATGAATCCGCAGACTTGGGTCGCCTCCGGCCATCTCAGCGGCTTCTCCGATCCGCTGATGGACTGCCGCGAGTGCCATGAGCGCTTCCGCGCGGACAAGCTCATCGAGGACTGGTGCGGCACGACGGGCTATGAGCTTCCCAAGCCCATCGACGCCTTCTCCCAGAGCGAGATGAAGGAGTTCGTCGAGGAGCACAACATCCCGTGCCCCACCTGCGGCAAGCATAATTTCACCGATATACGTCAGTTCAACCTCATGTTCAAGACCTTCCAGGGAGTCACCGAGGACGCGAAGAACACCGTGTATCTCCGCCCCGAAACCGCTCAGGGCATCTTCACGAACTTCGTCAACGTCCAGCGCACCACCCGCCGCAAGCTCCCCTTCGGCATCGGTCAGATAGGCAAGAGCTTCCGCAACGAGATTACCCCGGGCAACTTCATCTTCCGCGTCCGCGAGTTTGAGCAGATGGAGCTTGAGTTCTTCTGCAAGCCCGGCACCGATCTGGAGTGGTTTGACTACTGGCGCAGCTTCTGCCACAACTTCCTCCTGTCCATCGGCCTCAAGGACGAGAACCTGCGTCTGCGCGACCATGACCCCGAAGAGCTGTGCTTCTATTCCAAGGCGACTACCGACTTCGAGTTCCTTTTCCCCTTCGGCTGGGGCGAGCTGTGGGGCGTTGCCGACCGTACGGATTACGACCTGACCCAGCACCAGACCGTCTCCGGTCAGGATCTCAGCTACTACGATCAGGAGACGAACGAGCACTACATCCCCTATGTCATCGAGCCCTCCCTCGGCGTCGAGCGCACCGTGCTGAGCGTACTGTGCGATGCGTATGACGAGGAAGTCGTCGGTCAGGACAAGAAGGGCAATCCCGACGTACGCACCGTGCTGCACCTGCACCCAGCGCTCGCACCGTTTAAGTGCGCCATCCTGCCGCTGTCCAAGAAGGAAGTCCTTACCGGCCCCGCGCTGGAGCTGTATCAGGAGCTTTCCAAGGACTTCATGTGCGATTACGACGAGACCGGCTCCATCGGCAAGCGCTACCGCCGCGAGGACGAGATCGGCACTCCGTTCTGCGTGACCTTCGACTTCAACACCGTCGGCACCGAGACCGACGTCGCCGACCACTGCGTCACTGTCCGTGAGCGCGACAGCATGACTCAGGTCCGTATCCCCATCTCCGAGGTCAAGAGCTACATCGAGGAGCGCATAAAGTTCTGATAACGGCGTCAAAGAGCCATATTTGAAAGAAAAGGGGAACAGAAAATGAAAGATGGATTTATCAAAGCCGCTTCGGCGTCCCCGGTCATCAAGGTCGCCGACACCGAGTATAACGCACAGTGCGTGATCGAGACCATCAAGGCCGCCGACGAGATGGGCGTGAAGCTGCTCGTCTTCCCTGAGCTTGTCCTCACCGGCTGCACCTGCTATGACCTCACCGGCCACAATGTCGTCCTGCGCGGCGCGAAAAAGGCGCTGCTTGAAGTCATCGCCGCGAGCGAGGGCGTGGACATGCTCGTATTCGTCGGCCTGCCCGTCGCCGTCGGCTCCAGACTTTACAGCTGTGCCGCCGCGATATATGACGGCGAGCTGCTCGGCCTTGTTCCGCGCGAGAACGTCCGCGGTACGCAGTTTGCCGAGCCGGCAGACAGCTATGTCGAGGTCGAGATCGACGCGGAGCATGTCGCCGTGCTCAGCACCGACTATGTGTTTACCTGCGCCGCCCTGCCCGACCTCAAGGTCGCCGCAGAGCTCGGCGCGGATATCGACGCGCTGGTGCCACCCTCCGTGCGCCACGCGCAGGCGGGCGCAACCGTTATCGCCCAGCTTGCCTCCTTCCCAGAGACCGTCACCTCTGCGGACGAAGCGGAGCTTACACTGCGCTCTCAGTCTCGCCGCCTGCACTGCGGCATGGTCATGGCCGCGCCCGGCAAGGGCGAGAGCACCACGGACAACGTGTTCTCCGGCCTGTGCATGATCGCCGAGAACGGCGAGGTGCTTGCCGCGTCCGAGTGCGAGAACAGCATGGCCGTCACTGAGCTCGACGTCGAGTACATCATCAATACCCGCCGCGAGAGCGACGATTTTGACCTCGATTCCGACGAGTATTACGAAGCGGTCTGGGGCGGCGAGCCGGTCGAGACCGAACTGACCCGCAGCTACCGCAAGTACCCGCATCTGCCCGCGGACGAGGCCGATCTGCCCACGTACTGCGAGCGTATGCTCGACATTCAGGTCTCCGGCCTTGTCAAGCGTATGCAGTACGCCGGACTTGACCACTGCGTTGTCGGTATCTCCGGCGGCGTGGACTCCACGCTTGCCGTCATGGTCAGCGCGATGGCGGTCAAGAAAATGGGGCTGCCCTCGACGAATGTCGTCGCCTGCACTCTGCCTTGCTTCGGCACCTCCTCCCGTACCAAGTCCAACGCCATCGTAGTCGCCGAGCAGCTCGGCGCTGAGGTTCGCGTTATCGACATCGGCAAGAGCGTCTACCAGCACTTCGACGATATCGGCCACGCGCATGACGATTACTCCATCGCCTTCGAGAACGCGCAGGCGCGCGAGCGTACGCAGGTGCTCATGGATATTGCCAATAAGCTAAACGGCCTTGACGTCGGCACCGAGGATCTGAGCGAGTTTATCGACGGTTGGTGCACCTATAACGGTGACCATACCAGCATGTACGACGTGAATATGGGTCTGACCAAGACTCAGGTTCGCGCGAACGTCAGCTACATCGCTGGCAAGACCGAGGATCGCGTCCTCAAGGCCGCGCTTTACGATGTGCTTGACTGCCCCGTAACGCCGGAGCTGCTGCCGATACATGACGATCAGATCGAGCAGAAGAGCGAGGATTCCGTCGGCTCTTACAGCCTTCAGGACTTCTTCACGCATAAGATTCTCATCTGCGGCTTCGGCCCGGCCAAGACCCTGCGTCTGGCGAAGCTCGCGTATCATAACGAGTTTACGGACGAGGAGCTTGTCCGCTGGCTGAGAAGCTACTGCAAGCGCCTGTTCACACAGCAGTTCAAGCGCAGCTGCCTGATGGACGGCCCAGCCGTTGAGGCGTTCAGCGTCTCCCCGCGTACCGGCCTGCACATGCCGTCCGACGGCGAAAGCACCCTCTTCCAGCATGAAATCGACGAGCTGGCCAAAGAACTGGGGCTTGAATAAGCAGTTTATAGAATTACAGAAAAAGTACCGTGTTTTCATACGGTACTTTTTCTGTGTTGGGGGGAGCGAGACAGAGGCCGCCCCGCAAATGCTGCGCTTCGATAAAAATCGGCGCGCCAGATTAAATCAATCTGTCATTGCCCCTAAAGGGACTAGGCGGCAAATTAATGATTCGTGGTATGCCGCCGTCGCGAGGAGCGAAGCGACGCGGAAATCCGTTCTCCTTTTACACGGCAGGAAAACATACTGCTTTCTATGAAAGAAACGGATTCCCACGACCAGTTTGCGAACTGGTCTCGGAATGACAGAGGAGGTCTTAACATTGCCTTGTCTTTTGCCTATTGGCATTAGTCCGAGTCTGGCGACCACTCAGTCACGGCTAACGCCGTGCCAGCTCCCCTAAAAGGGGCGCCGCGTTGCGGCATAGATCGCAGTCCGCCGCGCCGTGACCGAGCCGCAGCGAGACAGTCCCCAGTGCGCACACTTGGGAAAGGGGTCGCCGGACTTGGATTATTGCCATTAGGGAAAAGACAAGGCATACGAAAGACCACATCCCCCGCCCATCGTTTGACTATTAATTAGCAATCAACAAAACTCCACTGGGTTTACATATAAAAATTGTGAATTTTGTATAATTTTTGCGATTTTCATACTTGTGTACTCCGAGAATATATAGTATAATACAGACAGATCATTAAACGGACAAACTGCTGAACGCTTACTATATCAAGGAGGAAAAGAATGACAAACGAATATCTGAAGAGAGTGTACGCAGATGTGGAGCGCCGCGACGGGCACGAGCCGGAATTCCTTCAGGCTGTGCGCGAGGTTTTCGAGTCGCTGGAGCTGGTCATCGACAAGCACCCCGAATGGGAGAAGGCCGGGCTTATCGAGCGCTTCGTCGAGCCCGAACGCGTCATCGAGTTCCGCGTCCCATGGGTGGACGACAGCGGCAAGGTGCAGGTCAACCGCGGCTACCGTGTGCAGTACAACTCCACCATCGGTCCCTACAAGGGCGGGCTTCGCTTCCATCCGTCTGTCAACCTCTCCGTTATCAAGTTCCTCGGCTTTGAACAGATTCTCAAAAACTCCCTGACCACGCTCCCCATGGGCGGCGGCAAGGGCGGCTCCGACTTTGACCCCAAGGGCAAGTCCGACGCTGAAGTCATGCGCTTCTGCCAGAGCTTTATGACCGAGCTTTACCGCCATGTCGGCCAGTTCACGGACGTTCCGGCGGGCGATATCGGCGTCGGCGGGCGCGAAGTTGCGTACCTCTTCGGCCAGTACAAGCGCATTGTCAACCGCTTCGACGGCGGCGTCATCACCGGCAAGGGACTGACCTTCGGCGGCTCGCTGGCGCGCACTCAGGCTACCGGTTACGGCGTGTGCTACTTCTCCGCCGAGGCGCTCAAGCATCTGCGGAACACAAGCTACGAGGGCAAGACCGTCATCGTCTCCGGCTCCGGCAACGTCGCACAGTACTGCGCGGAGAAGGTCACGGCGCTCGGCGGCAAGGTCGTTGCGATGAGCGATTCGCAGGGCTACATATATGACCCCAACGGCATCAACCTGCCCGTGCTCTTTGACATTAAGCAGCGCCGCCGCGCGCGTATCAGCGTGTACGCGCAGGAGGTTCCCGGCAGCGAGTACCACGAGGGCTGCAAGAATATCTGGAACGTCAAGTGCGACATCGCGCACCCCTGCGCATCCCAGAATGAGATGGATGCGGCTGGCGCGCAGGCGCTTGTCGATAACGGCGCTATGGCCGTATTCGAGGGCGCGAACATGCCGCTGACTCCGGAAGCCATTGAAATAGTCCAGAAAAACGGCCTGCTGTACAGCCCCGGCAAGGCATCCAACGCCGGCGGCGTTGCGACTTCCGGCCTTGAGATGAGCCAGAATTCCATCAGAATGTCGTGGAGCTTTGAAGAGGTCGACGAAAAGCTGCACGGAATCATGCAGAACATCTATAAAGCCTGCTATGACGCATCGGTCGAATGCGGCCGTCCGGGCGATCTTATGGTCGGCGCGAACGTCGCGGGCTTCCTGAAGGTCGCGGAAGCGATGATGGCTCAGGGCATCGTATAATAAATTAAAATTTCCTCGCTCCATTCCACAAAGACGGGCAGTACCACTCGTGGTACTGCCCGCTGAGTATATTGTTGCAAAAGACTCCCTCCGGATTGCCCGGAGGGAGTCTCAGTAATATCAGTCAAATCTGACGAAGCCCGTGGTGCTGCCGAGGGGATAGCCGAGAATCCAAGCTGTTTCGCCGCATTCGGGGCATTTTACGCCCTCCGCGTTCAGCTTCTTTACCCGCGACTCGGCGCGCATGATGTACATATTGCTCTTGTCGAGGTAATTGCACCTGCCGCAGCAGCAAAGATAATTTGCAAAGCTGTCGAAGATGCCGTTCTCGCGGTCAAGCTTCTCCTGATAGCTCAGCGGTCTCGGAGTGATGTTTTCGTTTTTCTGCATCACGCCACCTCAGATAATATGCTCGCGCTTGACGCTGTCGTAATGCTTATCGAGAAACGGCAGCACGACAGAGCGCATAAGCTTCATGTCCAGATTGAAATAGTACACCGCAAACAGCGCGGAAACGGCTCCGAGCAGTATGCCGATGAGTTTCAGCAATTTTTTCATCCTTCGCTCCTTTCTTACCAGCCAAGGGTATCGTCAAAATCAACCAGCGAGGGGTCTACCGGGTCCTCGTGCAGCACATCGGTCATGTACTGGTTAACGGCGCGGCGAGCCTCGTTTGTCGGCACTATGCGGCAGTCCATGAGAGAGTGCGGCATCCAGATGATATGATACTTGTCGCGGTGCTTTGCAAACTCCTCCTCAAGAAGTCCCTGTGCGCCCGCCATGCCCTTGCAGCCGATATCGTCATACATGATGATGGTGTCGCAGTTGAATTTCTCCGCCGTCTCCCACATCTGCATGAGGTGGCGGTTGCCGCCGACGGTGTGGGTGCGCATCGGGGTGTGCGAGTACCAGT
Source organism: uncultured Eubacteriales bacterium (assembly GCA_900549645.1). Classification (GTDB taxonomy): domain Bacteria; phylum Bacillota; class Clostridia; order Oscillospirales; family Oscillospiraceae; genus Limivicinus. Next base: position 8,180 of record URPD01000033.1, read on the forward strand.
CGGCAAGGTCCTCGAGCATAGTCTCTCTGTCCTCGGTGTCGATGAGGTTATGACCTGTCAGCGAGTCCATATTTATGACGGCGAGTATGCCCCAGCAGTTATAGAGCCAGCCGACGCCGTGACAGTAATAGGTCGAGCCGCAGCTCCACGCGAGCGCTCTGTGGCGGGTATGCGGGAAGGGCTTTATGTTCTTCTCCACGCACTCGTACATGAGCTTGAGCGTCTTGGCCGAGGACTTGGCAAAATGCTTTGTGCCGCCCTGCTGATAGAAGTAAATGCGGTACATGCCCTGACATATGGGGTTTATGCAGCCGTTGTCGGTCTTGCAGTAGATATCCCAGCGCTCCAGCTCCTCGCGGTTGACCTGATTTGTCGCCTTGCAGTGCTCGATGAAGGCATCCCAGTCAAACTTCCTGCCGAACTGCTTTTCCATGAAGTCGATGGCGCTCTCTATCTCGTGTACGCCGAGCTCCTTTGTGGTCGGGTCGTCATACATAAGGGGCGTTGTGAGCGGGTGGACGGCCTTCTGACCGTTATTCGACAGGGCGCGGTACATGGCGGAGTTATCCATCATGTTAGCGTCGCAGGGGTTATTGGTGGTCATCCAGAAGTTGCCGATGTCGGGGTACTCGCCCTCGACGGCGACGCCGACCTCGGTAAGCGGCAGGGTACACATATCGCCCGGTATGCCGCAGCTTACCGCTTGGTCTACGTAGTAGCAGCCGAGCTCCTTGCGCATGAGCGGCAGCATGAAGGCGGCGTGCTGCTGGATATTTATGGCGTAGCAGCCGGGGAAGCCGAATATCAGGTGCTTCGGCAGCGTGTAGTCAAAGGCTACGGTGATGTCCGACCACTTTGTCTCGCCGAAATGACGGTCGGCGCGAAGCTCGTTCCAGAGAGTATCAATGGAGTCGGATATCATGCAGTCGATGGCGGTGAGGTCGGCGCGCAGAGCCATGCCGCGGTCGCCCTCTATCCATTTGTCAATCATCGAGGGCGCAACGAGATATGCGCTCAGCCAGCGATATTTCCAGAAGGCCTTCGCCATACGCACGGGGTCGCGCATGACAAGTCCGCCCATCTTGACCCATGTGATGAGCCAGCGGCTGAAGGCGTATGCCGTGTCCTTTACGCCGCGCCACTCACGGCGGGCATATATATTTGTCCCCTCGATATAGCGCTGACCTATGTAATGGCATTTTTCGTCGCCCTTGAGAAAATGCTCAAGAGTGCCGTATTGCTGCTTTAAGCTGTATTTTCTTTTCCACATATCTCACACCTCACCTTTCCGACTGGATACGCTTGATTTCCAGCGACTCCACGAAGGCCTGGAAGCGGGTGCGGAGCTGACCGGTGGCGGCGTTTGTATAGTCCTTCTCTATCTGGCACACGGGCAGCGTGCCGGGGAGAGAGAAGCCGTCGCGCATCCACTGGGCGGCCTGTGCGCGCTCGTAGCCCCAGTATTCGCAGAACTTCATATTCTCGACGATGACGCCCTCGGCACCGTATTCCTGCGCGATTTTATACAAAAACTGCTTGCGCGCTACGACGTTTTCCGGTCCCATGGCGCGGGGGCACTGGTTGGTCTGAATATAGTGGTCGGCAATGGCCTGAAGCACATCCTCGCCCGGACGGACGATTATCTCCTCGCGGCCGGGGATGGAGCCGAAGCAGTAGCGGTCGGCCACGACGTATGCCCCGCAGCTTTCAAGCAGCTTTGTAAAATCGGGGTCGTCTATCTCGCTGCCGGCGACCATGACGCGGGCGCGGAAGGGGAACTTGGGCTCCGGCTCACGCTGCTTTATCTCCTCAAGCGTCTCGCGCAGATAGGGGAGAATTAAATCCTTGGGACAGGTGAGGCTCACGAGCTGAATAACATGGAACTCGTAGCCCGTGACGGGCGGGTTGGGGAGCTTTCGCATATCGCCTATCTCGCTGATAATGCGGCAGACCTCGTTGTGCTGCTCGATGGCGGCAAGGAGCTTTTCCTCGGAGAAGTCCACTCCGTACACGCGCTCAAGCGGCTCGATAATCTTCTGCTCTATCTGGCGGCGGAAGTAGCCCGCGTGCCACTCGGTCTTTTTAAGCGGCATGTCGATGAAGCTGATAAAGAACTTTTCCTTGGGGATGAGCTTGCAGTAGTCGAAATACTGCTCCATTCTGTTCATCGTGGTGCAGCATTCCTGCCCGAGCAGCGCGTCAATAAAGTTGTAGCCGCCCTCAAAGGCGCGCTCAAGTATGCTCTTGGAGTAGGGGCAGGAGCGGTTGGTCATGTAGTAGGTCGCAAGATCCGGGTTTGTACAGCGCGGTGCGCGGAGTCTTACGCCGAAGCAGCCCTCCACATCCAGCAGCAGCTCAGGAATGTAGGAGCAGTTGTATGCCAGCGCGAGGCGTCCGTCGGCAGAGGCTTTCTGTACGAGTGCGTTGTTTGCATCCTGCAAAAGGTCTTCAAAGTAGATAAGATGCTTCAAATCTCTCAATCAGTATCCCCCCATATATGAAATTAGTTTATGAAACCGCATCTAATTATGACAGCTTTGGCGAAATAGTCAATACCACTGCGGCGAAAAGCTTCAAACATTATTGCTTATGCTGAAAAAATCCGGCAGAAATTGTGCAAAATTTACAAATCGGCCCGAAAGCGAAAATAATAAAGTTGTTTACATAATTTTTGTGTAGCATTTATAAAAGTCTTGTGGTATAATGTATGAGCTAAAAATATAAGTAATATGAAGAAGATACATTACTTTTTGCCTCCCGGAGGGTGACATGGATAAAAACATACTCAAGGAATATGCAAGACTCATCGCCGTTTCCGGCGTAAACGTTCAGCCCGGGCAGGAGGTCGTTGTCCGCACGGAGCCTGAGTCTCTGGACTTTTTGGAGACGCTGACGGAGGAGCTTTATCTCGCCGGCGCGGGCAAGGTGCGCGTCGAGTGGCGCTATGCTCCGCTCACCTGCCTTGACATAAAGTATCAGGACGCGGAGACGCTGGGCGGCGTCCCCAAATGGGAGGAGGAGAAGCTCCGCCACAACAGCGAGACTCTCCCCGCCATGATATATCTCGACTCCGACGACCCGGACGGCATGAACGGCATAGATCAGGAGAAGTGGGCGCTCGCTCAGCAGGCAAGATATAAGATATCCAAGCCCTACCGCGACGCGATGGAGAATAAGTATCAGTGGTGCGTCGTATCTGTGCCGGGCGTCAAGTGGGCGCGCAAGGTATTCCCCGGTCTCAGTGACGAGGAGGCGGTCGAAAGGCTCTGGCAGGCGATACTTGAATGCTCCCGCGCCACCGATAAGCCGATAGAGGCATGGAGCGCGCACGACGAAAATCTTCTGCGCCGCTGCAGCTGGCTCAACAGCCTTGAGCTGCGCCGTCTGAATTACAGGAGTGAATCCACGGGGACGGACTTTAGCGTTGGTCTGCTGCCCGAGTGCCAGTTCATGGGCGGCGCGGACAAGCTCCCCGATTCCGACGTATGGTTCAACGCCAATATCCCCACCGAGGAGGTCTTTACGACTCCGAGAGCCGGGGACGCGGAGGGCATAGTCTATGCGACAAAGCCCCTGAGCTACCGCGGCGTGCTCATCGAGAATTTCTCCGTGCGCTTTGAAAACGGCCGTGCGGTCGAGGTTCACGCGGAGAAAAACGAGGAAGCGCTCAGGCTCATGATAGCCATGGACGAGGGCGCCTGCAAGCTCGGCGAATGTGCGCTCGTGCCCTACGACAGCCCGATAAACCGCAGCGGCATACTCTTTTACAATACGCTCTTTGACGAGAACGCAAGCTGCCATCTCGCGCTGGGCATGGGCTACTCAAGCTGCCTCAAGGATTTTGAAAAGTACACGCCCGAGGAGGCGCGCGAGCTTGGCGTAAACGACTCCATGATACATGAGGACTTTATGATAGGCAGCCCCGACCTCTGCATCACCGGCATTACCGCCGACGGGCGCGAGGTGCCGATATTCGTAAACGGAGACTGGGCGGAGTAAGCCGCGCAGACCCGGACATTCCTTCAAAATCTGACCGAAAGGCGGTTGAGAGCAATGGAAAATAATCAGAAGACCGAAAAAATCAACTTTTACACGGAGCGCAAAAGCGCGCTGGTGCAGGCGTCGGTCATATTCATGCTGCTCTCGGCCATATTCCGGCTTGTCGGCTGCTGGGGGCGCTGGAACGACGCGTTCTTCGCCGCGACACAGATCGCGCTGCCGCTGGCCTGCAACCTGCTGTTCATCCTGCTGGTGCTGACGCTTGGCCGCCGCGCCCTGTGGACGACGGTGCTGCCGGTGCTGCTCGGCGTCGTGTTCTTCATTATAAAGTCGTTCAGCTTTGACAGCATACTGCACACGATCCTGTGCATCCTGCTGTGCCTGCTCGTGGCGGTGCTGTATACGGGCACGGTGTTCGGCCGCATCCGGACGAAGTGGCTGCTTGTGCCGCTGTTCGGCCTGCCGCTGCTGTATCACATTTTTGTGGAAGACCTCAACGCCATGCGTAGCGCCACGCCGCCCTCGCTGCCGGAAGGCTTGCAGGAGATATCGGTGCTCTGCATCATGCTGTCCCTGCTGCTTCTGAGCATTGCAATGAAGAAGAAACAACCTGAAACGCTGCCTGATCTCCCGAAGATGAAGGCGCCGAAGGTCATCGTGCCCGGCAAGGGGGAACCTGCCGCCGATGGCGATACCGCGGCGGAGACCGCGAAGGAAACAGCACCTGAAAAACCGGGGGAAAAGTAATGAGCGAAGAAAGAAACACCGGCCGCAGCCGCGCCGCCACGGGGCGGGACAAGGCTGTAACCGGCAGAAATGCAGCCGTAACGGGCATCAGCGCGGCGTTCACAGGCCGCGGCAAAGTCTACACCGGCTCGCACGAGGCGGTTCCAGAGCCGAAGGCGAAGACCAAAAAACCGCCGAGAATAAAAGAAAAGGTAAGCCCGAAGTCGAAGCGTACGCTTTATATCTGCGGCACGGTTCTAGCCGCGATACTGATAATCGTGATAGCCGTCGTGCTGAAGGGCACTGCGGCAGACAAGGGCTACTCCGTATATTTCGACCGCGGCAGCGAGCTGTACGAGTCGCAGGACTATGACGGCGCGCTCGCGTATCTGCGCAAGGCGGCGTCGAAGGACAAGACCGTGGAATGTGTGCTGCTGATGAGCCGCTGCTACGAGCGCCAAGGCAATATTGACAAGGCGCTGGAGCTGCTGCGCAGTATGGACACGCAGGACGCGCAGATATCCGCGCGCATAGACGAGCTTGAGTCACTGCGCCGCGCACAGCAGGAAGCGGAGCTTGTGGAGATAGCGGGGGAGAAGTACCAGCTTGACAGCAGCGGCCTTGTGGCCGACAATGCCGGTCTGCGGGACGCCGACCTCGATAATGTCGTCCGTCTGCGCGCACTGAGCAGCCTTTCCATCGCGGATAACTCCATAACCGATATCTCACCGCTTACCGCTCTCGGCGGCCTGACCACCCTAAACCTGAGCGGCAACCGCATAAGCGATATATCTCCGCTGGCCGGGATTCTCGGCCTGCGCACTCTGTATCTCGACTCCAACCCTATAACCGACTTTACGCCGCTGTACGGGCTGGATAATCTCATCCTCCTCAGCGTCAAGGGCATATCCATGACCCCCGAACAGCTTGCGGAGCTGACGCAGGAGCTGCCGGGCTGCACCATTTACAGCGAGGGCGAGCCGGGGAGCGCGATGGACATAAGTATCGGCGGCGTGACCTTCAGCTCCGACATTACGGAGCTTGACCTGAGCGGGAAGGGGCTGAACGAAATTTCGGCGCTCTCCGCCTGCAAGAACCTTGTAAAGCTCAACATTTCCGACAACAACATCTCGGATCTCAGCCCCCTCATGGATCAGAAGAGCCTGCGGGAGCTGGATATAAGCGGCAATCTCATAAGCGACCTGCGGCCGCTCATGGCGCTGACCTCGCTTGAAGTGATACACGCGGGCAATAATTTAATAAGAAGCACCGTGCCTCTCGGCGGCCTGAGCGCGCTGAAGGAGCTGTGCCTCGACTCAAATAAGCTCACGGACGTTTCGAGCATAAAAAAGCTCACCAGCCTTGAAACGCTGTCCCTGCGCGACAGCGGCATGACCGATGAGAGCATGACAGACTTGGGTAGCATCCCGTCCCTGCTCAGCCTGAATATCGAGAATAACCCCAACGTCAGCGGCGAGACCGTGGACGCGTTCAAGAGTCTCAACCCCGCTTGCGAGGTGACTCATTCGACGCTTGTGTATCTCGTTGAGCTTGGCGGAAAGCAGTTCCGCGAGGATATCACGGAGTTGGACGCCAGTAACCTTGACCTTGTCAGTATCTCCGCGATGGGCGAGTTTGACGCGCTGGAGCGCGTGAACCTCAGCGGGAACAGGATATCGAACATCTATATCTTCCAGTGGCTCAGCGGAATAAAGGAGATAAATCTGGAAGGAAATCAGGTCTCCGACGTGTCGCCGCTGCTGAGTATGGAGAGTCTTGAGGTGCTCGACATCACCAATAACTGCGTAAGCAGCACGAGCGCGCTCTGCCAGATGACGTGGCTCAAGGAGCTGCACGTCGCCGGCAACAATCTGACTGCGGAGCAGATCGACGAACTGCGCCAGTCACTCCCGAATACGACGATATACGCAGACTGAACGTGATAGAATAAATATAGAAAAGAAAAAATACGGAAAAGAAAAAACGGATTGCCGTGCGGCGCTCCGATCCCCAGCAATGACAGCTGATTTTAATATGAGTCATTCCGGGGAGGGCGGAGCGGAACGCGGCAGTCCGTTTGGTTTATTTAAGCTTTTCGAGCCGAGCAAGCGATTTCGAGAGGTCTATCGTTTCGTCGCTTATCTTCACCGGCTCTTTGTCCGGCACGACGTAATCCTCAATCGGGATGCTGATCGTCATCATCCGCTCAAGCTCGTGCTTTATGTAGTGCAGCTGTGTGCAGTGCGGGGAGCGGTCGACCGAGGCGAAGCGGAGGCATGTGATCTGACCTGTGCTCAGCATGGCGCCGAGCTTCGTGACGGCCATGTTGATGTGCGTCTGCTCAAGGCAGAGCGAGTATACCTCGTCGGCGTCGCGGCAGAGCGCGGCGAAGCCTTCGGGATGCGTCGACGGCAGACATGCCCCGCAGACGAGCACCCGCCCGCGCACGTCGTAAATGTTCCGCGTTATAAGATCGTTCATTGTGATACCTCCTTTTCCTTGGCAACTACTATAACACTATTTGCCGCGCCGAACAACAGTTAAAATCACGTCAAAAGCTGGCAGAATTTATACACTTTAGAAGATTTGTATATATCATTATTTTGCCAGTTTATTGTATAATAACAAAAGAGTTTACATAAGAGGTTTTACATAGATTCCAACTAGGGGGAGTTCAACTTGAAGAAGAGAATTGCGGTACTGCTGACGCTCGTTATGATCTTCAGCGCGTTCTGTGCCGTTCCAGCAAGTGCCGACGGGGAGGATACCTTCCATTTCCACACCCGCACTGCGGAGTACAGCTTTAAGGTGGGGGATACCTTTACATACTCCTACTGGCTCAACCTGAACCCGTCCATCCTCGCCGAGCTTGGCGATTACACCGGGATAAAAGCGCTGTATCTCGAAAAGATGATAGGCAACATCATGTATGACACCGATTGCCTCACCGTCATCAAGACCGAGATGCCGCAGTTCAGCAGTCTGCACAGCCGCGTGTTCCAGAAGAACGACGCGCTTGACGGAAGCCTTATCGATGACGGCGTCCTCGACTTCACGAACGACGACCTCGGCTTCTACGCGCTCGGCAAGCTCACGGACGAAGAGAAGAACGCGTTCAGCGAGACCAATATCGCCGTCAGCATCACCTTCCGCGTGACTGCCGGCAACACCGAAAGCTCTTACATGCGCACCCGTCTGCGCAACCTCACCTGCACCACCGATACCGGCAAGGAAGTCGTTCTCGTTCACAGGGATCAGTCTACCTTCAGACCCTACGTCTCCTACGAGACCATCAACGACGAGCAACCCAGCGTCGTGCTCAAGTCGCTGGTTGACGACTGCGGCATGGACGTGCGCTACATGGACGTCCTCGGCAACACCATCGACGGCACGGGTATCCGCCCCAACGGCGAAGCGGTAGTCGTGATGTATGGCTTTACGACCGACGGCCGCTATGTCAAGCTCACCGAGAAGTATACCGGCCAAAAGGTCGTCTGGTTCTTTGACGTGCCGTACGGCCAGTATTACGTCGAGTGCTACTTCACCGACTCTGAGGGCAACTACTACGCAACCCCCGATCCGGAGAAGGCCGAGCATGTCAACGTCCCCGCAACGGGCGAGGTTCAGGCGCTGTGGCTCGTCAAGGCTGACCCGGACGAGGTCATGCGCGTGAACATAACCATCAACTGGGTCGGCGATAAGGGCTACATCCCCGCTCGCCCCGATTACCTCCTTGCGGAGCTTTATTCCGGCAGCACCACCTATGTCAGCCGCTCCATAGCCCGCACTGAAACTCAGGAGAGCATCAACTACGTCAAGATAAACGACGAGGAAGGCAATAAGATAGATTATTCCCTCCGCGTCTCCCCGGTCTCCACCGATTCCAAGACCGTGCCCTACACCTTTGCGGTCGAGAAAACCGGCGAGGACTATATCGTCACCGCGACCTACGTCGGCCTTGAGTCCGATCTGGGCGAGGTCTCCGGCGACGGACATTACTGGAAGACCATAAGCGAGACCGAAGGCACCTGCACGGAACCGGGCAGCAAGAGTCAGGTGTGCGAGGACTGCCACAGCGTCAGAAAGGTCGAGACTCCCGCGCTCGGCCATGACCCGGTCATCGAGCCGGGACGCTCCGCAACCTGCACCATGCCCGGCCTGAGCGACGGATACCACTGCGGCCGCTGCGGCGAGATACTCGCAACGCAGGAGCCGGTGCCCGCGCTCGGTCATCTTGAGGTCATCGACCCCGCCGTCGAGCCGACAGAGGAGAGCCGCGGCCTTACCGAGGGCAGCCACTGCGGCCGATGCGGCATCATTCTCAAGGTGCAGCAGGTCGTGCCCGCCATCGGCGAGGAGATACCGGAGCATGAGCATATATGGGACGCCGGCTGTGTGACGCTCGAAGCAACCTGCATCAGCGAAGGCCAGATCACTTACTCCTGCGCCGTCTGCGGTACGTTGCGCGTTGAGGCGCTCCAGATGACCGACCACGTCATCGAGACCCGCGGATACCGTGAGCCTGGCTGCACCTACGGCGGTTACAGCGGCGATCAGGTCTGCGTCTACTGCGGTACACTGATAGCCAAGGGCACCAAGACCGACCCCGCGGGTCACAGCTGGGGCGAGGGTCTGGTGATACATCAGGCAAGCTGTGTCAGCGAAGGCCAGCTCACACATACCTGCACCAAGTGCGGCAAGATCCAGCTGGAGACCATCCCCATGACGGATCACACCCTTGAGCTGAGAAATCAGAAGGCCGCAACCTGCACCGAGGACGGATACACCGGCGACGAGGTCTGCACCGTCTGCGGCGTCACCGTCAGGACCGGCACCGTCGAGAAGGCGAAGGATCACAGCTGGGGCGTCGGCAAGGTCACGAAGGGCGCTACCTGTCAGGCCGAGGGCGAGATGAGCTACACCTGCACCGTCTGCGGCGAGACCAAGACCATCCCCGTCGATAAGACCGACCACAAGATCAAGCTTCAGAACGAGAAGGAAGCCAGCTGCACCGTCCGCGGCTACACCGGAGACAAGGTCTGCACCGTCTGCGGCGAAGTCGTCGAGAAGGGTGAATATATCGACCCGTCCCACTCTTGGAACGAAGGCACCGTTACCCGCGCACCCACCAGTCTTGCTGACGGCGTTATGACCTACACCTGCACCAAGTGCGGCGCAACCAAGACCGAGAGCATCCCGCACGGCAGCTCCGGCATCGGCGGCACTGTCACCGGCGGCGGTTCCGGCCTGACCAATCCCAGCGCCAAGCCCAAGACCGGCGACGAAGCGAATGCGCTCCTGCTCGCAGTTATCATGCTCTCGTCCATGACGGCTGTCTTCGTCACCGCGAGAAAGCTCAGAAAAGAAAAGTAATCACCCCGACGCAATAGGCGGTATAGTAAGACGCTCCCTCCGGTTTAGTTGGAGGGAGCGTCTAGTCTTGGATTCACTTAGTACAGAAAACACCCTGCCGGGGTTCCGGCAGGGTGTTGACGTTTAGCTTGCTTACAGCAGAGCGTTGATCTTTGCCTCGATGTCCTTTGCGACGGCTTCGGGGACGATGCCGCCCTTGACGACCTTGTCGAATATCTCGCCGCAGCTCTTCTTGTTGAACAGCTTGATGGGGTACTTGAGCAGCTGGGGAGCAAGCTCCTTGACGACGGCGGCGGTCGCCTCGTTGTCGAACAGTTCCTTAACGGTCAGACTTCTGAAATCCATGGTTCTTCTCCTTCACAAAATTTTTCGATTGGCCTACGCCATTGCCAAAATTGTATCATATGGAAGCGGATAAGTCAAGCGCGGTGCTTGTAAAGCGGGCGAAACTGTGCTAAAATCGATAGCACTGTAAATTTTATATTTTAGAGGGAAATTATGAAAAAACCGATTTTGTTTATAATGGCCGCGCTGACCACGCTGGCCTTCTGCGCCTGCGGACAGACAGAGCCTGTCCCGGAGCCGACTCCGGAAATCGTGATGGTAGACGTTGGCGGGACGGAGTTCCCGGAGGACGCTGAAGCGCTTGACCTCAGCGACGCGGAATATAGCTTTGACGCGCTCTGCGCCGCAAGCGAGAGCTTCACACATCTTGCGTCAATACAGCTTGGCAGCGTCGACTATCCTGCCGCTAAGGCCAATATCGCCCGCCTGCGCGCGGCATATCCCGATGCTGAGCTGCATTTCTCCGTCAATGTCGCCGGTACGGAATATGACTGCGCCGAAGAAACGCTCGACCTGTCCGCCGCGCTCGCTTCCGGCGAGCTTGCCCAGACGCTTGACGTTCTCGACGCGTTCCCCGCGCTGAAGGAGATAAATCTCATCCCCGCTTCCGGCGATGCCGTTCCGCTTGACCTTGACACTCTGCGCACCCTGACCGACGCTGTGCCCGGAGTCAAGCTCACGGCGGTATTTGAGCTTTTCGGCCAGACTGTCAGCAGTAATGACGAGAGCATCATATTCGACAAGCTCGACATCGGCGACGAAGGACTTGACACCCTGCGCCTTGTCATGCCGCATCTGAACTGCAGCTACTTCCAGATATCCGACTGCGGCATAGACTATGATCTGCTTGCCGAACTGCGCGACGAGTTCCCGGAGCGCAACGTCGTGTGGCGCATATACATATATAGCTATCCCTTTATGACCAACTGCCACCGCGTCCGCACCGTGCACATAGACTCGGCCAGCTGTGAGGTGCTGAAATACTGCACTGAGGTCAGATACCTCGACCTTGGGCACAATCTGCTCATCAATAACTGCGACTTTGTCGCCTACATGCCGCACCTGCAATCGGCTATTCTCGGCCTGACCGCCATAACGGATATCTCTCCGCTGGCCAACTGCAAAGAGCTGCAATTTCTTGAGCTGCACCGCTCCAACATATCCGACATTTCCGTGCTTTCCGTGCTTACGAGCCTTGAATATCTCAACATCGGCGGTATGCCGGAGCTGACCGATCTGTCCCCGCTGTTCGAACTGACCGGGCTTAAGGTCATACGCATCGTTTCCGACCCGAAGATATCCGCCGCGCAGATCGAAGAGCTTCAGGAGCATCTGCCTGACACGACCTTCCTGCTGGAGGGCTGGGCGCCGCATATGAACGGCTGGCGCTATGACGACGACGGCAATATGACCGAGTGGTACGCCCGCCTGCGTGAGCAGATGGACTATGCCGACGAAGGGGCTTACACCGATATCCGGTGACGGGGCGTTGATTTTAGGAGAATACCATGCCGAGTTATAGAAAAATAGAGCCTGCCGACGATGCGCGTATCGCGGAGATAGTCCGGGCGAATCTGAAGCATTTCCATCTGGACATCCCAGGAACGGCGTATTTTGACCCGGAGCTTGAGCATCTGAGCGCGTTTTATGACGCCGAGCCGTCGAAGCGCCGCTACTTCGTCGCGCTCGATGATGACGGACGCGTGATAGGCGGCGCGGGCATCGCGGAGTTTGACGGCATCGAGGACAGCGCGGAGCTTCAGAAGCTGTATCTGGACGATTCCGCCAAGGGCAAGGGATGCGGGAAAGAGCTGATGCGTATCACGGAAGATTGGGCGCGTTCGGCGGGGTATAAAAATCTGTACCTCGAAACACATTCGCGGCTCACCGCGGCGGTGGGGCTGTACGAAAAGCTGGGCTTTCAGCGGATAGAGAAGCCCGGTCAGACGAATCACGGCACGATGGACTTGTTCTATATAAAGCAGCTGTGACTTGAAGGAGGAACGGATATGGAGATAAAAAAGCTGGAGCAGAGCTTTTCCGTGTGTCAGGTCGAGGACTATTCGCTCGTGAACCTTGACGCCGGGTACTGCTTCATTGGAAAGACCGACGAGGAAAAGTCGCTCGTCTGCGCGGCGGGGAACAGCGGAATTAACTGCCTGTATTTTTACCCTAAGGAATATATAGAAGAGGCCGAAAGGCGCGGCCTTGCGGACAAGGATGCCGTGATGAAGAAAGGGAAGCGCTTCAATGCTGATCTTCTGCGTCGTGATGTTCGCCGTGCTGATAGTGATAATCTCCGTCTGGAACGGGGTCACGGATTTCAGAACGGCGTATATCCAGTCCTGCGTGTTCCTCGTGGTCACGAACTGGATTGACGGCATCGTCGTCGGCCGGCTGTGGGTAGGCCGCGGCAAGCTCTGGGGCATCAAGGGTATGGAGGGCGTGCCGTACGTCAAGCCGTGGAAGCTCGTACTTACAAAGCGCGCTATCGCTACGGTGCTGTATCTCTCATCATCGCGCTTGCGGCAGCCGGTATTGTCGTGCTGCTCGGCAAGCTCTGAAAATAGGGAAGTATAAAAAATCCCCGTCCATGGGTCATTGAACTGCACCCCATTTGTTAGACAGTATGATAAACTATCTAAGAAGTGGGGTG
>URPD01000034.1 GCA_900549645.1 uncultured Eubacteriales bacterium
TGCTTGAACAATTTGCGCTAAAAATATTTGTCTAACTTTTCGGGGTCACTTCATTTCGGTACATACGGAGGGTTTTTAAATATCTTCGTTTATCTTGTCAGCAGAACCTGATCGGATTCGACCTGCGTTCCCGCGACTTCCGCAAACTTATCCATGAGGTCACGTTTTGTAAGCTTCTGCTTCTCCTCGCCGCTGATATCGAGGATTATCCGCCCCTCATTCATCATAATGAGGCGGTTGCCGTGCTTTATCGCGTCCTTCATGTTGTGGGTTATCATCATCGCGGTCAGACCGTTCTCGGCGACGATCTTGTCCGACAGCTCCAGCACCTTTGCCGCAGTCGCGGGGTCGAGCGCCGCGGTGTGCTCATCGAGCAGCAGCAGCTTCGGGCGGCGCAGAGACGCCATAAGCAGTGTCAGTGCCTGACGCTGACCGCCGGAGAGCAGGCCGACCTTGGCCGTCATGCGATCCTCAAGGCCGAGGCCGAGGCCGCGCAGCTTCTCGCGGTACTCCTCGCGCTCCGCTCTGGTCACGCCCCAGCCAAGCCCGCGGCGCTGGCCGCGGCGCATTGCGAGGGCGAGGTTTTCCTCAAGCTGCATGTTCGGCGCTGTACCCATCATGGGGTCTTGGAACACGCGGCCGATATACTTTGCGCGCTTGTAGTCGGGCAGCGCGGTGATGTCCTCGCCGTCGAGGATGATGCGCCCGTCGTCCACCGGCCAGACACCGGCCACAGCGTTGAGCATGGTGGATTTACCGGCACCGTTGCCGCCGATAACCGTGACGAAATCGCCGTCGTCAAGATGGAGGTTAATGCCGTCGAGCGCCACGCGCTGATTTATTGTGCCTTTATTGAAGGTTTTACGTACGTTTATAAGATCAAGCATCGTGCTCCGCCGCCTTTCTTTTCAGTCTCCCAAAGGAATTCAGCCGCTTTGCGCGGAGGTATGGCACTGCGAGGAATACCGCGACGATTATCGCCGTGAACAGCTTCAGGTCGTTGGAATTCAGCCGCAGCCAGAGGACGACAACGACGACCGCGTAGTATATCACGCCGCCGATGACCGTAAAGGTCAGCGTACCGAAGAAATTCAGATGCTTGCCGAGTATCGCGCGGGCAATAACCTCGCCGATTATGACGGCGGCAAGGCCGATGACGATCGCACCGCGGCCCATGTTGACGTCCGCGAAGCCCTGATACTGAGCCATCAGGCCGCCGGAGAGGGCGACGATGCCGTTGGAAAGAGACAGGCCGAGCACCTTCATGCGGTTGACGTTGATGCCCTGCGCCGCGCTCATATTGGGGTTGCTGCCGGTTGCGCGGAGCGCGGAGCCCTGCTCGGTGCCGAAGTACCAGTAGAACAGGGCGACGAGCGCCAGCGCGACGAGCGCGCCGGTCAGGATAGCGGAGGAAATGCTGCGGGAGGAGAGGACAAGCGAGAACTTATCCACGCTGACCGCCTTGTTCGCCGCCATGCCCATGATGCGCAGGTTTATGGAATAGAGCGAAAACTGCGTGAGTATGCCGGCCAGTATCGCCGGGATGCCGAGCTTCGTGTGCAGAAGCCCGGTGCAGAATCCCGCAAGCGTACCCACAAGCACCGCGACCAGCAGCGCCGCCCACGCGGGAACACCCGCGAGTATCAGCATCACGGTCACAGCGCCGCCGGTGGTAAAGGAGCCGTCAACAGTCAGGTCTGCAACGTCGAGCAGACGGAAAGTGATGTAAACTCCGAGAGCCATAAGCCCCCATATAAGCCCCTGCGCAACTCCGCCGGGCAGATTCTTTACGAGCTTCAGCAGGCTGAGTGAAGCGAAATATGCCGTAATACTCACGATAAAATCTCCTTAAAACCTATTTTTATAAACGCCGACAATCCTGTCAGAGACTTTTTGAGTCTCTGACAGGTGCTTTTTCAGTTATCAGCCGAGAGCGACGTAGTCCTCAGGGACAGTTATGTTGAGAGCTTCGCAGTTGGTGGGGTTGTAGATCTTGGTGAACTGAGGAGCGAAGCGGATCTGCATGGTGGCGGGGTCTGCACCCTCAACGAGAACCTCGTATGCCATCTCGCCGGTAGCGTAGCCAAGGTCGAAGTAGGAGATGCTCAAGCTGGCGATACCGCAGCCGCGGCAGATGCCTTCCTCACCGGCAATGATGGGGACACCGGCGGGCAGCGCTACGTTGTTGATGGCCTCGGTGCAGGAGGCGGCGGTGTTATCGGTCGGGAGGTAGAGCACATCGCACTCGGAGCAGGCGGTAGCGGTGACGTTTGCAACATCGTTGGAGTCTGCGAAGGTGAATTCCTTGACCTCAAGGCCGAGTTCCTCGAACATCGGGGTGATGGTGTCGGCCTGGAACTTGGAGTTAGGCTCGCCGGAGCAGTAGAGGATGCCTACGACCTTTGCGTCGGGGCAGAGCTCCTTGAGCACTGCGGCCTGACCGTCAAGCGGGGCGAGGTCGGAGGTGCCGGACACGTTGAAGCCGGTAGCGCCGGTCCAGTCGCTTATCTCAAGCGCGGAGCCGTAGTCGGTGACGGAGGTGCCGAGGATGGGGATCTCATTGGTAGCAGCGACTGCCGCGAGCAGCGCGGGAGTTGCGTTCGCCATGATGAGGTCAACGTCATCGGAGACGAACTGGTTGACGATGACGGAGCAGGTAGCGGCGTCGCCGGAAGCGTTGCCCTCCTGGAAGGTGACCTTGTCGCCAAGCTTGTCGGTCAGAGCCTGCTTAAAGCCTTCGGTCGCGGCGTCAAGCGCGTCATGCTGGACGAGCTGGCAGATGCCGACGACAAAGGTCTGGTCTGCGGCGACGTCATCAGACGGAGCGGCACTCTCTTCGGCGGCGGGAGCTTCGGTCGGCTCCGTAGCCGGGGCGGCGGTATTGCCGCAGGCGCACAGCGCAAGCAGCATCACGAGGGTACACATTACAGCGGTGAGTTTTTTCAGGTTTTTCATTTTTCATATCTCCTTGTCTTTGCTCGCAACGGAAAAATTAAAAGTGCCACACAAACAAGCGTTTGTGCGGCACCCTAAAAGCAGTTTAAATATCAAGCATCGGGCAAATCATCGCAGCACAAAGCGCTATTACTTTTCTGCATAAAAAAGTAATAGAAATAGCCGTATGCAAATGCGAAGCAATTAGCCTTCATTTTCTCTGCCTCCGTTGTTGATGGGCACACTTTACTCCTTTTAGGCGCTAAAGTCAAGAGGAAATTTTAATTTTTTTCAAAAAATTTTTCTGCCCCGGCTCAGACCATGATTCCGCGCTTCTTCGCCTCAAACAGCAGCTCGTCGCGGAAATCGGGGTGCGCTATCGAGATGAGCTGACGGGCGCGGGATGCGAGGCTCTGCCCGCGCAGATGCGCGATGCCGTACTCGGTGACGACGTAGTCCACGTCGTTTTTACTCGTGGTGCAGACCGCGCCGGGCGTAAGGCTCGCGCAGATCTTGCTTATCGTGCCCTTGGTGGTAGATGCAAAGGCGATGAAGCTCTTGCCGCCCTTCGACTGGCACGCGCCGCGGACGAAGTCGATCTGGCCGCCGGAGCCGGACATATGCTTGGTGCCGATGCTCTCCGCGCAGACCTGACCGAAGAGGTCGACCTCGATGGCGGAGTTTATGGATATCATATTGTCATTCTGACAGATGACCGCCGGGTCGTTGACGTAGTCGACGGGCAGGATGGCGATGGCGGGGTTATCGTCGATATAGTCGTATATCCGCTGTGAGCCGTAGGCGAAGGTCGTGACGGTCTGGCCGCGGTGTATCTGCTTGCGGCTGTTATTTACCGCGCCGCACTCGATAAGCTCTACCATGGAGTCGGTGAAAAGCTCGGTGTGGATGCCGAGATCGTGTTTGGATTTGAGCGCCATGCCCGTCGCGTCGGGTATTGCGCCGATGCCGAGCTGGATGCAGGCACCGTCGGGTATCTGCTCGGCGATGAGATTGCCTATCGTCTCACTGATGGGGTCGATCTTGGTCGGAGCCATGACGGGCAGCGGCGCGTTGTGCTCAACAAGCCCGTCAACGCGACTGATGTGCACCTGTCCGCCGCAGATGGCGCGGGGCTGGAAGCTGTTGACCTCAAGGAACACGCGCTTCGTGCGGTCGAGCAGCGCCTCGGTATAGGAATTTGCGGTGGCAAGGCTGAAATAGCCATGCTTGTCCATGGGCGAGACGGAGAGCAGCACGACGTCGTACTCGTAGTTCTCGCGGATGAGCTTGGGAATGTCGCGGTAGTAGGCCGGCAGAATGTCCGCCCAGCCGCCGTTTATCGCTCGGCGCGCTCCGCCGCTTGAAAACCAGGACAGGCCGGTCATCTTCCCGCGCAGGGATTCGTCGGCGTAGAACTCGAAGGGATAAGCGTCGAGTATCGTCTGCACGGTCAGTCCGTCCAGCGCGCCATCGGCCGCGCGGCGGGCTATCGCGGAGACTATCGCCGGAGCCGCGGACACGGAGGTGTCCATGCCGATGCTCCAGCCGCTCTCAACGCGCGCCGCCAACTCGTCGGCGGTGGTCAGCTTTTCCGCATACATTTTTGTGTAGTCAGTCATACTTTTACCTCCGGATTTATGTAAATCTTTTTAGCGTTCTTTAACCTGTTTACGCAAAAAGTCACCCTTGCGGATGACTTTTTTGATTACTCTTCGTTGTCAGCGAGTATGTCCTCGCCTATCTTATACACGTTGCCCGCGCCGACGGTGAGCACGATGTCGCCCGGCTCAAGAGTCTCGCGCAAGGAGGCCTCAAGCCCGTCAAAGGTCGGGAAGAAGCGTGCGCCGTCTATCTTCGCGGCGAGATCCGCGGAGGAAATGCCGATGGTGTTCTTTTCGCGCGCAGCGTATATCTCCGCGAGGAACAGCACGTCGGGGCGCTTGAGCTGCGTGACGAAATCGTCAAACAGCGCGGCGGTGCGGGAGTAGGTATGGGGCTGGAAAACGACGATGGAGCGCTTGTAGTTGAGCGTTTCCACGGTGTCCAGCAGCGCTCTCAGCTCGCCCGGATGGTGGGCATAGTCGTCGTACACGTCCGCGCCGTTATACTTGCCCTTGAACTCGAAGCGGCGTCCCGCGCCATTGAAGCCGGCAAGGCCGTACTTGACGGCGTTCGGCCGGATGCCGAGGCAGATGGACGCGGCGGTCGCGGCAAGGGCGTTCTTCACATTGTGCATCCCCGGAACATGCAGGATGACGTCCGTGAACTTTCTGCCCTTATACATAATGTCAAAACTCGAATTTGCGCCGACAAACTGAATGTTTTTTGCATAAACATCGGCCTTATCCGTCAGGCCGAAGGTAATGACCCGGCGGGGAACCTCCCGCAGCGCCTCCATGGTGTTCGCGTCCTCGGCGTTGGCGACGACGCATCCGTCCTCCGGAGTGCGCAGCGCGAATTCGCGGAAGGAGTGCTGCACGTCGGCCAGATCCTTAAAGAAGTCCAGATGGTCGGCCTCAATGTTGAGGATGACGGCGACGGTCGGGTGGAAGGACAGGAAGGAGTTATAATACTCGCAGGCTTCCATGATTATCGTGTTGCCGCGTCCAACGCGGTGCCCCGCGTTCAGAAGTGGCAGCGTACCGCCTATCATAACGGTCGGGTCACGGTCGGCAGCCATAAGGATATGGGTGCACATGGAGGTCGTCGTTGTCTTGCCGTGGGTGCCGGAGATGCACAGAGCGTTGCTGTAGCCCTTGGATATTGCGCCCCAAGCCTGCGTCCGCTCGAATACGGGGATGCCCAGCTCATGCGCGCGGATTATCTCCGGATTGTCATCATGAACGGCGGCCGTGCGCACGACGAATTCGATGTCGTCGGTGATGTTCGCAGCGTTATGCCCGACGTGGACATGGATGCCGTGGGCGCGCAGGGACATGACGTTCGGGTTCTCGTTCATATCCGAACCCACAACGCTGATGCCCATGCCCTTGAGCACCTCGGCCAGAGACGACATCGAGACGCCGCCTATGCCGACAAGATGCCCCTTTCTGCCGGGGGATAAGTAATTGTCAAACTCTATCATAAAAATCGCTCCAAATCTGGTTAGATAAGCGCCGGATAAATACGATCGTCAAAATGCCGCAGTGCGGCTTCTCGATGCGTGGAATGCTCTTGATGTTGACGCCGTGAAATGATAAAATAACAGCGGAAGCATACTCCGGCTCAAAAACTGACGCTGGTATTATAATACCCATTCCGGCTCATTGCAAGCATATATTGTGTTGTATGGCCTTATATCTCAGCAAAAATCATACGAGGAGTGTGTATATGGCGAATGTAAGCCCTCCCAAATATGTAAAGCATATTCTTATAACGCTCCAGTCGCGCGGCCATGCGGCGTATCTCGTAGGCGGCTGCGTGCGTGATATGATCCTCGGCGTGCACCCGCAGGACTGGGACATCTGCACCAGCGCCCTGCCGGAGCAGACGCTGGAAATTTTCCCGAACTCCCGCCCGACGGGGCTGAAGCACGGCACAGTGACCGTCTGCGTGAACTCCCGCTCCGTCGAGGTCACGACCTTCCGCAGTGACGGGGCGTACGCCGACCACCGGCACCCTACCGCCGTGAGCTTCGTCGGCGATCTCACGACCGATCTCAGCCGCCGCGACTTCACGATGAACGCCATCGCCCTCCCGCCCGACGGGCTAGTCGCCGATCCCTTCGGCGGCGTCGACGATATAAAGAACAAGATCATCCGCTGTGTCGGCTATCCCGAACTGCGCTTTGAGGAGGACGCACTGCGCATGTTCCGCGCGCTCAGGTTCTCCGCGCGCCTCGGCTTCACGATCGAAGAAAAAACGCTTGCCGCGATAGAGAAAAAGGCTCCGCTCGCCGACGAGCTCGCGCCGGAGCGTGTGCGGGACGAGGTGGAGAAGATCCTGCTCACCCGCTCGCCTGAGATGGTATACACGCTCATAGAGCTGGGTCTGCTCGACGCGTTTCTGAAAAAGCGTATGCCAGAACCGTGGCGGCTGCACCGTTTGAGCACGATACAGCGCAAGGCGATGCCGCGCTGGGCGGCTCTGTGCTGTGCGCTGGAGAAGTTCGGCTGCATCGACTCCGCCGAGGAATTTCTCACCGCGCTTCGACTCGACAGCCGGACGATACGCTGCTGCTCAAACGCCGCCGCGCTCGTGAAGCAGCCGAAGCCCGCCGATAAGGCAGCATGGAAGCGCACCCTATGCGCCTACGGCGTGGACAGCGTGAGCTGTGCCGCGCAGTGCTACGACGCCTTCAGCGGCGGCGGAAGCGCGCGGGAACTGCGCGCAGTTCTGAAGAGCGGCGAATGTTTTTCGATGAAGCACCTCGCCGTCACCGGGGACGATCTGCTTGAGCTCGGTCTGCGCGGCAGAGAGCTGGGCGACATGCTGCGCTTCCTTCTTGATTACGTTATGGAATATCCGGCGAACAACCGCCGCGAGCTGCTGCTGACGCTTGCCAGAGGCACGGAGGAATAGAAAAATGGACAGTTGGAAACTTTTAAAATCTGAGTGTGCGGACTGCTCACGCTGTGAGCTGTGCGAGACGCGGACGAATCTCGTGTTCGGCGTCGGCAACGAGGCCGCCGAGGTCATGTTCATCGGCGAAGGCCCCGGCGAGCAGGAGGATTTGCAGGGCGAGCCGTTCGTCGGCCCGGCGGGAAAGCTTCTCGATACGATGCTGGAGCTTATTGACCTCGACCGCTCAAAGGTGTATATTGCCAACGTCGTCAAATGCCGCCCGCCGCGCAACCGCGATCCGCAGCCCGCGGAGCAGGACGCCTGCGCCGAATGGCTTGAGCGGCAGATCGCGCTCGTCAATCCCCGGCTCATCGTCTGCCTTGGGCGCATCGCCGCGATGGCCATGATAAAGCCCGATTTCCGCATCACGCGCGAGCACGGCCAGTGGTTTGCGCACGACGGCAGGCGGTACATGGCGATGTACCACCCCTCCGCCCTGCTGCGCGACCCGTCGAAGCGGCCGGAGACCTTTGAAGACCTCGTCTCCCTGCGGCAGGCGATCCGCGAGGCGTGCAATATATACTGACGAAAAGAAAGGTACCTATGATCAGATTTACTCCCATAAAGCTCTGCGACAAGTCTTGGGTGGACGAAATCGTGATGAGCGAGAACAGCCCCAGCGCCGACTACAACTTCGGCAATATCTACATCTGGGACAAGCACTTCAAGCAGCTGACCGCCCGTTGCGGCAACCGTATGCTTACAAAGCTCCGCTACGACGGCAAGCCGACCTTCGTTTTCCCGATCGGCTCCGGAGAACTGCGCCCCGCGATAGAGGCTCTGCGCGAATTTGCCGCGTGGCGCGGCTACCCCTTCTGTCTGCGCGGCATCACCGAGCGGCACCGCGAGATGCTTGAGGCGGAATACCCCGGCCGCTTCGCCTACACTGAAGACGTGAACAACGCCGACTATATCTACCTTGCCGAAAAGCTTGCGACTTATTCCGGCAAGGCGCTGCACGGCAAGAAGAATCACTGCAACCGCTTCGAGGCGGAGTACGACTGGCGCTTCGTGCCCATGACGCGTGAGCTTATCCCGGCCTGTATGGACATGCTGTCTGTTTGGTCGGAGGATAACGCCGCCCGGCTCGACCCCAGCATCGCCTACGAGCACGACGCGATAATCCGCGCCTTCGCCGCCTTTGAGCAGCTCGGCCTTGAGGGCGGAGTCCTGTACGCAAACGGCGAGATAATGGGCTTCACCATGGGCGAATTTGCAAGCCGCGACACCTTTGACGTGCATTTCGAGAAGGCGCGCGTCGATATAAACGGCGCTTACCCGATGGTGTGCCGCGAACTGACAAGGATGCTGATAGCAAAGCACCCGAACCTGAAATACATGAACCGCGAGGACGACATGGGGCTTGAATCTCTGCGCACCTCCAAGCTGTCGTATAAACCGGAGTATTTGCTGAAAAAATACACCGCGAGGTGGATCGACGAATGAACAGGAATTTTCTCATACGCGGGTATGCGCCCGCCGACGAGGCGGCGCTGACCGCGCTGTGGAAGCGCTGCTTCGGGGACAGCGAGGAGCTGATACACGGATTCTTCGCCCTGCTGCCGGAGCTTGGCGCGGGAGTCACGGCGGAGCTTGACGGCAAGCCCGTCGGCATGGCCTTTGCCATATGCGGCATGACGCTCTCAAGCGGCGAGAAGTGCGGGTATATCTACGCCGTCGCCGTCGATGAAAGCTGCCGAGGCTTCGGCGCGGGCGCGGCGCTGACCCGTGCAGCGGCGGACGCGGCGCGCGGTCTCGGCGCGGAGATCATATGTACGCTCCCCGCCGAAGCTTCGCTCTATCCTTGGTATGAGAAGCTTATCTCCACGCGCTTCAAGCTTTTCCGCTGCCGCGATATCATCCCCGCCGGGGACGCGCGCGGCTTCGATATGCTCAGCGCTGCGGAATATACCGTGCGGCGCGAAGCGCTCCTTGCCGGAGCGCCGCACCTGACCGTAAACGACGCGTGTGCAGAGCTTCTGCGTCTGCTGTGCGAAGCCTACGGCGGCGGGCTGTTCGCCGTGGACGGCGGCATCGCGGCGGGATATCTTGAAGAGGACGCCTGCCTGATACGCGAGCTTATCTGCCCGGACGACCTGCGCGCAGAAAACGCCGCGGCGCTCGCGCGGCAGCTCGGCGCGGCCAAAGCGGAGCTGTGCTCCCCCGCTCCCAGCGGCAATAGCTTCGTCGCGCTCGACAGGAGCATCCCGCGGGACACGGTCTGGAACATTGCCTTTGACTGATTTAACATTTCTGTAACACTTACACGGTTTATTACGAAACATCTTACTGGTATATTAATAACCGTAAGTAACAGTTTTTCATCTTTTTCATTTTGTCCTCAACCATATAACGAAAAGGAACGGCTCTCCTCCGTTCCTTTTTGTTTTTTCTGGAGAAAAAATCCTGCGCGGCATATATTTCTTGTTCACGCGGAAATTGCGTGGTATAATTCAGTATTATTGTATGCATATCATCGGCTTTCCGTTTCGGGCGGCCGCGTAAACTTAAAACTGGTATAGAAAGAGGCGTATATAATATGTGCGGAATAGTAGGCTTTGCAGGCCGCGAACAGGCGGCACCGATACTTCTGGACGGGCTTGAGCGGCTTGAATACCGCGGCTACGACTCGGCGGGCATCGCCGTTTTGTCGGAGAGTGCGGGTTTGCAGGTCAAAAAATCCAAAGGCCGCCTGAAGGTTCTCAGCGCGATGGTCGACGGCGGCAAAAGTGTCGACGGCTTTATCGGCGTGGGACACACCCGCTGGGCGACGCACGGCGAGCCGAACTACATAAACTCCCACCCCCACACCAGCGAGCAGGGCAAAATAGCGCTGGTTCACAACGGCATCATTGAAAACTACGTCGAGATCAAGGACTTTCTTATCTCCCGCGGAGTGCATTTCTGCTCCGACACGGACACCGAGGTCGTCGCGCAGCTGCTTGAGTACTACTACCTCATCAGCGGCGATCTGCTCGGCTCCGTCTACAAGGTGCTCGACCGCATCGAGGGCGCGTACGCGCTGGGCATTCTCTGCGCCGACATGCCGGACAGCTTCATCGCCGCGCGCAAGGACGCGCCGCTGCTGCTTGGCTATGGCGAGGGCTGCAACTTCATCGCCTCCGACGTTACCGCCATAATCAAGCACACCAGAGACATCTCCTATATGGACGACGGCGAGGTCGCTGTCGTCACCGCGGACGAGATACAGGTGTTCGATGCACTGGGTCAGCCGGTCGAGAAGCAGCACAGCTACGTTGACTGGGACGTCAGCGCGGCGGAGAAGGGCGGCTATACGCACTTCATGTTCAAGGAGATCATGGAGCAGCCCGAAGCGGTTCGCAAAACTATATCACCTCGTATTAAAAACAAGCTCATCGAGTTTGAAGAACTGTCTCTCAGTGACGAATATATAGCTTCTCTCAGCAAGATATTCATAATCGCCTGCGGCTCGTCATACCATGTCGGTATGGTAGGGCGCTATAATCTTGAGCGTCTGCTCCGCAAGCCCGTCGAGGTCATGCTCGCGTCCGAATTCCGCTACGCCGATCCCCTCGTGGACGAGCACACCCTCGTCATCGTCATCAGCCAGTCCGGCGAAACGCTCGACTCCATGGCCGCTCTGCGCGAGGCGAAATCCCTCGGCGCGCGCATACTCTCGATCGTCAATGTCGTCGGCAGTTCCATCGCCCGCGAGTCGGACGATGTGCTCTACACTTGGGCGGGGCCTGAGATCGCCGTCGCAACGACGAAGGCATACAGCACCCAGCTCGTCCTGCTGGACATGTTCGGCGTGTGGCTGGCAAATAAGACCGGCAGCATAAAGTCCTCCGACTATGCGCTCATAGTCGAAGAGCTGCTCGCCCTGCCGGAGAAGATGGAGAGTGTGCTGGAGAACAGTGACGAGATAAAATACCTTGCTTCCCGCTATTTCAACCACAATTCCGTATTTTACATAGGCCGTAATCTTGACTACGCCCTCGGCCTTGAGGGCAGTCTCAAGCTCAAGGAGATATCCTATATCCACTCCGAGGCTTACGCCGCGGGCGAGCTGAAGCACGGCACGATATCCCTCATCGAGGAGGGAACACTCGTCGTCGCGCTGTGCACCTACGCGCCTCTTTTCGACAAGGCCGTGTCGAACATCGTTGAGGTTCAGGCGCGCGGCGCGGACGTCATCGCGCTGACGACCGAGAGCAGGCAGCGCCAGATGGGCAAGACCGTCGAAAGCGTGCTGACCGTGCCCGACACACATCTCATCCTCCAGCCCTCGCTGGGCGTCATCCCGCTCCAGCTCTTCGCCTACTACGTCGCGCTTCAGCGCGGCTGCGACATCGACAAGCCGCGCAACCTCGCAAAATCCGTCACCGTTGAATAAAATCCGCATGGAGGCCAACCATGAATCTCAGAGCGATACTCGCAATACTGTTATGCAAATTTCTCCGCTTCGTCTCGCGCGTGCTGCATCGCGGCGGCACAGCCATGCCCGGCAGATTTGCGCTTAAAGTCTGCCCGAACCTGCTGAGTATACTCAGCCGCGACGTGAAAACCGTCGCCATCACGGGCACGAACGGCAAGACGACCAGTTCCCGCATGGTGGAGCAGGCTTTCGCGGACGCGGGGCTGAGCTATTTTGCAAACCGCTCCGGCGCGAACCTCATCAGCGGCATTACGACGGAATTTGTGATGAACAGCACGCTCGGCGGCAAGCCGAAGAAGGAATACGCCGTCATCGAGTGCGACGAGGCCGCCGCGCGGCGTACCTTTGGGCAGCTTCGCCCCAAGGTCGTCATGGTGACGAACCTCTTCCGCGATCAGCTCGACCGCTACGGCGAGGTGACGCACACGCTGGAGAATATCCGCGAGGGTCTTAAAGCCGTCCCGGAGGCGACGCTGTGCCTCAACGCCGACTGCTCGCTGACCTCCTCGCTCGCGGGTGATCTGCCGAACCGCGTTGTCTGGTTCGGCATCGAGCAGGGCGCCGCGCCCTCCCGCGCGAAGCCTGAGATCTCGGACGCGACGCACTGCATCCGCTGCAAGACCGAGTACGAATACGACTATATAACCTACGGCCATCTCGGCGGCTTCCGCTGCCCGAAGTGCGGCTACCGCCGTCACCGCGCGGATTACGCCGTGACGGACATCGTGGAGCAGCGCGCCGACGGCAGCACAGTCGTCATGGACATCATGTGCGAGCGGCGCGTTGTGGATATAAACCTCCCCGCGATGTACAACATCTATAACGCCGCGGGCGCGGTCGCCGCCGTGACGCAGATGGGTCTGCCGGCGGACGACGCGGTGAAGGCGCTGGCCGGATTCAAGTGCGGCTTCGGCCGTATGGAGCAGTTCAAGCTCGGCGGCGGTGCGAAGATGATGCTTGTGAAAAACCCCGCCGGCTGCAATCAGGTCGTGGAGTTTTTGCAGAATATAAAGGAAAAATTTGTCCTCGTCGTCTGCCTGAACGACCGCAGTGCGGACGGCACGGACATTTCGTGGGTCTGGGACGTCGATTTTGAAGCGCTCTCCGGCATTGCCGGGCGCATCGACAGGATCATCGTTTCCGGCGACCGCGCGCCGGACATGGCCGTGCGCATCAAGTACGCCGGCATCGCGCCGGAGCACATCGAGATCGAGCGCGACTATGAAAAGCTCGTCTCCGGACTTGAAAAACAGAGTCTGCCGGTGTTCATCATGCCGACCTACACTGCGATGCTGGAACTGCGCGAGGTGCTGATAAAGCACTGCGGCGGCGCGGAATTCTGGGAATGAGGTGAGCTGTCATGGAACTTAAAATATGCCACATGTACCCCGACGTGCTGAATCTCTACGGCGACCGCGGCAACGTCATATGCATGAAAAGCCGCCTTGAGCGCCGCGGGATAGGCTGCGCGGTCACACGCCTGCCCATAGGCTCGGCGGCGAGCCTTGCGGGCTTCGACCTTGTGTTCATCGGCGGCGGGCAGGACTTCGAGCAGCAGGTGCTGCTCGACGATCTGCACCGCGGCAAGGCGCAGGAGATAAGATCCGCCATCGCAGACGGCGTGACCTTCCTGACCATCTGCGGCGGCTACCAGATGCTCGGCAGCTATTACGAGACCTATGACGGCCAGCGCTGCGACTTTATCGGCGCGCTCGATCTGTATACCATCGGCAGCAAAACGCGCATGATCGGCAACTATAAATTCAAGTGCGGCGAATCCGCGGGCGGCAGCATTGTCGTCGGCTTTGAAAATCACAGCGGCAAGACCCACCTTGGCAGCGGCGTGGAGCCGCTGGGCGCGGTTCTCGCGGGCTTCGGCAACAACGGCGAGGACGGCACCGAGGGCGCGCACTATAAAAACGTGTTCGGCACATACAGCCACGGCCCCATGCTGCCGAAGAACCCCGAATTCTGCGACATGCTGCTTGTGTCGGCGCTTGAGCGCCGCTATGGAAAGGCGGAGCTTGCCCCGCTCGACGACGCGCTGGAGCTTCTTGCGCACGATGAGATGTGCGCGCGGGTGAACTGACGGCGCGGCGCGACTACAATTACACGGGGACAGAGATATGATAAGATTTTATAATGGCCGCGTACTCAGCTTTGCCGGCGGACTGAAGATCTCAGACGCCGAGGTCTGGACGGACGGCGGCGTGATAACCCACGTCGGCGCGGCAAAGGAGGACATGCCCGCGTTTGAACGCGAGATTGACCTCAAGGGCGACCTGCTGATACCCGGCTTCAAGGACGCGCACACGCACACCGCGATGACCTTCCTGCGCTCCTTTGCCGACGATATGCCGCTCGACCGCTGGCTGAGCGAGCAGGTCTGGCCGAACGAGGCGAAACTGACCGACGAGAGCGTGTACATCTTCACTCAGCTCGGCATCATGGAATACCTCAGCAGCGGCATCACCGCGAGCTTTGACATGTACGTCCACAACGAAGCCTATGCCAAGGCCAACATCGACAGCGGCTTCCGCACGGTGATATGCTCCGGGCTGAACAACTTCGACCGCGACGTCGAGAACATCGAGCGCGAGTACCTGCGCTTCAACTCCCTGCACGAGCTGGTGTCCTACCGGCTGGGCATTCACGCGGAGTACACCACCTCCCCGGAGCGCATGGAATACATGGCAGGGCTTGCCGAAAAATACCGCGAGCCGTGCTTCATGCACTGCGCCGAGACGAAGGCCGAGGTCGACGGCTGCATTGAGCGCTACGGTCTGACCCCGCCGATGCTGCTGGACAAAATGGGGCTGTTCCGCTACGGCGGCGGCGGCTACCACTGCACATGGATGAGCGAGGACGACCTGAAGCTCTTCGCCGAAAAGGGGCTGTGGGCGATCACGAACCCCGCCTCGAACCTCAAGCTCGCAAGCGGCATCGCACCGGTCACGAAGATGCTTGAGCGCGGGATAAACATGGCCATCGGCACCGACGGCGCGGCCAGCAACAACGCGCTGGACATGTTCCGCGAGATGTACCTCGCCGCGGCGCTGCAAAAGGTCTATGAGCACGACGCTTCCGCCTGCCGCGCGGAGGACGTGCTGAAAATGGCCTGCGTCGGCGGAGCGCGCGCGATGGGGCTTCCGGACTGCGACGATATCGCCCCCGGCAAGCGCGCCGACCTCGTGGTCATAAACCTGCGCCGTCCGAACATGCAGCCGCTCAACAACATCGCGGCGAACATCGTGTACGCAGGCTCAAAGGAGAATGTGCGCCTGACGATGGTCAACGGCCGTATTCTCTACGAAAACGGCGAATTCTTCATCGGCGAGAAGCCGGAGTATATATACACCGCCGCAAACGCGTTCATGGAGGCGATACGGAAATGAGACGCATCGACCTGCATGTGCACACCACCGCGTCCGACGGGACGTTCACGCCCGCGCAGGTGGTGGAGCTGGCGCGCGACACCGGGCTTTCCGCCATTGCGATAACCGATCACGACACCGTGTCCGGCTATGCCGAGGCCGCGAAGCGCGGAGCGGAGCTTGGGGTGGAGATAGTCCCCGGCATCGAGATAAGCACGAAGTACGGCGGAGCCGTGCATGTGCTGGGCTACTATATCGACATGGAGTCGGACGGGCTGCATCACATTCTCGACTGGATAGTTGAAGACCGGGACACGCGCGGGCAGAAAATGGCGGAGCTGATGGCCGCCGACGGGCTTCCTGTCAGCTATGAAGCGATGAAAGAGCGCTTCGGCGAGGTCATCGGCAGGCCGCATTTTGCGCGGCTGCTCGTGGAGCTTGGCTTGGCCAGGGACGTGCAGGACGCGTTCGACCGCTACGTCGAGAAGGGGCAGAAATATTACGTTGGCCGCACGATACTGCCTATCGAGCGCGCCATCGGCCTGATAATCAAAGCGGGCGGCGTGCCGGTGCTGGCGCATCCGTTCCAGTATAAGCGCGACGACGCGGGGCTGCGCGAGCTGATAGAATACTGCATCGCACAGGGGCTTCGCGGCATTGAGTGCTATTACACGGGCTACTCGCCGGAGCAGTGCGCGTATCTCGCTGCGCTCGCGGACGAATACGGGCTTATAAAGACCGGCGGCAGCGATTTTCACGGCGCAAACAAGAAACACATCCTGATCGGCCGCGGGCTTGGCAAGCTTGAGGTTCCGTACGAGCTGCTCGACGGGCTGAAAAAAGAGCATGAATCCCGATAATAGCAGCGTCCCCCTGCTTTCCAAACCGAAAGCAGGGGGACGCTTGCAAATAGTAACGTACTTTTGGCAGTTATGTTTTCATCCCTTTTCGCCGTGGGTCATCAGATACTCGGTAAGCTGATCCAGAAGCGCGGTATCAAGCGGATGATATATCAGGAAGCCGTCGTGATGCGGGCGGCTGACGACGATCTGTCTGCCGGTCAGGACAAGGCTGCACGTCTCGTCCGCAGATGCACCCCAAACGAGGATGAGCGTAACGCTCCTGCCGTCATAGGCATTATCGCTCCCGGCTGAGTCCACAGCCCAAGGCAGGAGATTGCGGAAATCCTCCCTGTACCCGCTCCGGCAGAGAAGCGAAAGAATGTCTTGACACTCTTCGTCGTCCTCCGCCGTCGAAGTTGGGATCGTATAGCTCTCCATGTACGGCGCGCCGTCCCGGTTCCCTCCGAGAACTGCGGTTCCGGACAGGCTTGAGATGGTCTTCGGATCGGCGGATGTCATTTGCTCGAACGTGCGCGGCATCAGCCGCCAGACGCATAGGCCGAGCAGCAGAATTGCAAGCAGCAGTACGATGCATTTTTTCGTCCCGGTTCGCATAGGACTCACCTCCGTTTTTATTCTGCTTTTATTTTACCAGACGGCCGGTACATTTGCAATGCGTCAGTAAACGCACACCGCATTTCCCACATACATTATTCACACATAGTTCACTTGACAAACCGCTGTGAACCGTGGTACTCTAAGCGAGGATATTGATAGCAATATCTTTGTTTTCTGCCGTTTTACTGCTGTTGATTCCCTGTTTTCGGGAGCATAGCATACGCGGCAGCTATTTTTTTGTCTGATTGGAGAGATACACCATGGACTATGACGTTATCATCGTGGGCGCAGGCCCCGGAGGAATATTTACCGCCTACGAACTGGCGAAGGCAGACAGAGCACTGAAGATCGGCGTATTTGAGCTGGGCAAGCCGCTCGACAAGCGCAAATGCCCCATCGACGGCAAGAAGATCAAATCCTGCGTCAAGTGTCCCACCTGCGCGATTATGAGCGGCTTCGGCGGCGCGGGCGCGTTCTCCGACGGCAAGTACAACATCACAAACCAGTTCGGCGGCACGCTGTTCGAGTATGTCGGCAAGCAGGAAGCCATCGACCTGATGAAGTACGTGGACGAGATAAACCTCTCCCACGGCGGCGAGGGCACCAAGCTCTACTCCACCGCCAACACCAAAATCAAGCGCACCTGCCTTGAAAACGGCCTGCACCTGCTCGACGCGCAGGTTCGCCATCTCGGCACCGACATAAACTACGTCGTCCTCGGCAACATTTTCAACGAGCTGAAGGACAAGGTCGATTTCCACTTCAACACCGCCGTCAGCGGCGTGAAGAAAACCGCCGACGGCTACGAGGTCGAGGCCGGCGGCACGGCCTACACCTGCAAATACTGCGTCGTCTCCGTCGGCCGCAGCGGCAGCAAGTGGATGGAGTCCGTCTGCGAGAGCATGGACATCCCCACCCACTCCAACCGAGTCGACATCGGCGTGCGCGTGGAGTTGCCCGCGGACGTATTCTCCCACCTGACCGACGAGCTGTACGAGAGTAAGATCGTCTACCGCACGGAGAAGTTTGAAGACCTCGTGCGCACCTTCTGCATGAACCCGCACGGCGTTGTCGTCAACGAGAACACCAACGGCATCGTCACCGTCAACGGCCACAGCTACGAGGACAAGAGCAAGCACACCGAGAACACCAACTTCGCCCTGCTCGTAAGCAAGCATTTCTCCGAGCCGTTCAAGGATTCCAACGGCTACGGCGAGAGCATCGCGCGCCTGTCCAACATGCTGGGCGGCGGCGTCATCGTCCAGCGCTTCGGCGATCTCGTCCGCGGCCGCCGCAGTACACAGCGCCGCATCGACGAGAGCTTCGTCACTCCGACCCTCGCCGCCACCCCCGGCGACCTGAGCCTCGTCATGCCCAAGCGCATCCTTGACGGCATCATTGAGATGATCTACGCGCTCGACAAGATCGCCCCCGGCACCGCGAACGACGATACCCTGCTCTACGGCGTCGAGGTCAAGTTCTACAACATGGAGGTTGAGATCGACAGCAACCTCCAGACCAAGAGCGACGGCCTGTACGTCATCGGCGACTGCTCCGGCGTGACGCACTCTCTGTCCCATGCCTCCGCCAGCGGCGTGCACGTCGCGCGCCACATTCTCGCCAGATGAGCCGCAAATTCCCCCGTTCCCTTGATTTCTTGCCCCATAAGGAGTATATTGGTAAGCACGTGGCGGCAAGGAGGGAACCGATGGATAAGGTAAAAGGACAAAACTACATGCATGGCGCCGCCATCCTCACTATCGGCGTCATCATTATGAAGCTGCTGGGCTTCATTTACAAAATCCCACTCGGCAACATTCTCGGCGACGAGGGATATTCCATGTTCCTCAGCGCCTACAATATATACAACGTCTTTTTCGCGCTGGCGACTGCCGGTCTGCCGGTTGCGCTGTCGCGCCTTGTCGCGGAGGCGGACGCGAACGGCCGCGCCCGGCAGGAGGAAAAGACCTTCCGCGTCGCGCGCAGGACGTTTTTCGTCATCGGCCTTGTGTT
This sequence comes from uncultured Eubacteriales bacterium, assembly GCA_900549645.1. Lineage (GTDB taxonomy): Bacteria > Bacillota > Clostridia > Oscillospirales > Oscillospiraceae > Limivicinus. The sequence goes on from URPD01000034.1 coordinate 18,765, forward strand.
TGCGCTGATACTGTTTCTGCTGCCCGACTGGCTCGCCGCGACCTACCTTGAAAATCCCGATGCCGCGCCCGGCATCCGCGCCATGGCTCCGGCGATTCTGCTCGTGTGCCTTGTCTCGGCCTACCGCGGCTATTGTCAGGGCAACGGCAACATGATTCCTACGACCGTGGACGAGGTGCTGGAGGTGCTGTTCAAGGTCATCTCCGGACTCATCCTCGCCTCGGTTGCGATGAAGCAGGGGCTTGGCCGCCCAACCGCGTCGGCAGGCGCGATACTCGGCGTATCCATCGGCTCGGTCGTGTCGCTGCTGTACATGGTGTTTTACAAGCGCCGCAACTACGACCGGCTCTCCGCGCCCTATTCCTCCGGAATACACGACCCGGACGACACTCCGGACGACGATGATCTGGTCGACTCCACGGGCACGATAATCAAAAATATCCTGTCCATCGGCATCCCTATCGCCTTCGGCGCGTGCATCATGGCCATCCTCAACAGCATTGACTCGAAGCTGTGCATGAACCGGCTCCAGTCCGCCGCAGGCTTCAGCTACTACGAGGCGAAAGTTCTCTACGGCGTGTACGGCAAGGCGCAGACGCTCTTCAATCTCCCCGCCGCGTTCATCACCCCGCTCACCGTCGCCATAGTTCCGGCGATCTCCGGCACAATTGCGCGCCGTGCGCATACGGACGCCGCCAAGATCGGCGAGGACTCCATGCGTATCTCCGCCGTCATCGGTATGCCGATGGGCGTGGGGCTTACGGTGCTGGCCGATCCCATTATGAACGTCCTATACCCGAACAGCAACGAGGCCGGCCCCGGCCTTCTCGCGGTGATGGGTATCGCGTCGTTCTTCGTGTGCGTGGTGCTGATGGAAAACGCCATTCTTCAGGCATCCGGCAAGGAGAAGTTCACGATGATAACGATGATCGTGGGCGGCCTTGTCAAGATACTGGTCAACTGGTTTCTCGTCGCACAGCGGCAGATAAATATCTACGGCGCGCCTATCGGGACGCTGGTGAGCTACATCACGATGACGGTTCTGAATTTTGTGTTCATGTGCGCCGTGCTTGACGAGCGGCCGCATCTGCTCAGAATATTCGCCCGCCCGCTGATATCCAGTCTCGCCATGGGTGCTTCCGCGTGGGCGGTGTACGGGCTTGTCTCCCGCTTCATCGGCTCCGGCTGGAAGCAGACGGCGGCGAGTATGCTGCTCGCGGTCATCGTCGCGGTGGTGGTTTACGTTGTGTCCGTCGTGGTGCTGCGCGCAGTGACGAGCGAGGATATGAAGCTCATCCCCGGCGGCGAAAAGATTGCGAAGCTGCTGCACATCCGCTGAACGCCGGAATCGCAAAAAAGCTTTAAAAATCAACGCGCAGGGCTTGATAATAGTCAGGTTTTGTGGTAATATCTGCGTTGTTGCCTTATGGGGCAGAAAGATAAAGAAATGAGTATTCTGCCGCATTTTCGGGCAGACTCATCATAAACATGGCATGAGCCACATTTTTAGGAGGATACACACATGAATAAAGCTGAACTCGTATCTGCCGTTGCAGAAAAGACCGGCATGTCCAAGAAGGACAGCGAGAAGGCAGTCAACGCCGCATTCGACACCATCACCGAGGCTCTGGCCGCAGGCGACAAGGTCCAGCTCGTCGGTTTCGGCGCGTTTGAAGTCAAGGAGCGCGGCGCGCGCATAGGCCGCAACCCCAAGACCAAGGAAGAGATCGAGATCCCCGCGTCCCGCGTTGCTTCTTTCAAGGTCGGCAAGGCTCTCAAAGAGGCTGTCACCAAGTAATTTTTGATTATAAAAAGCAGCCGCATTTGCTATAATGCGGCTGCTTTTTGGTATTGAGGAGTTAATATGAGACTGGATAAATATTTAAAGGTCTCCCGCCTGATAAAGCGCCGCAGCGTTGCGAACGATGCCTGCGACGGCGAGCGCGTGAGCGTGAACGGGCGGCAGGTCAAGGCCAGCTATCAGGTCAAGGTGGGCGACGTTATCGAAATTGCGTTCGGCCAGCGCACCGTCAAGGTCGAGGTCACGGAGGTCAACGAGGTTGCCAACAAGTCCAACGCCGCCGCGATGTATAAGGAGATTTGAGGGCGGCAGTAGAATACATCGGGACGGCACAGTGGCCGTCCCCTACGATGGTGTTCGAAGTGCATCCTTTCTTTTCCCCTCTGCTCGTGACGCCCCTCTGGCACCCCCTTCGGCACTTCGTGCCACTTCCCCTAGAAGGGGCAGCGCTTCGCGGCAAAG
>URPD01000035.1 GCA_900549645.1 uncultured Eubacteriales bacterium
CTGCTTGAACAATTTGCGCTAAAAATATTTGTCTAACTTTTCGGGGTCACTTCACTGCCGGCATGAGGCGATATTTTTATCAATAGAACGTTGCAACGTCCTGCGCCGGGGCTTCGCAGTCCTCGTGGCTGATGTAGGTCAGGACGGGTCCCTTGCGGCTGTACGCGCGGTGGAACTTGAAGTTCACCTTCGCGGTCAGTATGATCCATGAGTCGTCCGTCATAGTCTCGGCCTTGTCCCACTGGCACACCAGCGCCGCGAACTGTATATCCTCGACACAGCAGGTCATAACATGGCGACCCACGATGAAGCAGCCCGCAGGGATCTTCTTGCGCTTGAGTGCGCGGCACTTGAAGCGTACGGTCTTGCCCTCGTACTTCTTCGGATCCTCGGACATGTCGCGGTACCACACGGCGTAGTCGTCGTCCCCGATATCGACGATGGGCGCGGTCAGGTCAAACGGGAGCGGATCCTCGATGTCGTCATACTCGACCTTGCCCCCGGCGTATTCGTAGGCGATGTCGCTCCGGCGGGACGCGCCGCGGACTATCTTATGGAACTCCATCTTGTCCATGTTGGGCTTGAAGCGGTTGAACACAACCAGCTCGCAGCTCTTGAGCTTGTCGTACACCAGCTGGCGCATGTTATTATTATAGGTAAGGAAGGTACCCGCGTCGGCGAACATGAATTCCTGATACACCATCCAGCTCTCAGGCATCGCCGAATAGAGTACATCCAGCATCCACATGCCGTTGTATTCCACGACCACGCGCTCAGCCCGCGCCTCGCGAAGCCACTTTTCAAGGTTCTCCGCCGTTAGCTCGCTCTGATCCTCAATGACATGGATGTATACGCTCTTGTCGGCAAACTGATCCGGAGCGTACTCCTCCTCGCCCTCCTCGCAGACGAGGAGCATCGTGCGCTCGCCGTTGCAGAAGCGCTTGTCCTCCAGCGTTTCCTGTATGAATTTTGTCTTGCCGGATTCCAGAAAGCCCGTAAAGAGATATACGGGAACGTCGTTTCTTTCACTCAATGTTCAAACAGCTCCTTCAATGCCTGCTCGTTCAGCTTGGAACCTATCACGCAGAAGCGGCCGGTGACGGCAGCGCCGCCGCGGCGGATATCGACCTCGCCGGGAACGTAGTCGAAGTAGAGCCAATCGCCGTCCTCAGCGTCAACGATGCCCTTCGCGCGGAGAATGACGCCGTACTTGGCCTCGTCCTCAAGCGCAGAGAGGATGCCGCGCAGCACGGACTCGGTGAACTTGCGCGGGGTCTCCATGCCCCAGCTCGTGAACACCTCGTCGGCGTGATGATGGTGGTGATGCTCATGGTCGTGATCGTGGTCATGGCAGCCGCAGGTGCAGTGCTCGTCATGCTCATGCTCTTCGTGGTCATGGTCGTGATGATGCTCATGGTCATGCTCGTCATCGTCGTCATGGTCGTGGCAGCCGCAGGTGCAGTGCTCATCGTGCTCATGGTCATCATGGTCGTGATGATGGTGCTCATGGTCATGCTCGTGGTGGTGCTCATGCTCCATGTGCTCCAGCTCTTCGTGCAGCGCGTTGTGCTCCATCGCCTCGACTATCTGATCGCCGCTGAGCTTGTCCCACGGGGTGCTGATAAGTCCGGCCTTGGCGTTGAGCTGCTTGAGAAGCTCGGTCGCAGCGAGGATCTTTTCCGCGCTCGCGGTGTCGGTACGGCTCATGACGATGAGGTCGGAGTTCTCGACCTGATCATTGAAAAACTCGCCGAAGTTGCGCATGTACATGCGGCACTTGCCCGCATCGACGACTGTGACTCTTGCGCCGATGTGTGCGCCCTCGACCTGCTCCACTGCATGCGCCACGTCGCTGAGCTTGCCGACGCCGGACGGCTCGATGATGATACGGTCAGGAGCATACTCGTCCATGACCTTCTTGAGTGCCTTCGTAAAGTCACCGACCAGCGTGCAGCAGATGCAGCCGGAATTCATTTCGGTTATCTGAACACCTGCGTCCTTGAGAAAGCCGCCGTCAATGGCGATCTCGCCGAATTCGTTCTCGATAAGAACGAGCTTTTCGTTTTTGTAGCCCTCGGCTATCAGCTTGCGGATTAGCGTAGTTTTGCCCGCGCCGAGAAAACCTGAGAATATATCAATCTTTGTCATCGCAGATGCCTCCACATAATATTTTTCTAAAAATGTATTATAGCACACTTTGTCAATGCCTACAAATATAATATCATACCCAGCCGCATAAAATTATTTTCAAAGACTCCCTATATGCGTGAAAAAAACTCTTGACATTTGGTAGCATGTCTGATAATATACATCTTGCTCATGGGGGTATAGCTCAGCTGGGAGAGCGCTTGAATGGCATTCAAGAGGTCAGCGGTTCGATCCCGCTTATCTCCACCAAAAGCTCGGCAAAAGCAAGAAAAACCTTGAAATCACTTGATTTCAAGGTTTTTTCTTTTCCAAAAGTGGGAAATACGCGGTATTCGCTATTTGAGCCTGTGCGCTTGATTTTTGATGGAAATTTTGAAAATCAAGAGGTCAGGTATTATGAAGAAAATCAAGTTGAATTGCGCCGCCACCATGGAGGAAACCTTTTCGGATTTCCTCACTTCCCGCAAAGCAAAGGGGCTTGCGGACAAGACTTTGCAAAGCTATGAACAGCAGTTCCGAGCCGTGGCGCGGCACTTGGATGTAAAAACGGACATTGCCATGCTCCAAAAGGCGGACTTGGATGCCATGATTGTTTCCATGCGGGAGGCGGGGCTTTCCTCCAACAGCATCAACAGCTACACACGCACCCTCAAATCCTTTTTCTCTTGGTGCAACGAGCAAGGAATTACCCGCCTCAATATCCCGCTCTACAAGGCCGAGGAAACCGTGAAAGAAACCTATTCGGATGCCGAACTTTCGGTGCTGCTAAAAAAGCCCGACATTCGGAAAGCAACCTTTGCCGAATATCGGGATTGGGTGATTATCAACTTTCTGCTCAACTGCGGCTGCCGTGCCGCCACGGTTCGGGCGATTCAGATTCGGGATGTGGATTTGGACGGCGGCGTGGTGTTCTACCGCCACACAAAGAACAGGAAAACCCAAGTCATTCCCCTTTGCAGCCCCATGATAGCCATACTGCGGGAGTATCAGCGGTATAGAAACGGGGAAAGCACCGATTACCTCTTTTGCACGGAAACAGGCTCACAGCTAACGGAGAACGGCCTACGGCAATCTATCGCAAGGTATAACGCGCGGCGCGGCGTTCAAAAAACCTCTATCCACCTGTTCCGCCACACATTCGCCCGAAAGTATTTGATTGACTGTGGCGGGGACGCGTTCACCCTTCAAAAGCTATTGGGACATTCCACCCTTGCCATGACAAAACACTATTGCGCGATTTACGATGCGGACTTGACGAAAAACTATGACAACTTTTCCCCGCTGGCGCAAATGAAAGCGGGCAGCGCAAAAATCAAAATGAGCGACAAACGGCGCTGACGGCTTTATACGGGGCGCGTGGGTGGCGGCGGTATTTATGGCAATGGAAAAGAGCGGGAGGCACAAAGGCTTCCCGCTCCCCTTATATCAAAAATCAAATTCTCCGCTCTGGATTCCATAAGCAGGAAAACCGCACCCCAATTCGTTTTGCAGAAAATAGGCAATTTCCGACACCATCACAAGAATATCGCCGTATTCCTCTTTCTTTTGGTCTGCCCTTATCTGTGCAAAGACAGCCCACAAGCTGTCCAGCGTTTCCTCTGTTGTCATACGCTATCCCCTTAAAATTCAAATTTCTTTTTTAACGGCGCGGGAGAAACTTGTTTCTCCCCGCCGCATTTATTTATACTATTTATGTTATTTATATTTATTTCTCTATCCTCTGGCGTGTCATTGTTTACGGTTTGCGGCGTTCCAAAAGCGTCTGCCGTAAAGTCATAGCCGCCGTCCGTTTCGTCTTTCTCTGTATGCGTAGCGCGCTGTGGTGTTTCATAGAAATCATAAGTATTGCTGTCCCCACGCCGGACAAGATAGCCCTTATCCACCAGCCGCACAAATTGGTCGCGGTATGTAGAGGACGGCATACCCACCGCTTGCCGTATGGCAGCGGGCGAGAGCGCAAGCATAAAGCCGTTGGCGTTGGATGCAAAGTATAGATAAAGCATGAGCGCGTGCGCGCCGAGGTCGCGCGCCGCAGCTTGCCAATGACTGTTCTTTATCCCGAGGAAGTCAGACGAGGCGCGTTCTCTGTGAATCGCTACAAGCCGTTGGTTTGGAACTGTGTTCGGCATTCTCCGTTTTCTCCTTTTCTATTGGAAAGGCAGGGAGGGAAAGCCCCTCCCGCCGATTATGTATTATTTACCGAGGCTTTCTATCTTTTCATTCAGCCCGTCGATAGCGTCAAAGATTTCTGTCACATCCACCGTGGCGGAAATGCGGGAAAGAACTTCCTGCACAATTTCCTCTTTCATCTGTGCCATTTCCCGGCGGTGGTTTTCTTCATCAATCATGCAGCTATTCAGATACATCATGTTCAATGTGGTCTGCATTTTTTCATCCATGCCTTGAATGAAATAGTCAAACATACAATCCTTTTGAATGTTCCTCATCTTCTGGCCTCCTTTCTTTCGATTTTATATCTGAAAGTGTGTTTTTCTTAACTTTCTAAGTATATTATATCAAAATTTTTTATTTGAATCAAAGAAAGGGGGCATTATGAAAACCCTGTGAAAAAGGGGGTGGCGGGGTGTATTACGGGAAAAACAAGAAAATCGGAGCGGATTGGCCTTTGCCGTGGCCTACCCCGCTCCGAAGTGATATTTTCGTTTCCCGTTACCGCTGCCGTCAATACAGCGTTTCCTCATTTTCCGCAAACAGCTTGTCATTCACGGTGAATAAATCCATCCCGTTCAGAATCCCATACAGAATAACTGCATCCCGCTTATTCTTGGGGTAAAGCTGAGCAAGCCCGCATTGCTTCAAAAGCTCCTGCGTTTCCTCCAATGTGGCGTTCAGACCGAAGCACAGGCACAAAAGGCGGCTGCGGGAGGGATTTCGCCGCCCCGAAAAGACTTGGTGCAGATATACTTCACTCATGCCGGACTGTTTCGCGAGCGTCGCCTTGGAGAGCTTTCGCTTCTGGAAAAGCTGGTTTAATAAATCGCACACATTACCGCTGTTAAAGTTTTCCTGATTCTCTGACAGGAATTGATCGAGGTTTTCCGCCTCCATCAGCTCTTGCCGGAGATTATTTGTGTCTTTCACTTCCTCACCGCCTTTACAACCGCGTGTTTTCTTTGTATAATCATACTGATTTCGATAAGCAAAATCAATATGCGCTTTGCATAGCATAAGGGGGTGAGCGCCATTTATCAGTATTTGTTGTCGAGCATCGATGCGGAATATGAAACCGTAAAGACAATCAAAAACAGTGAGCGCGACTGTGTTTCGCTTCTGCAAAACAAACAGAACGGAACGCGCTTTATTTTTCGGCATTATCAAGGAAGCGGCGAGGTATATCGAAAGCTGCTTTCCGTTTCCTGCCCCAATTTGCCGAAAATTATGGAGGCAGCGGAGCAGGACGGCATGGTGGCGGTGCTGGAAGAATACATACAGGGAGATTCCCTTGCCTTTCTTCTGGCCGGAGCGTGCCTTACCCCCGCAGAGGCACGGAAGATCACTTTGCAGCTCTGCAACGCCCTGTGGGTACTGCACTCTATGGGCGCGGTGCATCGGGACATCAAGCCGGAAAATGTGATTGTACGGGGCAGCGAGGCGGTACTCATCGACTTTGACGCTTCCCGCATTTTCAAAAGCGGCACAAACCAAGACACACAGATTTTGGGAACCACGGGCTATGCCGCGCCGGAGCAATACGGCATTACACAGACCGACGAGCGGGCAGACATCTATTCTCTTGGTGTACTGCTGAATATCATGCTCACGGGAAAGCACCCGTCCAAGGAACTGGCCAGTGGAAGGCTGGGGCGTATTGTGCAGAAATGCACCATGGTAAATCCGAAGAAACGATACAAAAGCGTGCTTTATCTGATGGAAGCGCTTTAAGGAGAGAATAGAATGAGTAAACAATGCAGAAATTGCGGTGCAGAGCTGCCAGAGGACGCTTCCTTCTGCCCACATTGCGCCCAAAGTCAGATTGAACGCTCAGAAGTAAAACCGCCGCGCCTGTGGCGGAAAAAGACGCTGTATGGGCTTCTGGGCATGCTTCTGTTGGCGGCGGTGGCGCTGGCAGTGTTCCTGCCCCACCGACCAAAAACCTTTGAGGGCGGCGCGTCCGTCACTTATACTGACAAGGACGGAACGTATGAGTTGCTTGTCAGCACCTTTTCGGACGACATTGAAAACAAACAGCCAGAGGAAAAGCGGACGATTTCTTTTCCCGTGGACGAAAGTTCCTGTCTGCCTGCCTTACTTGGCGTTTTTCAAGACGGCGAGCTGGTCAATCCAGAAAGTTTTCTTTCCAAGCTGGAACATTGCACGCTGGAAGCGTTCCCCAACGAAAACGGCGTATTGGAGATTGCGGAGCCACGCTATGACGAGATGTTCGCCCCTTCCGTTTTGGAAACAGATGTGTTTTTTACCGGAGCAAGCGGAACAAATGAGCTTGTTTGGACGCTGACCATGAAAAACGGCGATACCATTCGGTTAAAACATACCTTTGAGGTACTGCCCCTTGTGCATCAGGCATACACGGCAGAAGAAGCCTGCCTTGACACCATGGAGGATTTGAAAGCGCTGCTTGGCCGCATTGACGAGGAAGTTCCGGCGGATACCATTGTGGACATCTATCTTCCTCCTGTTACCTATACGGGCAATCTGGAAATATCCTCCCGTGCGGTAAACCTCTACGGCAGCTCTGACGGCAGCGGGCGCACCGTGATCGAGGGAACGCTTACCGTCAGCACCCACGACCCGGCTTATGTGACGCTCTGTAACTTGGATTTTGCGGGCAGCGGCGGCACAGGGCTTTCCGCCACGGCACCGACGGACATTTGGGGCTGCTCTTTTACCGGATACGACATTGGAGCCGCAGTAAAGGAAGGTGGCATGATCGGCGTGGAAGCCTGCACCTTCCGAAATAACGGGATCGCATTTTCCTATGATACATTGAGTTATTCCTTTTTCAAAACCGGATTTCCGGAGTGTACGATTGAGGGCAATGATATTGGTATTCAATTCGTAAATCTTCCCGGCGCAACACCGTTGGACTTTGGCGGTACTGTTTTTTCCGGGAACGGAATTGATATTGACAATCCGATTCAGTACCCAATCGACCTGTCAAATGCGATTTTTGAGTAAAACGCGATGTTTTAACTTATACTTCTTTAATTTTACTGTAAAACGCGGGAGATTCACGAAATCTTCCGCGTTTTCGTTGTTTTTACAGCATTTGCGCCGAGATCGAAAGAAATTTGCCGATACTATGCAGCCAGTTAATTGTTTTCATGGTTTTTTCGCGGTATTCTATTTTTATCACATAGAAAGGAGCGAACAATATGCGTATCATTCTGGACACCGACAAGAAAACCATCACCGTACCTTGGAACTATGCCGCAAAGCTGGAAGAAATCAACCGTATTATCAAGGACGGTGGCGGAGACAAGCAGTACACCTTCAAAACCTATCTGGAAGAAGCGTGGAAAATCTGTATGGATGACACAGACAAGCATCTGAAAGTCGCTGACAGACCCGCCCGCAAAGGGAAATAATGGGCGCGCCGAGAATTACCCCGGAGGAAATCATTGGGATGCAGCGGCTCTATCGGAAGTTAGGTACTTATGCCGCCGTAGCGCGCGAAGTGGGGCGCAGCGCGTCCTCCGTGTCAAAGTATGTGCAAATGAAAGGCGTCCCTGATAATATCCGCATTGCGGTTGAAAACTTATCGCGAGAATTGGAGGATAAGAAATGAAGAAAATACTTGCGCTGCTTTTGGCAGCGGTACTGTGCCTGAGCCTTGCGGCTTGCGGCGGTAAGAACGACACTTCCGTAAGCAGTGATGCGCCCGCCAATATCGTTGTTGACGGAAAAGAGGTCTCTGCCAAGGACTTTCTGATCGAGCATCTGAGCGCCTATATCCAAAGCGAGGCGTATCTGGCAAGAAAAGCAGCGTTTGAAGAGATGTTCGAGATGGATGCCCAGCCCTTTGCCGTGACCTACGCCTTCGAGTTGAAGATGGACAGCAATGGCGGCGAGGGTCAGCCGCTGCATTTCTTTATGGTGAAAGCAAACTGTGATAGCTTTGTGGATGGCATGGGTTACGATTCCGTTACTATGGCGATCGACTATGACACCGGCACGGTCTACGACCAATTCAGCGTTGATGAAAGCTGGATGGAAAAGAGTGAAAAAGAGCAGGACATTTATATTGCTGCGGCAGGCGGCTGTTTTGGGAACGCAGACTATAACGGCGAACCGATTTTTGTGGATTCCGAAATCCACATTCCGCTTTCTGACAGCGACATTGCAGAGGTCAATCAAGCATTGAGCAAATAACACAAAGCACTTCTAGGAGCGGGGCGCGTGTCCCGCTCCTTTCCTATCTGTTTCATTAGGGTATAGCCCTGTGACAATCAAAAATCCCTCTGTTTTCTCTTTCACATATATTATATCATAAATTATGAAATATTTCAAATTTTATATATACCCTATTGACATATATCTGGATTTGTGGTAGAATAATGACAGATAAAACGAGGGGGACAAAAAGATGCGGGTTTTCTATGTGCGCTGCTCCACCATCGAGCAGAACGAGGCGCGGCAGCTTAAAATGGCGCAGGAACAGAACGCCGAAAAGGTGTTCGTGGACAAGGCAAGCGGAAAGAACACAGACCGCGCCGCGTTTAAGGAAATGATGTCCTTTGTCCGAGCGGGTGACACCGTTGTGGTAGAGAGCATTTCCCGCATTGCGCGAAACACGCGGGACTTGCTTTCCATCGTCTCCGAACTGACGGAAAAAGGCGTGGAGTTTGTCAGTCTGAAAGAGAACATTGACACCACCACCCCCCAAGGCCGCTTCATGCTGACCGTGTTCGGCGCACTGGCGGAATTGGAGCGGGAGAACATTTTGGAGCGGCAGCGGGAGAGCATCGAGATTGCCAAGAGCGAGGGTAAATACAAAGGCCGCAAGCCTATTGACTACAATGAGGCGCAGATGAAAGCCCTCTGCAAAAAGTGGCGGGCGGGCGAAATCACCGCCACCGCCGCCATGAAAGAGTTAGGCTTGAAGCCCAACACATTCTACCGCAGGGTAAAAGAAATGGGGCTGTAACACAGCCCCGCAGAAAGCAATCTATTTCAAAATTCAAGCGCGCATGAAGCAAAAAAGTAAAGTGCGCGAAAACAGCGAATACGCGAAAGTGCCTGTATTTCAATGGTTTTTCCTTTTGGAACGCTTGCCCCTGATGGACGCGAAAGCGGCCATCAATGGCATTCAAGAGGTCAGCGGTTCGATCCCGCTTATCTCCACCAAAAACACTCGATTTCACTTGAAATCGAGTGTTTTTTATACTTTTCAGTCTGTTTTGTGCTGGGCATTTTCACCTTGGACAACAAAGCCAAAACATTTGACTTTTTCCAATTTAGGACTACAATATGAGCATAGGAATCAGACATAAAATGGAGGGATAAACATGCTCGATTTTCTGCGCAGCGAGGGTATAGACGAGGAAATGATCTCCCGAATTGAGGACTTTTGCCGCTGCTTTCCCGCAGCGCCGGAGAACGCCGGACGCATCCCCTGCCCCAAATACAAATATTACGGCCGTGAGGTTTGGCGCGAAGCGATAGCCGCCGTGCTCGCGGGCGAAAACCTGCTGCTGGTCGGACCGAAGGCTACCGGCAAAAACGTTCTGGCCGAGAACCTTGCCGCCGTGTTCCAGCGCCCGCAGTGGGACATCTCGTTCTACCTCAACACAGACGCCGCATCGCTCATCGGCACCGACACCTTCAAAAACGGCGAGGTGACTCTGCGCCGCGGCCCAATATACCAATGCGCCGTGGAGGGCGGTTTCGGCGTGCTCGACGAGATAAACATGGCGAAGAACGAATCTCTCTCCGTGCTCCACGCCACGCTGGACTTCCGCCGCATCATCGACGTGCCGGGCTACGACCGCATCACGCTCTCCCCCTGCACGCGCTTCATCGCTACGATGAACTATGGCTACGCCGGTACGCGCGAGCTGAACGAGGCGCTGGCTTCGCGCTTCATGGTGATAAACATGCCCGTCATCTCTGCCGACAGCCTTGAAAAGCTGCTGAAGGCCACGTTCCCGAAGCTTCGCGCGGAATACGCCCGCCAGCTTGCGGAGCTGTTTCAGGAGATCCGCAAGAAGTGCGACAGCTCCGAGATATCCACAAAGGCGCTCGACCTGCGCGGCCTGATCGCCGCCGTGCATCTCACGGAGCAGGGACTGAGTCTCGGCGAAGCGCTTGAGATGGGCATCCTCAACAAGAGCTTTGACGATTTCGAGCGCCAGCTTGTGTCCGATATCGTCGGCGCGCGCATCCCCGGCGAGCTGCGCCGCAGTGACCTGTTCGAGCCATGACAGAGATCGACGAGCGGCAGCAAAAGCGCGCGGCAAACATCGTCTGGAACTGCGCCGGCCGCTACGACTTCCGCCCTGATTTCCGCGCCTACGACGTGAAAGGCAGAGCCGACCTCTACTGGAACTGCATCTTCGGCGCGGCGCGGAAGCACTACGACTACGCGGTGTTCGCGCAGATATTCGCAGGGCTTCAGCAATATGAGGACGCCGACACATACACGGATCTGTTCTGGCTGGGGCTTGAAAACTGCGTCTATCAGCGAGAGCTGCCGCAGCGCCCGGCGCTGGAAGCGCTTCGGCGCAGATACGCCGAGCAGTTCGTGCGACAGCATCAGGGTGCGGAGGATTTTCAATTCTACGATTCGCTCGCGCTCGCGCACTTTTCGCGCGTGCTGGGGCTTGAATCGCGCATGAACAAATACGACTCCAAGCTCCTCGACGAGCTGGAGTTCACGCCGGACATGACGGAAACGGAGATCGCCGCGCGGGCGAAGGAGCTGTTCGAGCGCTGGTTTCAGATATGCACCGAGGAGCGCCGACGCGCGCAGAAGCGCAGCTTCACGCAGCCGTTCAAAAAGCGCAGCAGGAAGAACGCCGATACCCAGTTTCGCAGGTTCGGCCTTGGCTTCACGCAGCATCCGCAGGACGTCTACGGCGGCTCGGCGGACGGCGACGTGCAGCAGAAAGAGCTGAAAACCAAGATGACCGCGCAGGAACTGCGCGAGTTTATGGAGACGAAGTACGGCAGGAGCATATTCTCCCCCGCCGAGACGGACAAGCTTGAGCGCGAGCTGTGCACCGGCAGCCACGAATCCTGCCATCTGCTCATCACATCCGGCGACCGTCCGGACGCGGCGCAGATACGCAACGGCTTTGAAGCGCTGTCGCGCCAGCGCGAGGCGGCGCAGATAGTGAAGAACCGCGCAAGCTACGACGCAAGCCTCGCGCAGAACCGCAGCGCCATAGCAAAGCTGAGTTCGAAGATTCAGAACTCAGCGCTCATGCATCTCCAGCCCGCCATCATCCGCGCGAATTCCGGTCGGCTCGACGGCGGACGCGTATGGCGCGCGCTGAGCTTCGGCGACAGCCGCGTGTTCCGCAAGACGGAGCATGACGACATCGGCGGGCTGTCGGTGGACATACTGCTCGACGCCTCGACCTCGCAGAAAACGCGGCAGGAGATCGTCTCCGCGCAGGGCTACATGGTCGCCGAGAGCCTCACGCGCTGCGGCATTCCCTGTCGGGTCAGTTCGTTCTGCTCCATGACGGGCTACACCGTGCTCCGCGTTTTTCGGGACTATGACCGTCCGCGCGACAATCGGCGGATATTTGAATACGTCTCCAACGGCTGCAACCGCGACGGTCTCGCCATCGCCGCGCTGCACCGGTTGATGAACGCTTCCCCATACGAGCACAAGCTGCTCATCGTCCTGTCCGACGTGAAGCCGAACGACGTTGTAAAGACCCGCCGCCGCGAGACGGACGAACTTGTGACCTATGAAAAGGACGTCGGACTGACCGATGCCGCGCTTGAGGTGCGCCGCGCGCGGGCGGACGGCATCGCGGTGATGTGCGTGTTCACCGGCGACGACGAGGACGTCGCCTCGGCGAAGCTTGTCTACGGGCGCGACTTTGCGCGCATCCGCTCGCTGAGCATGTTTGCGGACACAGTGGGCATGCTGATAAGCAACCAGATAAAAAATCTTTGATGCTGACGAAAAACGGAGAGTTTATATGGCACCGAAATTCAAATTTACCAGAGCGGAAATAACCGACGCCGCCCTGCAGGTAGTGCGCCGGAATGGCATAGGCGCGCTGACCGCGCGGGCTATTGCGGACGAGCTCGGCGTATCGACCCAGCCGGTGTTCACCTGCTTTTCTACGATGGCCGAGGCTCGCGGCGCGGTGCGCGCGGCGGCGGAGGCGATATACGATGGCTACGCGGAAGAGGGGCTGCGGGCGGAGATCCCGTTCTATGGCTTCGGAATGCAATATGTCCGCTTCGCGCGCGAGGAGCCGGAGCTGTACAGGCTCCTTTTCCTCACGCATGACGCCGGTAAAAAGGGCGCGATGGACGCGATGCGCCATTCGCTTGAATATGTGAAGGAGCCACTTGAGCGCATATACCGCATCAGCGAAGCCGAGGCCGAGCGCTATTTCCGCGACTTGTGGATCGTGGTGTTCGGCATCGCCGCGCTCATCGTCACCGGCGACTGCCCGTATTCCGACGCGGAGATCGGCGCCATTCTGACAGGCTTCAGCCTCAGCATCTGCAAGGCGATAAAGGAAATTCCGGGCTTCATCTCCGGTGATTTTGACCGAGACAAGTTGTTCACCGAGATGATCGGGGGATGCAAAAATGGATGATTCTTCTCTGCTGCGGCTGATTCAGCCTTTTCTCAACGGCAAAATGCAGCTCACCGCGTTCCCCGCGAAGAACCGTAAAAAGCTCGCCGCGCTGTGGTATCTCGCTGGGAAGCTTGAGCCGGACAGGCGCTATCCCGAAGCCGAGCTGAACGGCCTGTTGGACGCGTGGAGCACGTTCGACGATCCCGCGACACTGCGGCGCGAGCTGTATAACAAGAAGCTTGTAGAGCGAACCGACAACGGCGCGGAATACTGGCGCTGTGAAAGCATTCCGGCTCTTGACGAATTCACGGCAAAATATATTTGAACGGCAAGAAAATACCGCCATGTTCAGAACAGTGTCTGAGCATGGCGGTTTTCGTTTTTGCCGCGGCCGCACATAAGACGGCAGACTTAGGTGGTTATCGGTTTACTTCTTTTTATTCGGCATATGTATCGCGCGGCCATCTACCGCAAGCGCCGCCTCGCGCAGCGCCTCGGACACGGTCGGGTGGCAGTGTATCGTATCCACAAGCTCATCCACCGTGGCTTCGAGCCGAATGGCCAGCGCCGCCTCTTCGATAAGCTCGGTCGCGCTCGGCGCCATGATGTGTACACCGAGTATCTCGCCGTATTTTTCACCGGCAATGATCTTGACCATGCCGTCAACATGGCCGGACACAAGGCTTCTGCCGTTTGCGGCGGTAACAAATCTGCCGACTTTGTAGTCCACGCCCTTTTCCTTGAGCTGTTCCTCGGTATATCCAACACCGGCAAGCTCGGGACCGATATATGCGCAGGACGGGCTGTAAGCCGCAATGAAGGTCTTGCTGCCGCCAGCTGCATTCTCGGCCGCCGTCTCGCCCATAGCCATTGCGGCATGAGCCAGCATAAGCTTCCCGTTGCAGTCGCCGACGGCGTATATGCCCGGAACGGAAGTCTCCATCCGATCGTTGACCTGGATATAGCCGCGCTCCGTCTTTACTCCGGCTTTCTCAAGTCCCAGTCCTTCGATATTGGGCTTACGGCCAACGCAGAGCAGTATCTTTTCTGCCTCCACTGTCCTCTCGCCGTTCGGGCACTCGATATGAACTCTGCCGCCAGCGCCGCAGTTTTCCACGGAGACGACCTTACTCTCCGTGAGTATCTCCATGCCCTTGGTCTCAAGCTGGCGGCGAACCATCGCGGTAAGCTCCGAATCCATGAGCGGCATGATCTTGGGGCTCATCTCAACTACCGTGACCTTGCTGCCAAAACGCGCGTACACGCTGCCAAGCTCAAGGCCGATCACTCCGCCGCCGATAACGAGCAGGCTCTCCGGAACATGGTCGAGCTGCAGGCAGGCCGTAGAATCGATGACCGCGCCGCATTCGCTGATCCCCTTTATCGGCGGGACGATCGGCGCGCTGCCGGAGGCGATGATTATCTTTCCGGCAGTCAGTATCCTGCCGCCGACTGAGACTGTTTTCGGGTCTGCGAAGCTCGCCTTTCCGGATATCAGCGTAATCTTATTTGCCTTTATGAGCGCTTTCACGCCGTCGGTGAGCTTTTTCGTGACACCGGCGCGCGCATTCTGCACCGCGTTCCAGTCTACCGAAACGTCGTTCGCCACTATGCCTATGCCGGCAGAGTGCGTTGCCAGCTCGTACACCTCGGCAGAATGCAGAAGTGCCTTTGTCGGCATGCAGCCGCGGTTGAGGCAGGTACCGCCGACGGCGTCCGCCTCGATGAGCGTGACCTTCATTCCAAGCTGCGCGCTGCGTATTGCCGCGACGTATCCGCCCGGGCCGCCGCCGATGACGATGAGATCATTGCCGCTCTCCGTCTGCGGCGCGGCAGGCTCCGCCGCGGCAGCCGGTGCGGGTTCGGCTTCGAGCTTCTCGCCCTCGCTGCCAATGACCGCAACGACCGCCAGGCAGTCCGCCGTACCATCCTCCGGAACACTTATTTTCAGGAGCGTTCCGGAAACATTCGCATTCACCGTATTTGTAAGCTTGTCGGTCTCCACATCAAAGAGCGGCATGCCCTCTTCGATCACGTCCCCGACTTTTTTATGCCATTTGATTATCGTGCCCTCAGTCATGGTCATTCCAAGCTTCGGCATGATGACATTGGTCGCCATTGAATATCCGTCCTCCTAAATTATGCAAGCATGAGCGCCGGGTTTTCCATGAGCGTTTTGACCCGATGCAGGAACTGTGCGGCAAGGGCTCCGTCCACAACTCTGTGGTCGGCGGTGAGGCACATGTTCATCATCGTCCGGACGGTGATCTGGCCGTCCACAACGACAGGCTTGTCCTGCATTGCGCACACGCCGAGGATCGCCACCTCAGGCTGATTTATGATGGGAGAGAAGCTCTCTATGCCGTACATGCCGAGGTTGGTTATAGTAAACGTGCCGCCGTGGAGACGCTCCATCGGGAGCTTCCCGCTGCGGGCAAGCTCTGCAAGTTCCTTGACCTCCGAGGATATCTCCGTCAGGCTCTTCTTGTCAGCATCGGGAACATTCGGCACAACAAGCCCGTTATCGAGCGCAACGGCGACGCCCATGTTGACATAGTGCTTATAGATGATCTTATTTCCGTCCACCGAGCAGTTGAGCGCGGGGAATTCCGTGAGCGCTTTCGAGACGAATTTGACCAGTATGTCAGTATAGCTCACCTTGATATCATTCGCCTTGAGCTGGGCGCGGTACTCCTTGAGATTGGTCATGTCCACACTCAGATCAAAGGTGACGGTGGGGCTGGTCATATGGGAATTGAGCATGTTGCGCGCGATAGCCTTGCGCATGCCGTCCATATTCACGGTCTCCTCGCGGGCGGGAGCCTCCTGCACCGGTACGCGGCTGTCATGCAGATACTTGAGGATATCCCCTGCCATGACGCGCCCGTCGCTCGGGATATCGTTCACATCTACCCCGATGTCTGCGGCGATCTTTTTCGCGAGCGGAGACGTCTTTACGCTGTGCTCTTCCTGCGCGGCAGGCTTATAATTGCGGATGTCCCTCTCGACGATGCGGCCGTTCGGTCCGGTCCCCGTGACATAATGCGTGTCTATCCCAAGCTCTGCGGCAACTTTCTTCGCCCTCGGCGAGATTATCAGGCGCTCACCGGCCTTGTGCGCGGCGGGCTGTACGCTCTGCTCGGCAGGCTGCTCTGTCTTCTCCTCGGCCGGTGCGGCAGCAGCCCCCGTAAGGCCGGAGATGTCCTCACCCGCCTGCCCCATAATGGCGACGGGCTGCTGGCAGGCCGCAGTCTCGCCGTCGTTCACGAGTATTTTGAGCACAGTTCCCGCCTCATAGGCGTTTATCGTATTCGTCAGCTTGTCTGTCTCCACGTCGAAAAGCGGGTCGCCGACCGCGACGGCGTCTCCCTCTTTCTTCTTCCATTCACTTATCGTGCCCTCCGTCATCGTCATTCCGAGCTTGGGCATTGATACATAAAAGGCCATACCTAAAACTCCTTCCGAAACGCGGTCACAGCATTTTCCGTGCGGCGTTGACGATATCCTGATAGTTGGGCATGAACGCCTGTTCAAGGATCGGAGACACGGGGACGGGGGTATTGAGCGAGCCGATGCGCACGACGGGGCCGTCAAGCTCGTCGAACATTTCCTCGGCTATGGTTGCGCTGATCTCTCCGCCGTAGCCGCCGCGCTTGGTTTCTTCGGTGATAACGATAGCGTGGTGAGTCTTTGCGATGCTGCTGCGTATCATGTCCTTGTCCAGCGGATAGAGCGTACGCAGGTCGATGATCTCAAGGCTTATGCCGTCCTTGGCGAGGATATCCGCCGCCTTCTTCGCATCGTAGACCTGAAGGCCGTAGGTGATAACGGAAATATCCGTACCTTCGCGCACGATATTGCCCTTGCCGAGCGGGATGGGATCAAAATTGGTGATATCGGCTTTCTCTTTTATTATCTTGTTTTCAAAATATATTACGGGGTTATCATCGTCGATAGCGGACAGAATAAGGCCAAGCGCATCCTGCGGAGTCGAAGGATACACGACCTTGAGGCCGGGCACATGAGTGACCCACGCTTCGAGAGACTGGGAGTGCTGCGCGGCGCCGCCCTGTCCCGCGCCCGCAGGCATGCGGACAACCATGGGGAGAGATATCTTTCCGCCGAACATATAGCGCATCTTTGCCGCCTGATTGGCGATCTGATCCATCGCAACGGTCAGGAAGTCGCAGAAAACGAGCTCTGCGATCGGTCTCATGCCGGTAGCCGCGGAGCCGACGGCGCAGCCGATTATTGCGCTTTCGGATATCGGTGTATCGCGCACGCGATCGCCGCCGAATTCATCATACATGCCGAGGGTGATGCCGAAGCTGCCGCCGTAGGCGCCGGTGTCCTCACCGAAGAGGATAACTCTCGGATCTTCACGCATTCTTATGCTCATACCCTCGCGGATAGCTTCACGATAAGTCAGGATCATCTCTTTCTTGCCTCCTCTACTATATCCGAATATACATCGACAACAACGGAATCCGCGTCTGGCCAGGGCTGGGCGGCGGCAAACTCGATCGCGTCGCTGACTTCCTTTGCAACGCCTGCCTCAATGCCGCAAAGCTCATCCTCGTCCGCCACGCCGTTATCGATAAGGTACTTTCTGAAATTGGGGATGGGGTCTCTCTTCATCCACGCCGCCTGCTCCTCCGCAGGCTTATAGGGCGCGGGGTCTCCTTCAAAGTGGCCGTGCTGGCGGTAGGTCTTGCACTCGATGAGAGTCGGCCCCTTGCCTTCACGGGCGCGCGCCACAGCTTCGCTCGCCGCCTCATATACGGCCAGCGGGTCGTTGCCGTCGACCGTTACGCCGGGCATATTGTACGCGACGGCGCGCACGGAGATATCCTTTATCGCCTGATGGTGCTCCTGACTGACAGATATGCCATAGAGATTGTTCTCACACACGAACACGACCGGAAGCTTCCACAGCGATGCGATATTGAGTGATTCATGGAATGTGCCCTGGTTCGTGGACGCGTCGCCGAAGAAGCAGACGCAGACCTGATCCGTCTTGCGCAGCTGTATGGACAGTCCCGCGCCGCAGCTAATGCACTGCCCTGCGCCGACGATGCCGTTCGCGCCGAGGATGCCCTTGTCTCTGTCCGCGATATGCATGGAACCGCCCTTGCCGTGGCAATAGCCGGTCGCACGGCCGAAGAGCTCCGCCATCATAAGGCGCATGTCTCCGCCCTTGGCGATTATATGGCCGTGGCCGCGGTGCGTGCTGGTGATATAGTCTTCATCCGTAAGGCATTCGCACACGCCCGTTGCGACGGCTTCCTCGCCGATATACAGATGGCAGAAGCCCGGTATCTTCCCTTCCGCGTACAGTCTTGAGGTCGCATTTTCAAAGTCACGTATACGCAGCATCCGCGTATACATGTCTTTCATCATTTCATTGCTGACTGCCATTTAGTTTTCCTCCTGAAGGCTGAATTTAGATATTTGAAATGACAAAGCCGTTGGTGGTTGAATATAAAACCACATTTACGCATAAATAATATCATCGATTCAGTCACAAAACAACATATTTTGTGATATCCGTGATAGAAATGGCACTATCCACAAATCTTTTAGTTGTTTTATGTGCATATTGACATAGCACGATCTGTGCTTTCAAAAGTTTTCACGAATAAACCAACATAATTCCACTTCAAGATTGACAGCAAATCGAGTGGATGCTATATTATTCATGCAAAATCGGCTCCCGCAGCGCCGCCGTTTGCCCGAAAATCCACAATTTTCAGCGTGGCCTGCAGCAAATTTCGCTCTTTCTTCAGGCCGCACGGAGGGACACATGATACACTACCTTGAAACCGGCAGCACCGATCCATGCTACAATTTAGCCTTTGAACAATATG
The DNA here is from genome assembly GCA_900549645.1 of uncultured Eubacteriales bacterium. Taxonomy (GTDB): domain Bacteria; phylum Bacillota; class Clostridia; order Oscillospirales; family Oscillospiraceae; genus Limivicinus. The sequence continues at coordinate 18,767 of URPD01000035.1, forward strand.
TTCTCGAAAACAAGCGAGACGGCGACTGGCTCATTCTCTGGCAGAACAACAACACCGTTGTCATAGGCTGCAACCAGAACGCATGGGCTGAGGTCAACACGGAATACGTGCGGCAGCACGGCGTCACGGTCGTGCGCAGGATGACCGGCGGCGGCGCGGTATATCACGACATGGGCAACCTGAATTATTCATTCATATCCGACGCCGGAAACGGCAGCGAAATATCCATAGAACGTTTCACCGAACCGGTGTGCCGCGCGCTGTCCACCATGGGCGTCCGCGCCGAAAAGTCCGGACGTAACGACATTCTGGTCAACGGCCGCAAGGTATCCGGCGTCGCACAGCGCCTCTGCGGCGACAGGATACTGCATCACGGCACGCTGCTTTTTGACTCCGACCCGCAGGTCATAAGTGAGGCGCTCAATGTAAACGCGGACAAGTTCAGCTCCAAGAGCGTCAAGTCTGTGAAAAGCCGTGTCGGCAATATCCGAGAGTTTCTGCCTGCGGACATGGACATGACGGAGTTCCGCGCAAGGCTGCTCGCCGCGCTGTCCACGGATGGGCTCGTGCACGAGCAGCTGTCCGGCGAAGAGCTGGCCGAGGCAGCCAGGATCGCGGACGAAAAATACCGTTCGTGGGACTGGACATGGGTACGGACCAAAAAGTTCGAATATAAAAACAGCCGCCGCTTCCCCGGCGGCAGCCTGTGTATAATGGCGGACGTGCAGAACGGAAAGATAAGCGACATCGCGTTTGAGGGCGATTTCATGGCTCTTGAGGATGTTTCGCCCGCAGCGACGGCGCTGACAGGCTGCTTCTTCGAGCGAGACAGCGTGGCTCGCGCCCTGTCAACGCTGGATCTGACGAACATTTTCGGCGCGATCACCGCCGAAAATATACTTAATCTGATGTTCAGCTGAATCCTATATGACAGTAAAACCCCTCCGGATATTGAAGTGACCCCAAAAAGTTAGACAAATATTTTTAGCGCAAATTGTTCAAGTAGCCGAAAGGGCTTGCTGTCTGTGAATTGCAGGCGGCAAGCCCTTTAGCTTTGCC
>URPD01000036.1 GCA_900549645.1 uncultured Eubacteriales bacterium
TGCATTGGATGTCTCATACCTGTTCTTCGTTTACAGAATGTGAAAGTAACCGATTCCTTTGCACGGGATAATGCCACAAAGAATGTGCAGCGATCTTCATCCGGCTGGTTCCTAAAGTTCCAGAAAGCAGAGTCTTCCAATCCAACAAAATATACAGCAGAGTATTCCAGCCCCTTGCTTTTGTGGATTCGGCTGGTAAAGCAAATGGCAGATGCAGAGGGCATTACGGAAACGCTGAAAGCCAGCGACCAAATGGAGTGGGTCGGGCGGATGTATTCCTGCCGAGACCATGCATCCGAAACTGTCTATCATCAAGTAAGCTATACATAAGGCAAGGCCCTTCGTATCAAGTCAAGAAAATGATACGAAGGGCCTCTTTTTGCCTATTGCGCTTTCAAGAATCCGAATTCAAACGCATCGGGGAAAATAAAGCGCTTCTCGCCCTGCTCAAAGCGGACGGTCACATATCCCCTGTTCAGCTCGATCACCTTGCCGATGCCGAACTTAGCGTGAGCCACAGCGCTTCCAACGGCAACGCCGGAAACATCGACCTTCGGTTTTTCGGGCTGCTGGGGCTTTGCGGGAACGATCGGAGATTTCACGCCGAAAGCAGCAGTGACAAAATCCGGCTTAGCCGGTGGTGTCCGAGTTGGAACGGGGGCTTTGGGCGGCTCCGGCTCCTCGTCCGCTTCCGGAACATCGGCTTCGTCGATTTCCGGCGCATGAGCCAAGAGCGGTTCCGCCTGACGCTCTTTTTGCTTGTCTTGAAAAGCTTGGCGAGCTTGCGGATAAAGCCAGTTCACCGGAGCTGGACAAGGAAATTTACACGGTGCTGAAGCAGATCACAGCAGAATTCTTGCTGCCGGGAAAGGGGTGATGCGGTATGGCGGTGACAGGCTTCTGGCCTGTGTTCAAAAATCTGAAAGCCACACTGGACTACGCCGACAATCCCGATAAGACCACCGCCCCGGAATATCTCGATGAGGATTTGTACGCCGCCCTGCGTTACGCAGAGAACGACGATAAAACCGACCGCAAAATGTTTGTCGGCGGCATCAACTGCTCGGCGCAGAACGCTTATGCCGAGATGATCGCCGTACAGCGGCGGTTTGGTTTGCGTGGCAAGGTGGTGGGCTACCACGGTATTCAAAGCTTTCGTGAGGGCGAGGTCACGCCGGAGCAGGCGTTTGCCATCGGCAAAGAGACAGCAAGAAGGATGTGGGGTGATCGGTATCAGGTGCTGGTCAGCGTCCATCTGAATACCAACAATGTGCATTGCCATTTTGTTGTGAATCCCGTGTCCTTCAAGGACGGCGCGAAGTTCAAAAACAAAATCGGTGACCACAAGGAGCTGCGGAAAATCTCCGATTCATTATATAAAGAGGAAGCCGCCGCGCCCCTGTTTCATAATCCCCCGTAGCGGCAATAATCATTTAAGAAATATTAAGGCCGGAGTTCATTGATTTTTAACGATTCCGCGCTATAATATAGCCCGATCAAAGGGTAAGATTGCGGTTTTCCGTCGAATCCGGAGAGCCTTAAATATTCCGAAAGGAGAACACATGAACAAAAAGAGCAGTTTAAAGCTTTTTTTCCGGGCGTTCTTTACGATTCTCGCGGTGCTTACGCTGGTCGTCATCGGCGCGTTCTGCGCGTACATGCTGTGGGAAAAAGCGCCCGAAATCTCGGACGAGGCTCCGGCGCAGGTGTCGGCGCAGCCCGTGAATTCCGATTCCGAGTCTGACGACACCGGAACCGCCTTCAGCACCGACCGGCAGGACGGAGTATACACTGTGCTCCTCGTCGGCAATGACGACGGCAACGGCAACACCGACACCATCATCGTCGGCAAGATCGACACCGTGCAGCACAAGATGGACTTCGTCAGCATCCCGCGCGACACGCTCGTGAACATCAGCTGGAACATACGCAAGATCAACGCCGTCTATTGGGGCACGGTGAATTCCGGCGGCGTCGGCATCGACGGTCTGCGCCAGCAGGTCAAGAACCTGCTCGGCTTCGACGTTGACTGCTACGCGGTCATCGACCTCAACGTGTTCATCGACACGGTCAACGCCCTCGGCGGCATATACTTCGACGTCCCCTGCGACATGGACTATGAGGACTCCAGTCAGAATCTGTACATCCACGTAAAGGCGGGCTATCAGCTTCTCGACGGCGAGACGGCCATGGGCGTCGTCCGCTTCCGCAGCGGCTACGCCAACGGTGACCTCGGCCGCGTCGAGATGCAGCAGAAGTTTCTGAAGGCCGCCGCCAGCCAGTTCATCACGCTCGGCAACATTCCGAACATCTCCAAGGTCACGCAGATACTCGGCGACGGCATGGACACCAACCTCTCCGCGGCGAACATTGCGTTCTTCCTGCGGCAGGCGCTCCAGTGCAAGAGCGAGGACATCAATTTCTACACGATGCCGAACTCCCCCGACATGGTTCAGGGGCTGAGCTACACATTTGTGCAGCTCTATGACTGGCTCGACATGATAAACGCGCACCTCAACCCCTACACCACGCCCATCACCGCCGCGAACGTCGATATTGTCTACCGCAGCGGCGGCGCGATCTGCTGCACCGGCGAACTGCGCGGCGCATGGTACTATCAGGACACATCGGCGGAGCCGGAGGAGACTCCGCCCGCGGATGTGATAATCGACCCCGGCACCTCGCCCGACGAGCCTTCACCCAGTCCGGAGCCGGGCGGCGAGCCTTCCGAACCCGCGCCCGACCCCGATCCGACGCCCGAACCGGAGCCTTCGGCCAGCGTGATAATTGTCGGAGGCTAGCGTGTTGTATCGAAAATGTTACTAATTTGTAATTTGTTTCTTAATATTGCTTAACTTCTATTGAAACGCTCGTCCCAAAGTGCTATAATCAAGGTGCAAGAGGAAAGATACATAAAAAGTTTGAAATATTGCCGCAATGCGGCGAAACTTGCGATTTTCCTATTCTGAAAAGGAGGAAACAGGAAATGAAGAAATTCAATGGCAGAAAGCTTCTGGCGCTCATGATGACGCTTATCATGCTTCTGTCGCTCATGCCGGCGGCATTTGCCGACGGCGAAGCGGAGGCTGCTCCCGCCGTTCAGGACGGCGAGACACCGGCGGAGCCCACCCCCGCTCCGGTTGAGCCGACGCCTGAGCTGAAGTACCTCGCCCAGATCGGCGACGTCAAGTATGAGACTCTGGACGACGCAGTGAAGGCCGCGCAGAGCGGCGACGTTATCGAGCTTCTCGATAACTGCACCAGCGGCGGCATGGATCTTTCAAAGAGCATCACCATCAAGGGCAATTACAGCATCACCTTTGCCGGTAAGGGCATCGCGCTCCACGGCGCGGCGCTCACCTTTGACGGCTGCACCGTCGTTATGACCGGCATCGGCGCAACCGGCAATGCCGAGCTTGGCTGGATGACCATCGCTCTCGGCAGCGGCTCCAGTCTGAACCTCAGCGGCGCAACCATGACTCTGGACGGCAGCGGTGTTGAGAGCAACGTTCACGCCATCTACTGCACCGGCAACAACACCATCAACGTCGCAGGCTCTTCCATGACCATCAAGAACTACCCGCAGGACGCCATTGAGTGGGACGGCGGCAGCGCTGAATACAGTGTCAACATCAGCGGCGGCTCCACCGTCGTACTCGACCGCAACCGCTCCGGCTTCACCGGCACCTTCAAGGTGCACAGCGTCGGCAGCACCCTACAGGTCACCAACAGCAGCGGCAACGCCTCCAACGGCACCGACTTCGTCTTTGACGGCGGCGTCGTGGACTTCAGCGGCAACGCCAGCCACGCCATCTCCAGCACCAGCGAGATGACCTTCAAGGGCGGCGTCAACGCGAAGATCAACAACAACGGCCTGTGCGCCATGTACATCAATACCGGCAAGATCAGTATCAGCGCCGACTCCACCGTTGAAGTCAGCGGCAACGGCAAGTCCGAGGCCGCGAAGGGCGCGGACGCCCGCGGCGCGATAAACATCGCGAAGGCCTCCGCCTCTCTCGAGGTCGCGAAGGGTGCGACCTTCACCGTAACTGACAACTACACCTCCGCCATCCGCAATAACGGCACCGTGACCCTCGGCTCCGGCGTCATCATGCGCAACGGCTCCATGATCCCCTACGGCGGCGGCCTCAACAACTTCGGCACCGCTACCATCGCCGAGGGCGCAGCGCTCTACAATAACCACGCTACCGCATCCGGCGACGATATCGCAAGCACCGGCACCCTGAACATCGCAAAGACCGGCGAGGGCTGGGCGCTCGACGGCACCGAAGGCACCAACGACTGCACCAGTGCCATCGACGGCTGGTACAAGGACGGCACCGAGAAGCGCTGGAACACCCACAGCCTGAGCGATCTGTTCGCCGAAGCGGTCGAAGCCGGCAGCATCGAGGCCCCCGTGTACCTCAAGGCCGCGCACGGCATCGGTGCTAAGGAGCACCACGAGCCTGCGGAGCTTATAATCTTCAAGGCCGACTCCGTCAGCAAGGCCGCCGTCGCGGACGCTGAGTTCACCGTATATAGCGACGCCGAGTGCAAGAATGTCATCAGCAGCGGCAAGACCGATAAGGACGGCCTTCTGACCATCTCCAAGCTTGAGCCGGGCAGCTACTACATCAAGGAGACCAAGGCTCCCAAGGGCTTCAAGCTCAACACCAATGTCTACGAGATAAAGGTCACCGAGACCAAGGGCGACACGAACGTTGTCGTTGAAAACGGCGAAGCCGTCAGCGTGACCGAGTTTGCCGCAAGCGCGGCTCTGCTGCTCAACGGCTCCGAGGTCGAAAAGACCGAGAACGGCCAGAACGCTTACCCGACCATCACCGATGAAGCCGTAGCGGCGTTCACCGTGAGAAAGGTCTGGGTCGACAACGGAGTGAAGACCGGCAGAACTCCCGTTGAAATCAGCCTTTCCGCCAACGGCAAGCAGATTGAGAAATTCGAGCTGAACGAGAAAAACGGTTGGGAAAAGAGCTTCGAGCTTGCCAAGTACGACGAGAACGGCAAGGAAATCAAGTACACCGCCGTTGAGATTACTAAGGTCACCGGCTATGTCACCGGATACAGCTCCGACACCTTCACCGTGTACAACACGCTTGAAAGCCTCAAGCCCAAGACCGGCGACGACAGCAACCTCATGCTCTGGACAATGCTTGGCCTCTCCGCTCTGCTCTGCGCGGGCGGCGTGGGCATCCTGATGTACAAGAAGAGCAGAAACGCCGGCTGATTCAGCTGCAATAAAAGTTAAAACTCACTGGGAATTTTCCCAGTGAGTTTTCTTTATGTTCTGTGCTTTCTGATTATCGACTTCACAAGTCCGCACAGCGGCAGCAGGTACAGGAACCGCGCGAATACGATCAACCGCGTCAGTAGGACATCAGCGGCGCGGAGCCGTCGTCATCGGTCTTGGTGATGGAGCGGATCTCCGCCTCGTAGCTGTAACTGTCGTTAACGTGGACGGTGAACTTATCGCCGACCTTTTTGCCGAGTATCTGCTTGCCGAAGGGCGAATCCATACTGATAAGCCCCTTGCGCGGGTCACAGCGCACAGTCGTCACGACTTGGATAATGTCCGTCTCGTCGTCCTCAGGCATATAAACCTCCACCTTGTCGAACAGGCCGACCTCGTCTGCCTTCGAGTCGTCGTCGATGACGGAGGCCGTCTTTATCATGCCCTCCAGATAGCGCATACGACTGCGGTTCTTGTTCTGTGCCTGCTTCGCGGCCTTGTACTCGTAGTTCTCGCTCAGATCGCCGAAGGCTCTCGTGCGCTTGACCTCCTCGATTATCTCCGGCATAAGCTCAAGCCGCCGGTAGTCCAGCTCCTCCTGCATTTTTTTGATGTCGTTTGCCGTCAGTTTATCATGCATAGTTCTTGCCTCACAGCTTTATCAAATGTCTATATTTATCGTGTTCAGGCCGTTTTTCTCAAACTCCGCCATGTATTCGTCCATGCGGTTCGTAAGCTCGGTTGCGTCCTCCGGATCGCTGTTCTCCAGCCCCAGATCGCGCCGCGCCAGCTCCTCGGCCAGAATATCGTAAAACACGGCGTCCTCATAGTCGGCGATGGCCTCGTGTATGCCGCCGTCCTCATAGGCGCGCGAGGGAAAAATGTGCCCCTGCCAGCTCTCCACCAGCGAGCGCATACCGTTGGCCGGAGCCTTGGCGAACAGCTTCTCCTGCAAGAGGTCATAATCCTCTATGCGGTCGTCCGTGCGCGTTGAATTGAGTATCCAGTTTCCGATATATACCATGTCAAGGAGCAGCCGGTACTCCTTGCTCGTAAGCTCTATGTTCATGATCTCGCCTCCTGCCATGTGATTATATACTTATTATAGCAAAACACAAGCCCCATTTCCACAGTTCCGGCGCAATTTCTTTCACCGCATCAAGTTTTGCTTGTAATACCGGCGGTTTTGCTGTATATTTAAATATCGGCTGCTTGATATCCCGCAGCCAAGTCTGCATAGCCGGGGAGAACTTCATGGACAACAGACCCGTTGGATTCTTCGATTCGGGCTTCGGCGGCCTGACCGCGCTCAGAGCGTTCAGGAAGCTCATGCCCGGTGAAAATATAATATACTTCGGCGACACCGGCCGAATGCCGTACGGCGCACGCCCCGCGGCGCAGCTTCGCCGGATGACGGTGCAGGATCTCGACCTCCTGCGCGGCTTCGGCGTGAAGGCCATCGTCTCCGCCTGTGGGACGACGTCCAGCACTGCCGGCGACATACTCGACGCCTATCCCCTGCCCGTCACCGGAGTCCTGCGCCCCGGCGTAAAGATGCTGGCAGGGCTTGCGGGCGGCGCGCCTCTCGGCGTGATCGCCACGAAGGCCAGCATCGACAGCGGCGCATTCCGGCGCGAGCTTGAGAAATACGGCCTCGCACAGGACACGATATATACCTCCTGCCCCGATTTCGTGCCGCTCATCGAAAGCGGGCACTATTCGCCCGACGACGCGCTGATACACGAAGCCGTCGCGCGCTACCTGCGCCCGATGAAGGACGCCGGAGTCTGCGCGGTACTGCTGGGCTGTACGCACTACGGCCTTATCTCGGACGCGATAGAGGACTACATGGGCGCGGAAACACGGCTCGTCAGCGCGTCGGAGTGCGCGGCGCAGGAGCTGTGCGATAAGCTCCGGGAACTTGACATAACCGGCGGCAGCGGTGAAGAGCGCTACCTCACCAGCGGCGAGACCGGGGACTTCGGGCGCATGGCCGCGATATTCCTCGGCTGGCAGCCGAAGCGCGGCGCGGAGCACATACCCCCAATGGAGGTGGAATAGATGAAGGACGTTGTCATAAACATCAGCAGCGAGCACGTCGGCGACGAGAAGGACGTCATGGAGTTCACGACCGACGGCGAATACAGCTTTGACGGCGAGAACAGCTGCTTCAGCTACCTTGAAAGCGACGTGACCGGCCTTGAGGGCACGCGAACCAGCGTCGCGGTCACGCCGGAAGAGATTGTGGTCGACCGCGACGGGTACATCACCAGCCGCATGGTTTTCCGCGAGGGCGCGAAGAGCCGCTTCCTGTACGATACGCCGTACGGCGCGGCGACGATGGGCATAGACACGAGAAAGATAAAGAAAAGCTTCAACGAACACGGCGGCAGCCTTGAGATAGATTATGTCGTAGACATGGAGCATACCGTTGTGAGCCGGAACATATTCAAGCTCAACATTACTGAACAGAAGAGGGAACAGCAATGGCAAATCTGATACATGACGCAAAAGAGCAGATAAGCAGTATTCTGAACAAGGCCTGCGAGAAGGCCGTAGAAAAGGGCGAGCTGCCCGCGGGCACGGTGCTCAGCGGCAGCGTTGAGATACCCAAGGACACCGCCAACGGCGACTATGCCGCAAACCACGCCATGACCGGCGCCCGCGTGCTGCACATGGCGCCGCGCAAGATCGCCGAAGCGCTCACGGCGAACATGGAGCTTGATGGCACGTGGTTCGACTCCGTCGAGGTCGCCGGCCCCGGCTTCATCAACTTCCGCCTCGGTAAGAGCTGGTACGGCGACGTGCTGAAGGACATCGCCGCTGAGGGCAAGGATTACGGCCGCGTGGACGTCGGACACGGCGCGAAGTGCATGGTCGAGTTCGTCTCCGCAAACCCCACCGGCCCCATGCACATGGGCAACGCCCGCGGCGGCGTGCTGGGCGACGCGCTCGCAAGCATACTCGACCGCGCGGGCTACAACGTCTGGCGCGAGTTCTATGTCAACGACGCCGGCAACCAGATAGAGAAGTTTGCCGCCTCCATCGACGCGCGCTACCGCCAGCTCATCCTCGGCGAGGATAAGGTAGAGTTCCCTGAGGACGGCTACCATGGCGACGATATAAAGGAGCTTGCCAAGGGCTTTTACGATGTCTACGGCGAGGATTATCTGAAGCGCCCCGAAGCAGAGCGCCATGCGGCCATGGCTCGCTTCGGGCTTGACCGCAACATTCCGAAGATGCAGTCCGACCTGCGCCGCTACGGCATCGAGTACGACCAGTGGTTCTTTGAGTCGGAACTGCACGAGAGCGGCTATGTCGCAGAGTCCGTGCAGAAGCTGGCCGATCTGGGCTTCACCTATGAGAAGGACGGCGCGCTCTGGCTGCGCACCTCCGAGATACTTGGCTCGAAGCTCCGCGCCGCGGGCAAGACCGAGGAAGAGATTGCAAAGCTTGACCTCAAGGACGACGTTCTGCGCCGCGCCAATGGCTTCTATACTTATTTTGCCGCCGACATCGCCTATCACCGCAACAAGTTTGAGAAGCGCGGCTTTGACAAGGTCATCAACGTCTGGGGCGCGGATCACCACGGCCACGTCGCCCGCCTCAAGGGCGCGATGGACGCGCTGGGACTTGACGGCGAACACCGGCTCGACATCGTGCTGATGCAGCTCGTGAAGCTGACGCGCAACGGCGAGGTCGTGCGTATGTCCAAACGCACCGGCAAGGCCATATCCCTGACAGACCTTCTCGACGAGATCCCCGTCGACGCCGCCCGCTACTTCTTCAATTCCCGTCCTGAGTCCCCCGTCGAATTTGACCTTGAGCTTGCCATCCGTCAGGACAGTGAGAACCCCGTGTATTACGTCCAGTATGCCCACGCGCGCATCTGCTCGATGATCGCCGCACTTGCGGCGGACGGACATACGGTGCCCGCTGCGGCGGACGCCGATCTCTCCCTGCTCGATACCGAGGCCGAGCGCGAGCTGATAAAGCAGCTTGCCGCCCTGCCAGAGGAGATTCGCCTCGCCGCCCGCGATTACGACCCCAGCCGCATAAACAAGTACGTCACCGAGCTTGCCGCGCGCTTCCATCGGTTCTATACCGTCTGCCGCATCAAGGGTGCGGAGCCGGGAGTGCTGGAAGCCCGCCTCCTGCTGGCTGACACCGTGCGCCGCGTCCTCGCCGTCGCCCTCGGCATCATCGGCGTCTCCGCCCCTGAAAAGATGTAAACCGAAGCTGAAATAACTTATCCCCCGCAGCATCTGCCTTTTCAGGCAGACGCCGCGGGGGATATTTTTACGGCTTTCGGATTGTTTAAATTTTTTATACGTATCCCATCAGATGTGGCAGCCACATGACAATCCGCGGGAAGAATGCCACGATCAGCGTGAAGAAGAACAGCGCCAGCATCCATGGCAGCATGGCTTTCGCTAGTCGATGCATCGGCATATCCAGAATCCTCGCGGTGATAAAGGTGGTCATGCCGTAGGGCGGGGTCAGCGCGCCGAGCGTGAGGGCGACGAGCTGGAGAATGCCGAAGTGGACAAGGCTGATGTCGAATGCGCCGAGCACGTTGAGCAGCATCGGCGTGACGATAACGGTAATAACCGCGCCGTCCATGAGCATACCGAGGAACACGATGAGTACGACAACGAGGAAGATGAACACGGTTCTGTTGTCAACATAGTTCGTTATCAGCGTTACGAGCGCCTGTGGGAGCTTGGTGCGGACGATGACCTGACCGAACATGGTCGCCACGGCGAGCACGCCGCCGATGACGGCGACATCCATCGCGGTGTCCTTGAATATCGCCCAGAGCTGCTTGAGGTCGACGAGCTTGTAGACGATGGTCGTAAGTATCGTGCAGTACACGACGACGATAGCCGCAGCCTCAGTGGCGGTGAACACGCCGCTGTATATGCCGACAAGCAGGATAACCGGAGCCATGAGCGACAGGAAGGCTTCCTTGAACGCTACCCATACCTCGCCCCATGTGGGCATCGGATCCTTGGCATAGCCGCGCTTTTTCGCAAATACGAGCACCATCAGCATCATAACTATCGCCCACAGGATGCCGGCGCACAGTCCGGTCATAAACATGCCCATGATGGACGCGCCGGTTATAGACACGTAGATGACTACGTTCAGGCTCGGCGGGATGAGCGGAGAGAGTATCGCGGAGGCCGCGGTGACGCTGCCGGTGAACTCATCGTCATAGCCGTTTTCTCTCATGGCCTTGATCTCTATCGCGCCGAGACCGCCCGCGTCGGCGGTGGAGGTGCCGGACATTCCGCCGAACACCATGCTTGCAAAGATATTCACCATGGCCATGCCGCCGGGCATCCAGCCGACAACCTTGCGCGCAAAGTTAAAGATTCTGGTCGTTATGCCGCCCTCGTTCATTATCTTTCCCGTGAAGAGGAACATGGGCAGCGCAAGCAGCGTGAAGCTGTTGAGTGCGTTTATTGTGCCGAGCGAGACGGAGACGAGCTTGAATCCGCCCCTCGTCATGGCGAGGGTAATGATGGACGCAAATCCCAGCGAGGGGATGACGGGTATGCTCAGCAGCATGAGCACAACCATCAGAAGAAAGCAATAAATACCTACCATACTCTATTTTCTCCCATTATGCTTTTCTGGCCGCAAGCATATGCGCGATATCCTTTGCCGAACTCAGCATCGTATTTATTGTTGATATCAGCAAGCCCACGAAAATAACATAGTAAAGATAGCAGATCTTTATATTTGTAAACGCTTCAAAGCTCTGGTTGTTGCCTGCCGCGCTGTTGGCGGCCTGCAGCACGCCGTAGGTTATGACGGCGAGGAACACGCCCAAAAGTATCTTTGTAAACGTGGTGTATACTTCTCTATGCTTCAGCTTGAGTCTGTCGCTGAAAATCGTTATGACGAGATGCAGCCCGCGGTCAGTCGCCGCGGCGATGCCGTAAAAGACCGTGACCATAAAAGCATACCGCGCGATCTCGCTCGTCCAGGTTGCCGTAACGGTCAATATTCTGAATATGACCTGCAAGAACAGGCATATGGTGGACACTACCAATCCCCCGGCGCTGATGGCCGTTGTCACTTTTGTTATGGCGGCAGTTGACTTCTCAAGGAAATTCAACATACGACACCTCCATTATTGTGATAAGTTTTCCCCCATATGCCGCCGCGCCCTTCCGCCGGTTCACGGCGGCACTGAAGGAGTGTAAAATGTTGCTCTCTAGTTGTTGTTACTTGGCGTAAGACATTACCTCGTCGTAGGTAGCGCCGGTCCAAGTGGTCTCGAAGATCTGGCGGAGGACAGGCTCCATGGTTTTCACGATCTCTGCGCGGACTTCGGGGCTGAGTTCGGTGAACTCAAGGCCAGCGTCAATCAGAGCCTGCTTTGCGTTCTCCATGGACTCGTCACGCATACCGTCGAATTCGGCAAAGCACGCGTCAAACTCTTCCTGAATGATGGTGCGGTAAGCTTCGGGGATGCTGTTCCAAGTATCGTTGCAGGCGTAGATGCAGGTGATGTCAGCTTCGTGGTTGGTCTCGGTCAGGTAGGAGGTCAGCTCCTGAAGGCCGGTGTCGTAGAACTGCTGATAGGTGTGGCCGACAGTGTCGATAACGCCGGTCTGGAGGGAGGGGATGACTTCGCCCCAAGGCATGATGTTGACGTTGACGCCGATAGCCTTCCAGAGTTCAACCGCCGCGGGGTTGGAGGAAATTCTGAGCTGGAGTCCCTTGAAATCGTCAAGAGTCTTGATGGGCTTGGTGGAGATAAGGTTGTGGCGGCCGAGGAGTGTCGCGGTGACCTGATGGGTGTTGTAGTCATTCTCCATGACCTGCTGGTAGCGCTCACCGATCTCGGAGTTCCAGACCGCCCAGAAGTGATCCATATCCTGCATCCACCAGTAGCCGGTGAGGAAGGCGTAGTCGTTGATGACGACCTTTGCCATGATGCCGGTGTTCAGGAAGTCCAGCTCGCCGTTCTGCATCTGGCTGTACATCTCAGCGTCGTTGCCGAGGGTGCTGTCGGGGAAGAAGTCGATGGTGACGTGGCCGTTGGTGCGCTCGTTGATGTTCTCGCAAGCCTTGGCGATCAGCGGGGTGATGAGCGCGCTGCTGGTCATCGTGGAGCCCATGGTGAAGTAGTATTCCTCTTCAAGGGCGGGATCGGCAGTCTCGTTGTTCTCCGCGGGAGCCTTGCTCTCCTCGGCGGCGGGAGCCTGAGTCTGCTCGGCGGCGGGCTGGGAGCCGCAGGCTGCAAAGCAACCGACGCACATAAGCACGCAGAGAATGATAGCAATTGTTTTTTTCATGTTTTCCTCCTGTTTTGTCTTTTTTATTTTTGCGCGGTCAAGCCGCCAAAACACTTATTTGAGAAGCTTTTTTGCGTTCACGCAGATGTTTTCCGGCGTGAGGCCGAAGGCCTTGAACAGGTCAGCGGGCTTGCCGGACTTGCCAAACTTGTCCATAATGCCGACCATGCCGAATTTTCCGCCCGGTACACCGGCTATCGCCTCGGTCACTGCGCTGCCGAGGCCGCCGATTATCGAGTGCTCCTCGACAGACAGTATCGGCATTTTTTCGTGGTACTCGCGGCAGATGTCTTCGTCGAAGGGCTTGAGGCTGGTGTGGTTCACGACCGCCGCGCTTATCCCCTCTTCGGCCAGCATCTCCGCCGCCTTGAGACTTTCCTCTACCATGAGTCCCGTCGCCATAATGCATATGTCGCTGCCCTCGCGCATGACGTTCGCCTTGCCGGGGATGAACGGCGTGTCGTCGGAGGTGATGATGTCTCTCGGCGGCCGCGCGATGCGGATGTACACCGGCCCGTCGATCTCCACCGCCGCGCGCACGGCCTTTTTCAGCTCAAGCGCGTCGCAGGGGACGAAGATATGCATGTTCGGCAGCACGCGCATCAGTGCGATATCTTCGATGCTCTGGTGGCTTCCGCCGTCCTCGCCGGTGCTTATACCCGCGTGGCACAGGCCGAATTTCACGTTTGCGTTCACGTAGCACACGCTGTTGCGTATCTGCTCGTATGCGCGCCCGGCGCCGAACAGCGCAAAGGTGCTCACGAAGGGCATCAGCCCGCTGTGCGCCATGCCCGCGGCATTGCACACCATGTTCGCCTCGGCTATGCCGAAGTCGAAGAAGCGTTCGGGATACGCCGCCTTGAAAATGTCGGTCATAGTCGCGTGCGCGAGGTCTGCGTCGCACACGACAAGGTTTTCGTGGCTCGCGCCAAGCTCCGCCAGCACTTCGCCGTAGGCCTGTCTCTGTGATTTCATACTTCCACCCCCAGCTCGTGCATTGCGGCCTTGTAGGACGCGGTGTCGATGGCCTTGCCGTGCCATCCGGCCTGATTCTCCATGAACGACACGCCCTTGCCCTTCACCGTGTGGCAGCAGACGAATTTGGGCTTGCCCTCCGCGGGCTTCGCCTTGAGTGCCGCGGTAACGGCGTCGATGTCGTGTCCGTCCACCTCGTAGCAGTCGAAGCCGAAGCTTCTGTATCTGTCAACTATGTCACCGAGGCTCATCACCTGCTCGACCTTGCCGTCTATCTGAAGGCCGTTGTAGTCGAGGATGACCGTGAGGTTGTCGAGCTTGTAGTGGCTGGCCGACATTGCGGCCTCCCATACCAGCCCCTCCTGCGTTTCGCCGTCGCCGGTTATGGCGTAGACATGATAGTTTTTCCCCAGATGCTTCGCGGCCAGCGCCATTCCTCCGGCCACGGCCACACCCTGTCCGAGGGAGCCGGTGTTGGTGTCAATTCCCGGAGTTTTGAGCATGTCGGGGTGTCCCTGAAGGTGAGAGTCGATCTGGCGGAGATTCCACAGATCCTCTCTCGGGAAGAAGCCGAGATCGGCCAGAATCGCATACTGCGTCGGGCAGGCATGTCCCTTCGACAGCACGATCCTGTCGCGATCCGGTGCGTGAGGATTCCTCGCATCAACGTTTGCGACGTTGTAATACAGCGCCATCATCAGCTCAACGCATGACAGCGAGCCGCCCGGATGGCCGCACTGGGCGTTGTACAGCATGTGAAGAATGTCTCTCCGCAGAGCCAAGGATTTTTCTTCGTAGTTCATATGCTTTTTTCCTTTTGCCAAATGAAAAAATATATATTGTCTCAAATTGCGTGTCCGCAGCCGGCGCCTGACGGCGGGCGCGCAATACAGAGCCTTTGTTCAGCGGCGCGGCGGCTTGCTGCCCAGCGCCTCGGAGATGAAACTGATCAGCTCCTTGCATATCGGCGGAAGATATTTCTTCCGCTTCATCATAAATCCGACCATGAATTCGATCGGCTGCTCGAACGAGCGGAGGACAAGATCCTCGTACTTTTCCATCGCCGTCGCTTCCGGCGCGAGGTTCACGAATCCGACGCTGCACCCGGTCAGCACCATCTCCAGCATTCCGTGTATCTGCGAGTGCTGGGAAACGACGTTCGGCTGGATGCCGCTTGCGGTGAAGGTGCGCTCCAGCAGTTGCTCCATCACGCCCGGCGAATAGAGCATGGACACGTTTTCCTTGTCCAGCTTTTTCAGCGGTACTCTGTCATACTGCGCGAGCGGATGGGTGTTGTGCATTATGAGCTTTATTTCTCTCCGGCAGACCGGTATCGCGCTCAGTTCGTCGGTATTGAGATCCTCCGGGATGCCGTTCAGAGCCATGTCCAGCTCCTCGTCAAGCAGTTTGCGGATATGGCCGAGGCCACCGTCCTCGTCGAGCTGTATTTTCAGCTCGCTGTGCTTCGGCAGGAAGCCCTTGTAGAGCAGCGGGAAGATATCGGAGCTAAGTATCGAGGCGATGCCCAGCCGCAGTGTGTAGCTCGCCTTGCGGCTCAGCTCGTTTGCCTCGGTCAGCATGTCGTTGTAGTCGCTCAGCAGCGCGTGCACTCGCTGCATCAGCACCTCGCCCGCCGGCGTAAACACGACGGATTTCGGTGTGCGCTCTATCAGCGTCATCCCCAGCTCCTGCTCCATGACGCGTATCGCCGCGGAAACGGTCGGCTGCGAGACGTATAGCTCCTTGCTCGCCTTAGTAAAATTCTTGTGCTTGTACACTGCGTCCAGATATACAAGCTGACGCATTTCTATCATAATTTTTCTCTCCGGCCTGATAAATCAAAAAAGTCCTGAAAGCTCAAGCATTTTTCGATGTAAAGGCGTTTATGGGCAATATAATCAAATCGGTTTTATTTTTCTCTTTTTCTGTACGTCTCTAATCTACACTATGCACAAAACCTTTTCAAGACCAACATACCATCTTAGACATACCGATATTTTATGTATACATAGGCAAAAACTATTGTTAAAATTTTTACCATAGTTCCTGTGTATATCTGATTGCTTGCAGCCGCCGCAGAAACGACTGCCCCATAACGCGCAAAAGACACGCCCTTCGGCGTGTCTTTCTTTAATATTTATCAACTTTACAGGAACCGATCCATATACTGTGTAAACTCGTCCCACATACTGCGCAGCTGCTGTCTGTCCTCCGAAATGCCGGACTTCACCTCGTCCTTCAGCTCCATCAGCCGCTGTCTATTGCGGTTCGACATGTCCATATTCTGCGCAACTGCGTGTATGAACTCGTCGGACAGCTGCTCTTTCGGGCGGCAGCGCCCGCTATGGTAATTGTCTATCACGACCGCGTAGCGCTCGTACGCGCGGCGCACCGCTTCCTCCCACGACATGTAGAGGTCGCGCAGGGCGTTCTCTCCAACGGTGTGCATCCTCCCGGCGTCGCCGCCGAGCTTCTCCAGCATCGCCGCCATTGAGTCCGCGTTCTCTTCTATCAGGAAGCCGTTGACTCCGTCCGTAACATCCTCGGCGGCACAGCTCCCCGCAACCAGCACGCTTGCCAGACCGCAGGCCGCCGCTTCGCGCACGACCAGCCCGTTCGTATCAAAGGTGGACGGGAACAGAAACAGATCAGCCCTGCAATACCACGCGCGTATCGCACTGCGGTCATGTATCGGCGCAACGAAAAACACGCGGTCGTTCAGCCCAAGGCTCTCGCAGTAGGCGACGATCTCGTCCTTGTCGTTTCCGCCGCCGACGAACACCATGCGGAAATCGCGCCCGCTTTCGCTCAGCTTCTTCAGCGCGTCGAGGATTATGCGTATCCCCTTGTACCACATCATGCGCCCGACGAACAGGAACAGCGGCAGTCCCTCAGGAAGATCGTAGTCCCCCGTGACCTGCCGTATGAGCGCGTCATCGACGCGGCCGCGCGGAAAGTCCACGCCGTTTGGCATGATGATATAATCGCCCTCGTAGCCGAGCTTGTGCAGGTTCTCCCCTGCCCCGCGGCTGACCGTCCACACCTCGTCGCAAGCGGAAATATTTCTGGCGAGTATCTTCGCCGCCTCCTCCTGCAAAACGCGGCTCTTCACAGCGTTGGCGATATCTATGTCAAATTTCGTATGGTATGTGAAAACGAGCGGCACATGTATCCTGTCGCGCAGGGCGCGGGCAAGCAGCGTGGAGGTTATCGGGCAGTGGCTGTGGATGATATCAAAGCTCCGCTTTTCGAGTGAATCCATCAGCTCCGCCGAAAACGGCAGTCCCGCACGGTAGCCCACAAGCTTCGTCATGTCGATGCTCGGATAGCGCAGCACTGGAAAATCGAACACGGAGTCATCCGCGTCGGGATAAAACGGCGTCACGACCGTGGAATTGCCTAGTCCGTTCTGAATTATTTTTGCGTAATTTGTGACGGCATTCGCCACGCCGTCGATGGCCGGTGGGAAAGAATCGTTTATGAGGCAGATATTGAGCTTGTCCATACGCGTCTCCTATCGGGTGAAAATTAGTATCAGTCGACAAGGGGAAACACGGTTTTGGCGGGAAGAAATGCGTCCATACTTCTTCAAAGTCCTTGACAATACAGGAAAGTATTCTCGGCGGCCTTTTCATCGTCTGGCTACATTTCTGCTCCGCCAAAACTGCTGCGCACCTGACAGTGATGGATTTTCGAGTGATTTTTGCTTTTTGAGACGCAGACGGGCTGCCGCCCTTCTATAATTCAAATCAAAGCCCAACGAAGTGGGTTTGATTTGAGAAGGAAGAAGGAGATTGCAGAGTGCAGCTTTTGCCGCGAGGCGGAAGCGGAACGGTGCAAGCTTCTTCTGACGAGACGGAAAGACGCGCTGTCAGGCGTGTCTCCCCTTGTTAACTGATACTACAAATTATACCCGAATCAGACTTAAATGCAAGCGGAAAATCAGGGATTGAACTTCTTCCTTATCGTCTCATAGATGAGATCCTGCCCCTTGCGGTTCGGGTGTATGCCGTCGTCGCACATTCTGTCGCCGTGCTTCTGCGGAGTCACGAGAAATGCATCCCTCAGCTGCATGACGTCGCAGCCGTTGAGCTGGGCGACGCGCTCTACGAGATGGCTGTAATACTCCTGCCAGCGGTAGATCGCCTGCGCGTCACCGAGCCAGATAAGCACCGAGTCCATGTCCACCCCGTCGCGGCAGAACCACGCCAGATAGCGCTCCGCACAGAGCGGCGGCAGTGTGGACAGCACCGGCTCACAGCCCGCCGCGCGAAGCTGTGCGATAATCTCCGAGTATTTCCGCACGAAATCCTCAGGGTCGGTCTTGCACTGATGCTCGCCGTAGGGCGCGGCGGCGACCGCCGCCCAGTCAAAATCGCTGTCGTTCCCGCCGAATTCCACGAGGCAGCGCGCAGGAAGCCCACCTTTGGCAATGCGGCGCTGGATGATGGTCTGCGCCTTGTCAATCGTCGCGCCGAACTTGCAGCAGCTTTCTATCTCAAGCCCGGTCGTCTCCTCGCGCGCACGGCGCTCCTCGCTTGGGCAGATGTACTTTCCCTCGTCCAGCAGCACGCCGCGCATGATAGAGTCTCCGAATATAATCAGCTTTTCCATATTATTTTGACCTCGTTACTATGTAATCTAGTATTTAATACTATATTACATAGTTTTGATAATATGTCAAGTATTTTTAAAAATAATTATTGTGTTTTTCAAAACTATATGATATCTTAACATCAGGAGATGAAACGTATGGATGAAACAAACGCGAAGAGCGCGGTGAGCCGCCGCCTTCTGGAGCACAGGCTGCCCGCATGGGACGAGCTTCCGGACTTTGAGCTGTACATGGATCAGGTGCTGTCGCTCACGGGGCGGTATCTGGAAGGGATGCCGAATCTTGAGGACAGCAAGCTGACCGCCTCGATGATAAACAACTATGTAAAGATGAAAATTATCCCCGCGCCGCAGGGAAAGCGCTACTCGCGCCGCCATGTGGCGTATCTGCTGTTGCTGTGCATTCTGAAGCCGGTGCTGCCCATCGCGGCGATTCAGAAGTTGTTCGCCGGTGCGCAGAGCGGCATGGACGACAAGGCATTCTATGAGCGCTTCCGCGAGATTTACCGGCAGGCCAGCAACGCCGCCGCGGGGGATCAGTGCTTTGCCGAACCGGAGCTGTACGACGCGATAATGTATGCCGCGCTCCGCGCCCGCGCCGGGCAGTCCGCCGCGCTCGCCATGCTTGCCGCACTCGATCCCGAAGGAAAATAAAAAACGGATATAATACAAAAACCTCCACAGATGTGGAGGTTTTTGTGCTATTTAGCAAGTATTTATCACTCTTCGAGCACTTCGCCGCCGGTGACCTTCTTCTCAAACTTTGCCATGAGGATCGGGGAGAAGATACCTATGACGCTCAGGACGATGAGAACCCAGCTCACCGGGGAAGCAAACAGGCAGCCGAGGTCGCCGCCGCTGACTCGCAGCGCGCCGCGTAGGCCTTTTTCGCTTATCGGGCCGAGTATCAGCGCCAGAACGACTGCCGCCGTGTTCAGGTCAAATTTGCGCATCAGATAACCGAGTACGCCGAAGATGAGCATAACGACGACGTCGCTGAGATTCTTGTGGATAGCGTAGGAGCCGACGAAGCACAGCACCGTGACGCAGGGGATGAGGATAGCGTCAGACAGGCGGGAGATCTGCGCGAAGCCGCGGCAGCCGAGCATACCGATAGCCAGCA
>URPD01000037.1 GCA_900549645.1 uncultured Eubacteriales bacterium
GCGGATGAAGCTTGTCAAAAAAAGTCCTCACAGGACTTTTTTGACAAGCTGAGGCTCCCGCAAGTATTGAACTTGCGGGAGCTCTGTTTTATAATTCAAATATCCAACTCTCAGGACTCGGAGGATCAGATGCTCGGTATATTGTGGTTTTTGTTCTGGCAGGCGCTGGGCGTACTGCTGGCATATAAATATTTCGCGGAAAAGCGGCTCGCGGTGCGGCTGTGGCTCGGCAGCGCGGCGGGGACTGTGCTGTCAATGTGGGCGCCGATCCCGTTCGCGTTTCTCATGGGCTTCACGTGCGGCGCGCACCTCGCTGGGCTTGGCTGCGGGCTTATAATCGCGGCGCTCACGCTCCGGATGCGCAGGGAAACGCCGTTCTCCCCGGACGCAGACGAGCCGCGCGGCGACAGGCCGCTCATGCTCCTGCTGCCGCCGTTTATCGCGCTGTGCGTGTACCTGCTGTGCACCCACACTCTCAGCTCCTACGGCAGCGGACTTTACAGCGGGCAGTGCAGCTATGGCGATATGTGTATGCATCTCGGCTTCATCACGTCGATGGCCGAACAGGGAAGCTTCCCGTTTGAATACAGCATTCTGCCCGGCTCGCGCCTGTGCTATCCCTTCCTGTGCGACAGCGTGTCGGCAAGCCTGTATCTGCTCGGCCTGCCTCTGCGCGCGGCGTACATCGAGCCGATGGTCTTTGCGCTGGCGCAGGTTTTCTGCGGGGTCTGGTTCCTCGGCCGCGAGATAGTCCGCAGACGCGGCGCGGCGGTGCTGGCGTTTATCCTGTTCTTCCTCAACGGTGGCCTCGGCATGGTATATTTCATGGGCGATTACAGCCTGACCGAGCTTTTCACCGGCTTCTACACCACGCCGACAAACCTCACCGACCGCGGCATCCGCTGGGTGAACGTTATCGCGGACATGCTGCTGCCGCAGCGCGCGACGCTGTTCGGCTGGGCGGCACTGTTTGCGATACTGTATCTGCTGTACCGCGCGGTATTCCGCGGCGACGGGCGCGCGTGGCTGCCGGCCGGCATCTTCGGTGGGCTGCTGCCGATGATACACACGCACTCCTATTTTGCTCTGGGGCTTGTCGCGCTCTGCTGGCTGCTCTATTCGCTCCGCCGCGACGGGCTGTGCATGGCGTGGTTCCGCCGCTGGCTGCTCTTCGGGCTGCCCGCGGTGCTGCTCGCCGCGCCTCAGCTCATGCTGTGGACTCTGCGCTCCGTCGAGGGCAACTCGCATTTTCTGCGCATCGGGCTGGACTGGGTGAATCAGGGGCAGGAAAACTGGCTCTGGTTCTGGCTGAAAAACGTCGGCCTCGTGTTCGCGGCAGTTCCATTCGCGCTGATTTTCTGCCCGCGCGAGCAGCGCCCCGTATTCTCCGGAGCGGCGCTGATATTCATCCTCGGCGAGATCGTGCTGTTCCAGCCCAATCCGTATGACAACAACAAGCTCTTCTACGTCGCTTATCTGTTCGCCTGTTTCCTGACCGCGGATTTCATAATGCTGCTCGCCAAAAAGCTGAAGACGAAGCCGCTTCGCGCGGTATTCCTCGCGCTGGTGGTTATCATCGGCTGCAATGCCGCGGTGTTCACGCTTGGACGCGAGGTCGTGTCCGGTCTGCCGAACCACGCCTACCGGCTGTTCAGCGCGGACGATGTGTCGGCGGCGGAGTATATCATAGCGAACACAGAACCGGACGCCGTGTTTCTGACCGACGACAACCATAACAACACCGTCGCCGCGCTGACCGGGCGCAACATTGTATGCGGCAGCCCGTCATATCTGTACTATCACGGGCTGGACTACACCGGCGCACAGCGCGACGCGCAGGCGATGCTGACTGATGCCGAAGCGTTCGAGCGCCTGCGCGGGGAGTATAGCATCGGGTACGTGTATTTCGGCTCCGCGGAGCGGAAGCTCGACGGGAACATCTACGGCTACCTCGCGGAGAACTACCCCGCCGTGTTCGACTCCGGCACTGTGACCGTATTTGACGTGCGATAAAAATCACCGCGGGAAATTTCCGCGGTGATTTTCTACATATTATAATTACGCCGTGATATTCTTCTTTATCTGGTTTATCGCGTTTTTTTCCAGCCGTGAGACCTGCGCTTGCGATATCCCGACCTCTTTTGCAACCTCCATCTGCGTTCGCCCGTCGTAAAACCTTAGCGCAAGGATGCGCTTCTCGCGCTCGCTCAGGCGGCGCATCGCTTCCTGCAATGCGATCTGCTCCAGCCAGTGCTCGTCCGTGTTGCGCGTGTCGCCGATCTGATCCATGACGCAGGTGCTCTCTCCAACGTCGTTGAACACCGGCTCATAGAGCGACACCGGGTCGCATATCGCGTCCATTGCGAACACGACCTCCTCTCGCTTTATGCCGAGCGCCTTGGCTATCGTCTCGACGTCCGGCTCCCGCCCGTTCTCGGCGATCAGCTTTTCCTTGACCTGCAAGACCCGGTACGCCGTATCGCGCATCGAGCGCGACACGCGGATGGCGCTGTGGTCGCGCAGGAAGCGGCGCAACTCGCCCGCAATCATCGGCACGCCGTAGGTTGAAAACTGGACGTTCTGGTTCAGGTCAAAGCAGTCGATCGCCTTGATAAGCCCGATGCACCCGACCTGAAACAGGTCGTCCATGCTCTCGCCGCGTCCGGCGAACCTCTGCACCACCGACAATACCAGCCGGAGGTTGCCGGAAATAAGCTCCTCGCGCGCGGATCGATCCCCGGCGTGAGCCTTTTCCAGCAGGGCGCGGGTCTCGGCGCCTCTCAGCACCGGCAGCCGCGCGGTGTTTACTCCGCAAATTTCGACTTTTCCCTGCATACTGTCTCCTATCTGTCCTGTTTATGAACGCGGAGTTAGTATTTCCCGCAGCGGCGCATTTGATACCCCGTCAAAAAACGGCTGGAAATCAGCAAAAAATGCTTGACAGCGCCGATTCTGTATAGTATTATATTGGGGCGCTCCGGAGACAGCAGGTGGCCTTGGCCGTAAATCCTGCCGAGGACATCAACAATTTTATGTGATTGTTATGTGCCTTTGCGTCTTAGGATGCAAGGGTTTTCTTTATGAGCGTGACCATCATTCGTGTGGAGGTGAAAAACACACATGCCAAACGCAAAGGTTCTTAGCGAAAAGCAGGCGATAGTGGAAGCACTCGCCGAGCGTATCAAGAACGCCAGCGCCGGCGTCCTCGTTGATTACAAAGGAATCACCGTTTCTGAGGATACCGCACTGCGTACCGAGCTGCGCAAGGAAGCTGTTGACTACACCGTCGTCAAGAACACCCTTACCAGAAAGGCTCTGGACAAGCTGGGGATGAACGAGCTCGATCACGTCCTCAACGGCACCACCTCTCTGGCAACCGCGGAGAATGATCCCATCGCTCCCTTCCGCATCCTCAACGATTACAGCAAGAAGCTGGGCGAGCGTTTCAACATCAAGGCCGCCTTCATGGAGGGCAAGGTTCTTAACGATGCTGAGATCGCAGAGATGGCAGAGCTGCCTTCCAAGGACGCTCTGTATGCGAAGGTTCTGGGTACCATGATCGCGCCTATCACCGGCCTGGCCGTTTGCCTCGGTCAGATTCTTGAGCAGAAGGGCGGCTCTGTCGAAGCTCCCGCTGCCGAAGCTGCTGAATAATTCCGCAGCACACAAAGATTTTAATGGAGGAAATTACAATGAGTGAAAAAATCACTGCTATGATCGAAGAGATCAAGGGTCTCTCCGTTCTTGAGCTCAGCGAGCTCGTCCACGCACTTGAGGACACCTTCGGTGTCTCCGCAGCAGCAGTCGCCGCTCCCGCAGCAGGCGTCGCCGCAGCAGCAGTCGAAGAGAAGACCGAGTTCGACGTCGTTATGACCGCTTTCGGCGCAGAGAAGATCAAGGTCATCAAGGAAGTCCGCGGCATCACCGGCCTCGGCCTCGCAGAGGCAAAGGCAATGGTCGAAGGCGTTCCCGCCAAGATCAAGGAAGGCGTTTCCAAGGAAGATGCAGAGGCTCTCAAGGCTCAGCTCGAAGCCGTCGGCGCAACCGTCGAGATCAAGTAATTTTTACTTATCTTACTGCAAAACAGAACCCGCATCGCAGAAGCGATGCGGGTTTTTACATCCGAACGCAAAAAACGCAGGGAGAGCGAAATTCGCTCTCCCTGCCTTATTTTTATCTTATCGTTTACAGCTCGACGTATTCGTCTCTGCCCGCGCCGACGGAAACATACTTTATCTTGCAGCCGACGGCGGCTTCGAGATAGCGGATATAATCCATCGCGGCCTTGGGCAGATCCTCAGGCTTGCGGCAGCCGGAGATATCGCCGAAGCCGTCCATGTACTCGAACACGGGCTTCGCGGCGTTCAGGCGCTCGCCGACGGGGAACTTCTCGGTGATCTCGCCGTTGATGTCATATGCGACGCAGACAGGGATCTTCTCCATGTAGGACAGCACGTCCAGCTTCGTCAGGGCGACACAGTCCGCGCCGTGCATACGCACACCGTAGCGGGAGGCGGGGACGTCGAACGCGCCGACTCTTCTGGGTCTGCCGGTCGCCGCGCCGTATTCGCCGCCTGCGCGGCGCAGTGCTTCGGCCTCGTCGCCGAACATTTCGACCGTGAACGGGCCTTCGCCGACGCAGGAGGAGTACGCCTTCATAATGCCGATGGTCTTATCGAGCTTCAGGCCGGGGATACCGGCGCCGATCGGGGCGTAGCCCGCCAGAGTGCAGGACGAGGAGGTGTAGGGGTAGATGCCGAACTCGATGTCGCGCAGTGCGCCGAGCTGAGCTTCGAACATGATGTTCTCCCCTGCCGCTGCCGCATCGTAGAGATAGTCGGAGACGTCGGTGATGTAAGGCTTGATGGGATCGCCGAACTCATGCAGCCATGCGAGGATATCTTCGGCCTTGACCGGCTCGTGGCCGTAGCCGCGGACGGTGAGATTTTTCCACTCAGTGAGGTCGGCGACCTTCTCCGGCAGCTTGTCAGGTGCGAACAGGTCGCCCATTCTTACGGCCTTCTTCATATACTTATCCGCATAGACGGGGCCGATGCCGCGGCGGGTGGAGCCGAACTTCTTATCCTTGAGGCGGTCTTCCTCCATAATGTCCTGCATCTTGTGCCAAGGCAGGCAGATGACCGCTTTGTCGCTGATCTTCAGGTTGTCGGGGCCGATATGGATGCCCTTCTCACGCAGGGACTGAATCTCGCGGACGAGGTGCTCAAGGTCGATGACCATGCCGTTGCCCATGACGTTCACTGTGCCCTCGCGGGATATGCCGGAGGGGAGCAGGTTCAGGACGATTTTACCGTGGTCGTTTATAACGGTGTGTCCCGCGTTGTTGCCGCCCTGATAGCGGCAGACTATATCATAATCGGCGCTGAGCAGGTCGACCATGCGTCCCTTGCCCTCGTCGCCCCAGTTGATACCTACAACGGCTGTTAACATTTTTGCGTCCTCCTGATTTTTATATATTTATCTCCGCCGCGGGCTCCGCGGCAATGACATCGCGGTTCGCGTCGAGCACGGCGCGGACGGCCTTTAAATATTCCTCGGTCTGCTCCTCGGCCATGCCGGTGAAGTGTCCCTCGGATATTATGCCCTGAATTTCTTCCCGTGTGAGCTTGAACACGGGATCGGCGGCGATGCGCTCAAGCAGATCATTGTCCGCCCCCTCCTGCTTCACGGCGAGACCCGCCGCGACGGAGTGCTTCCGTATCGCCTCATGCAGCTCCTGCCGGTCGCCGCCCTTTCTGACGCAGTACATGAGAATGTTTTCCGTCACCATAAACGGCAGCTCCGCGTTCAGATGCTTCTCTATCACCTTCGGATAGACGGTCAGGCCGCCGACAATGTTGGCGTACAGCGTGAGTATGCCGTCCACGGCGAGGAAAGCTTCCGGAATGCTTATGCGGCGGTTGGCGGAATCGTCCAGCGTACGCTCCAGCCACTGCGCGCCTGCGGTCATGGCTGGGTTCTGCGCGTCGGCTATCACGTAGCGCGCCAGCGCCGAGATGCGCTCACAGCGCATGGGGTTGCGCTTGTAGGCCATGGCGGAAGAGCCGACCTGCTTCGACTCGAACGGCTCGTCCAGCTCCTTCATATGCGCCATCAGGCGTACGTCGTTCGTAAACTTCATCGCGCTCTGCGCGATGCCCGAAAGCACCGACAGCGTGAAGAAATCCACCTTGCGCGTGTAGGTCTGGCCGCTGACGGCATAGACGTCGGAGAAGCCCATCTTCTCCGCGATGAGCGCTTCGAGCTTCTTGACCTTCTCCCCGTCGCCGTCGAACAGCGCGAGGAAGCTCGCCGCGGTGCCGGTAGTGCCGCGGCAGCCGAGGAGCTTGAGGTTTCCGGCCGCGAAATCCATCTGCTCAAGGTCAAGCATCAGATCCTGCATCCACAGCGCCGCGCGCTTGCCGAGCGTCGTCGGCTGGGCGGCCTGAAAATGCGTATAGGCCAGCGTCGGCAGCGCCTTGTACTTCTCCGCAAAATCCGCAAGCGCGGCGATCGCGCGCAGAAGCCCCGCGCGTATCTCCGCGAAAGCCTGCCGCTGAAGAATGATATCCGTGTTGTCGCCGACATAGCAGCTCGTCGCGCCGAGATGGATTATCGGCATCGCCTTCGGGCAGGCCGCGCCGAAGGTGTGGATATGCGCCATAACGTCGTGGCGCAGTTCGTGCTCCTTCTTCGCCGCAAGCTCATAATCGATGTCGGTCAGGTGCGCGCGCATCTCGTCAAGCTGTTCGTCGGTGATGTTCAGCCCCAGCTCCTGCTCGCTCTCCGCGAGCGCGAGCCACAGTCTGCGCCATGTCGAGAACTTATTGTCGGCAGAGAATATCTGCTGCATTTTTTTTCCCGCGTAGCGGCTGCAAAGGGGGCTTTCATAGCTGTCGGTCATGCCGTGTTCCTCCGTTCGTACAGAATACAGGCAAAATCAAAAACGTCCATCGGAGAAGGACAAGCCCTTCCGATGGACGCCGTTGTCCACGGGCGAAATATTACTATGCGCATAGTGATTTGTCAATAAAAATTTTGAAAAAATATTGTAAATTCAAGGCATACGCGCCCGGTCAGATCACATAGTCCCCCGGCGCTTCGTTTCCGAGCAGATCCGCAAGGCTGATATGGTCAAAATACTCGTTCGTGAGCCGGTTATATTCCTTCCACATCGGCAGCGTTTTGCAGTACGCGGCGCGGCTGCACGGCTTCGCGCCGCATTCAAGGCACGATACCGGCGCAAGCTCGCCTTCCGTCACGCGCAGTACCTCACCAACCGTGATATTCTCCGGCGCGCGGCACAGCCGGTATCCGCCGCCCTTGCCGTGGACACCCTCGATGAACCCGGCCTTCGTCAGCAGCGGCACTATCTTCTCTATATATTTCAGCGATATCTCCTGCCGCGCGGCTACCTCCTTCATCGGCGTATAGCCGCCCTGAGGCCGCTCCGCAAGGTCAAGCATAATGCGCAGTGAGTATCTGCCGCGTGTTGATATCATAGCTTCAGCTCCTAACTTGAATAACTCCGCCGCCGAGGACGGTGTCCCCGTCGTACAGCACCGCCGCCTGACCGGGCGTTATCGCGCACTGTGGCTCGTCAAACAATATCTCCGCCTCGGAGTCGCCGCGCGGCGTGACCCACGCCCACTGCTCCGTCTGGCGGTAGCGTATCTTCACCCGGCAGCGCACCGGCGCATCCGGTGTCTCGCCGGATATCCAGTTGAACTCCGCCGCCCGCGCGTCACGCCGGTACAGCTCCGACTCCGCGCCGAGGGTGACGGTATTCTTCACCGGGTCTATCGCCGTGACAAAACGCTTTTCCGGCAGCGACAGCCCAAGCCCGCGATGCTGGCCTATCGTATAGCGTATCACACCGGCGTGGCGGCCGAGGACGTGCCCCGCCGCGTCCACGAAGTCGCCGGGCTCGGACTTCCGCCCGGTATGCAGCTCGATTATTTTCGCGTAGTCGCCGTCCGGGGCGAAGCAAATGTCCTGACTGTCGGGCTTCTGCGCGTTGATAAATCCGCCGCGCTCGGCAAGCTGGCGCGTCTCGCTCTTGCTCAGCTCGCCCAGCGGGAACAGCGTCCGCGCAAGCTGAGCCTGCGTCATCGCGTACAGCACATAGCTCTGATCCTTTGCCGGGTCGAGCGCCTTTTTCAGCAGATATTTCCCGCCGCGGCGCTCGATGCGGGCGTAATGCCCGGTCGCAATGTAGCTGCACCGGAGAATGTCCGCGCGGTCAAAGAGCTTTGCGAACTTCATGCAGCGGTTGCAGTCGATGCAGGGGTTCGGGGTCATGCCCATGCAGTACTGCGCGGCGAAGCGGTCGATCACCTTTTCCCGAAAATCGTCCGAAAAATTAAATACGTAATACGGCATACCGAGCCGGTATGCCACACTGCGCGCGTCCTCGACGTCGTCGAGCGAACAGCAGGTGTGTCCCTTGGATATGCCAGCGTCCTCGTTCGAGTAAAGCTTCATCGTGCAGCCGATGCACTCGTTTCCGGCGCTTTTCAGGAGCAGGGCGGCGACGCTGGAATCAACGCCGCCGCTCATTGCAACAAGTATTCTCATTCAGATCAGTCCGCGAACAGCGGGGTGGAGAGGTAGCGGTCGCCGGTATCGGGCAGGAGGACGACTATGTTCTTGCCCTCGTTCTCCGGGCGCTTCGCAAGCTCTATCGCCGCCCAGACGGCCGCACCGGAGGAAATGCCGACCAGCACGCCCTCGGTCTTGCCGATGAGCTTGCCGGTGGAGAAAGCGTCCTCGTTTACGACGGGTATGATCTCGTCATATATCTTGGTGTCCAGCACATCCGGCACGAAGCCCGCGCCGATGCCCTGTATCTTGTGCGCTCCGGCGACGCCGGTAGACAGCACCGCGGAAGTCGCAGGTTCCACCGCGACGACCTTGACGCCGGGAACCTTCTCCTTGAGGTACTTGCCGACGCCGGTGATCGTGCCGCCGGTGCCGACGCCTGCCACGAAGTAATCGACCGCGCCGTCCGTATCGGCAACGATCTCAGGGCCGGTGGTCAGGTAGTGCGCCTTGGGGTTCGCGGAATTGACGAACTGGCCGGGTACGAAGCTGTTCGGGATCTCCTTCGCCAGCTCGTCGGCCTTGGCTATTGCGCCCTTCATGCCCTTTGCGCCCTCAGTCAGCACCAGCTCCGCGCCGAAAGCCTTCATAAGCTGGCGGCGTTCGACCGACATGGTTTCGGGCATGACGATGATTATTCTGTATCCGCGCGCCGCCGCGACGGAGGCGAGGCCAATGCCGGTGTTGCCGGAGGTCGGCTCAATGATGACGGAGCCTTCCTTCAGAAGTCCCTTTTTCTCGGCGTCATCTATCATTGCCTTTGCAACGCGATCCTTTACGGAGCCTGCGGGGTTGAAGTACTCAAGCTTTGCAAGCACCTTGGCCTTGAGGCCGAGTTTCTTTTCAATATGTGTCAGCTCCAGAAGCGGAGTTTTGCCTATAAGCTGGTCAGCAGATGTATAAATAGCGGACATGACGATATCTCCTTTTATTATTTCATTAAAAATTATGTTTTTAGTATCAGTTGAAATGCGGCTCCGCGCAACATCGGAAATATGCGTCATACATTCTCATATCAAAAGCCCTCTGTATAACTACTACCTACTTGGCAGGTTAATTGTATTAAAGCGCTTGAAGCCCACTTTGTCAAGTCCGAAATTAAAAAAGCACGGCAGAATTTTCCGCCATGATTTTTTGTTGATAGTGTCAGCGCGCCTTGGGTTTTATGACCGCGATGCTGTTTAGTATGGGGATGCTGTGCTTTTTGCCGTAGGCCGTGTATTCCCCGCGGTTTATATAGTACTCCCTGCCCCATGACGATATGCGCAGCCAGTCTTCGTCCATCCCCGTGACGACCACGTAATGCGCGCGGGCGGCGCAGCTTTTGACGAGCGTCCCGTCCGGCTCACGGCAGTAAAACGACAGCGTATTCTTCTGCCAGAACAGCGGAAAGTTCGGCCCGACAGCCAGAATGACGGGAATGTCGCGCATCAGCATAAGCTCAATGTTTTCAAACAGGCTCCCGCTCCGCGCGCCCCAATGTATCGAATACGGCATACGCCAGCGCAGGAAAAACAGCTCCAGCCCGCCCGTGAGCATAAGCCCGTTTATGCCCCGGCCGGGGATGAGCGGCAGGAAGCCGCGGTGCAAGCGCGACGCGAAGGAGTTATACACGCTCAGCGGGATGCTCTGCCCGTCCTCCCCCGCCGCAAACGGACAGGTGCAGTCCGAATGGCGGCTGAGGTACAGTATCGCATCCAGCCCCGCGATCACACCGCAGCCGCAGACGCGCATTGTCGCGTCCGGGTGCGCGCTCTGGCTCCCGCCGTAGCTGTGCAGGCCGTTTTGCTCCGTCGATATGTATTCGTGCGCCAAGCCGAGCGCCGATGATGAAAAAACGTTCCTCATGCCGTTCCGCCCCGTCTTTCATTATAATTCCAGTATACCCCAACGCCTCGGCTTTTTCAACACCGTTCCGCGCACAGCGCCGGGCGGTTTATCCATTCTTTGTATATGTTGCTGGACTTTTGCGGCTGAAAAACGCTTTTATGGTTGACTTTACTGGTAATTTAGTATATCTTGATATAAGTAGAAGATTAGTCCTTTTTTGATGGAAGGTGACAAATATATGGAAAAGAACTTGTTCGTTCCCGGCCGGACTGAGCTTGCCGGCAACCACACGGATCACCAGCAGGGCAGGATTCTGGCCTCCGCCGTTGACCTCGGCCTGTACGCCGATTTCGAGAAAAACGGCGAAAACGCGATTCACATCCACTCCGAGGGTTACAGTGATTTTACGGTCAGGCTGAACCACGCCGCCGTGCGTACCGGCGAATTCGGCACGCCGAAATCCCTCGTCCGCGGCATGGTCGCGGCCTTCCGCGAGCTTGGTCTGAACTGCGGCGGCTTCAATGCCGAGATCAGGACGACACTGCCTGCGGGTTCTGGTTTGAGTTCGTCCGCGGCATACACTGTGCTCATCGGCAAGATTCTGAGCGAGCTGTTCAACGACGGTAAGGTCGACCCCGTGGTCATCGCCCGCGCGGCACAGCAGTCCGAGAACAAGTATTTCGGCAAGCCCTGCGGACTCATGGATCAGCTGGCCTGCTCGCTTGGGCACACCGTATATGTCGATTTTCACACAAACGAGATCGAGCCGATACAGGCCGATTTCCGCTCCATGGGACTCACCCTCTGCCTCACAGACACCGGCGGCAGCCACGCCGGACTTGACACCTCTTACGCGCGCATCCCCGCCGACATGGTGTACATCGCAAACCTCTTCGACAAGGGCGTCCTTGGCGACGTCGATCCGGAGGAATTCCGCCGCAAGGGCTGGGACCCTGCGAACCGCCCGGTACGCCGCGCAATGCACTTCTTCAACGAGAACGAGCGAGTCCCCCTCATGCGCGACGCGCTCAAGCGCGGCGACGGCGCAACCTATATGCGCCTGATGAACGAGTCCGGCCGCTCCTCGGAGGAGCTGCTGAACAATATCATCACCAGCGCTACCGGAGACACAAAGCTTGCACAGGGTCTTGACCGTAGCCGCAAGCTTCTTGAGGGCAAGGGCGCATGGCGCGTACACGGCGGCGGCTTCGCCGGCTGTGTGCAGGCGCTGATGCCGACAGACTTTTTCCCCACATACAGAGAGAATATGGAAAAAGCCTTCGGCGGCGGAAGCTGCCGCGAGATCCGCTTGGTATAAAATAAAGCCGGACAACGTTTCCCGTTGTCCGGCTTTATTTATGCCTGTTTTAATGTTTTCAGCACGGCTTCCGCACAGCGCATCCCGTCTACCGCGGCGGAGGATATCCCGCCCGCGTAGCCCGCACCCTCGCCGCAGGGGTACAGCCCCTCTATCGTCGAGGACAGGGTTTCCCCTCGGAGTATGCGCACCGGGGAGGACGAGCGCGTCTCCGGCGCGGTCAGTACCGCGTCCGGCGCGTCGAACCCGTGCAGCTTCTTTCCAAGCTCCGGTATCGCCTTTTCCAGCACCGACGTTATCCGCTCCGGAAGCACGTCATGCAGCTCGCACCAGACCACTCCCGGACGGTAGCTGGGCTTCACCTCGCCCGCGCCAGTGCTCGCGCGATGCGCGAGGAAATCCCCCGCAAGCTGTGCCGGGGCGCGGTAGCTGCCGCTGACGGCATATGCCGCGCGCTCAATTTCGCGCTGCCAGTACATTCCGCCAAGCGTGCTCTTATCCGGGAAATCCTCGGTGTGCAGCGTGACGAGCAGGGCGGAGTTCGCGTTCTCGCCGTCGCGCCGCGAATAGCTCATGCCGTTGGTGACGACGCCGCCCGGCTCGGACGCCGCGGCGAATACCTCGCCGCCGGGGCACATGCAGAAGGTATAGGCGCTCGTGCCGTCGGGTAGGTGGACATTCAGCGAATAGTCCGCCGCGGGCAGCTCGCCGCGCTCGCGCCCGTACTGCGCAAGGTCGATGCTTCTTTGCAGGTGCTCTATGCGCACACCCATGGAAAACGGCTTCGGCTGCATCGGCACGCCCTGCGCGTTCAGATTCTCAAAAGTGTCGCGCGCCGAATGGCCGATGGCGAGTACCAGCCGCTCACAGGGCAGGGTGTACTCCCCCTCCGCGCAATGGACGACCGCGCCGGTGAGCCGCCCGTCCGCGACGTTCAGCCGCTCCAGCCGGTGCCCGAAGCGTACCTCGCCGCCGAGGGCGATGACCTCGCGGCGGATGTTCTGCACGACGTCTATCAGAATATCCGTGCCGATATGGGGCTTCGCGTCGTAGACGACGCTCTCCGGTGCGCCGTGCGCGGCGAACTCGCGCAGCATCCAGCCCATGCGCCGATCCTTCGTGCCGGTGTTGAGCTTTCCGTCGGAAAAGGTTCCCGCGCCGCCCTCGCCGAACTGCACGTTGCTCTCCGGCTGCAATTCGCCGCCTGCGCGCAGTACGTCCACCGCTTTCTTGCGGCTGACCGCGTCCATGCCGCGTTCAAGCACTATCGGGTTTGCGCCCGCCTTTGCCAGCACCAGCGCCGCGAACATGCCCGCGGGGCCGAAGCCGACGATGATCGGCCGCGTCTCCGGCGCGGCGACGTGCGGGAGATCATACACCGGCTCCGCGTATTCGCTCACATCCGCGCTCTTCGCGCGGGCGATCGCTTTCTGCTCATCGCCATGGATCTCCGCCGCGACGGCGCAGACATAGTGGATATCGTTCTTCTTCCGCGCGTCAAGCGAACGCTTCACGAGCTTCAGCTCTTTTATCTCCCGCTCCGGGATCCGGAGCTTTTTTGCGGCCAGCACGCGCAGTGCATCAAGCGATTGTCCCGGCGCAAGCCGCAGATTTCTCACAAGTATCATTTGCCAAGTCTCCCCACGAGCCGCCCGCTCGCCCAAGCCCATTGCAGATTATATCCGCCGCAGTCCCCGTCAACGTCCAGCAGCTCGCCGCACACGAACAGCCGCGGCATGAACCAGCTCTCCAGCGTCTCCGGATTAAAGCCGCCGGTTTTGATGCCCCCGGCAGTCACCTGCGCGCAGTCGAAGCCTTCCGTGCCGAGCAGCGCAAGGCGGAAGTTCCGGCAGGCATCGGCGACGCGCTCCAGTTCCGCGTCCTCAAGCAGACGCAGAGGAGCCTGCGCGCCGATACCGGCGTATTTTATCAGCATCCGCCCAAGGCGGTTGTGCAGCATCCCGGTCAGAAGCTCCTCGGCGGGCAGATTCGGGAGCGCCGCGCGCCGCGCGTGCAGAAGCTCCAGTACGCGCTCCCGCGGGTAGTCCCGCAGGAAATCGACGCTCAAGGTCAGTTTCCCACCCTCGGAAGCGGCGCGGCGCGAAATGTCAAACGCCGCGGGGCCGGACACGCCGGTCTCGGTGAATTGCAGCTCGCCGCGCCCCTCGCAGAGCACCTCATCCCCGCGCAGGAGACTGATACGGCAGTCCGCCCGAACGCCCTTCAGCGCGCGCGGATATTCCGGCGCGGTCAACAGCTGCACCAACGCCGGATGCAGCGCGGTGGTCTTGTGGCCGAGCGGCTTCAGAAGCTCGTACCCGTCCCGGACGCCGCCAAGCTTGCCGCCCGCCGCGCCGCCGCAGGCGACTATCAGCCAGTCCGCATGCAGCGAGCCGCCGTCATATTTTATCTCATAGCCGCCGTCCGCGCGCAGGATCTCGCGCGCGACAACGCCGGTGCGCAGTTCCACCCCGGCGCGGTTCAGCGCGAAGCGCAGTACGTCCACAACGGAGTTTGCGGAGTTTGACAGCGGGTAGACCCGCCCGCCGTACTCCTCCGTCATCAGCAGACCCAGCGAGGCGAAATAATCCATCGCGGCCTGCGGCGGGAACTTTTCCAGCGCGGGGCGGACAAAATCCGCATTCTCGCCGTGATAATTCTCCGCCGCGGCTCCGGTGTTCGTCAGGTTGCAGCGGCCGTTCCCGGTCGCAAGCAGCTTCCGCCCGACGCGCTGCTGCCGCTCCAGCAGCACCACGCGCCTGTTCCCGTCCTCCGCCGCAGTCAGCGCCGCCATCATGCCCGACGCTCCGCCGCCTATAATAACAACTGTTTCCATAGTTAACCCCTGTACAAAATGTCGTGCGCGACAGGCTCATAGAACATGCCGCTGACCGCCGCCTCGTCGCGGCTGAGAGAGAGTATCCACATCATCTTCGCAAGCGCAGCTTCGGTGGTCATGTCGTAGGCTTCGAGGACGTTCGGATTATCCTTGAGCCGATGCCCTACACTGTACACCGAGAGGTCGGAGCCCTCGTTCTGCACCTGCGTGGTGACGACGATGAACTTCCCCATGCCGGTGTACTTCCTGATGACCTCGAACATCTTGTCGTCGCTGTACGACGGCAGGCCGCCGACACCGAAGCACTCCATAATCAGCGCGTCTTTGCGCGAGAGCATGAAGTCCAGCAGCTCGAAGTCCGTGCCGGGGATCATCTTTATCAGGCCGATATTCGGGTCGAGTGTGTCGTAGAATTTCGGCTCCGGCAGGCTGCTGGGGCTTATATAGCTGACGAGCCGGTAATCCTGCAATATGGCAAGGTACGGGTAATTTATGCTGGAAAAGGCCGCAAAGCTCTTCGAGCAGGTCTTGCGGGCGCGGGTGCCAAGGATGACGCGGCCGTTGAAAACGATGTTCACACCGGAAAGCTCCTTTGAGCAGGCGCAGACGAAGGCATCCATAAGGTTGAGCTTCGAGTCCGTCGAATCGTAATTGATGGGCTTCTGCGAGCCGGTAAGGATTATCGGTTTTTTCGAGCCCTGCACCAGATAAGAGAGCGCCGCGGCGGTGTAGGCCATGGTGTCCGTCCCGTGGCTGATGACGAAGCCGTCGTACCGCGCGTAGTTTTCCCGCAGTGCCGCCGCCATCCGCGTCCAGTGCGCTGGGGTGACGTTCGTGCTGTCGATGCTGAACAGGGACAGGCAGTCCACGCGGCACAGGCCGGATATCGCCGGGACATACCTCAGCAGCTGCTCCGGGGTCAATTCCGGGGTCAGTCCGTCGTCGGTCATCTCGGAGGCGATGGTTCCCCCCGTGCCTATCATAAGAATATTTTTCATACGCACCTCCGCAAAAGCGTCCGTTTCTTTACCCTTTATTATATCAAGCGCGCGTGGCATATGCAATAAATTCGTGCGCGGCGCCGCAAGTTCAATGTTTGTACAATTATTATCGTTGAATTATTAAGAAAACCAAGGTATAATACCCTCAGCTAGTAATGGAACGGGAGTCTGACATGGGCAGCGCGAAATTTACATTCAAGAGATACGAAAAGAAATATCTGCTGTCCCGCGAGAAATACGAATCGCTGCGGCAGCTCCTCGATCCGCACATCGTACCGGACGAGTATTTTGAGAGTACGGTATGCAGCATATACTACGACAGCGACGACTACCATCTAATCCGCTATTCCATAGAGCGCCCCGTCTACAAGGAAAAGCTTCGCCTGCGAAGCTACAACGTCCCCGGCGACGGCGACTCTGTGTTCGTGGAGCTGAAGAAGAAATACAAGGGCGTCGTGTACAAGCGCCGCATCCGTATGCGCGCGGACGAAGCGCCGGGCTATCTCGACGGGAGCCGCCCCGCGCCGAAGCCCAGCCAGATGTCGCGCGAGATAGACTGGTTTCTTCGCCAGAACAAGCCCAAGCCGAAGGTGTTCATCGCGTGTGACCGGCAGGCCTATGTCGCGTCGGACGATCCCGACCTGCGCATAACCTTTGACCACAACATGCGCTGGCGCGAGACGGAGCTGGATCTCCGCGCGGGCAGCCACGGCGAGCCGCTGGTCGCGGACGGCATGGTGCTGCTGGAGATCAAAGCGCCCGGAGCCGTGCCGCTGTGGCTGGCGCACATTCTCGGCGAGCTGGACGTTTTCCCGACCGGTTTTTCAAAATACGGCGTCTGCTACAAGAACAACATCCTTGATAAATACATAAACGGAGTGATAACCTGTGTTTAACAGCCTGATTTCCCCTGCAATAACGCTTTCCTCTTTCATCGCCTGCATGGCGACGGCAATAGTTCTCGGCGTGCTCACGTCGCTGGTCTTCTCTTTCCGCAGCCGCCACAGCAGCTCGTTCACGCTGGCGCTGGCGCTGCTGCCCGCCGCGGTCACGATGGTCATCATGATGGTCAACGGCAACGTCGGCGCAGGACTCGCGGTGGCGGGCACTTTCGCCCTCGTGCGCTTCCGCAGCGCGCAGGGAACGGCAAGGGAGATCGTCGGGCTGTTCCTCTCGATGTCGATCGGCCTTGTCTGCGGCATGGGCTACATATATGTCGCCATGCTGTACTTTGCAATAATGGCGGCGTTCGTGCTGCTGCTGACGCTCGTGAAATTCGGCGAGCGCAACTCCAGCAGCCGCATGCTCAAGATAACCATCCCCGAAACGCTCGATTACGACGGCCTGTTTGACGATCTGTTCGATAAGTACACGAGCTACCACGAGCTGGTGCGCGTCAGGACCACGAACATGGGGACGCTCTACGAGCTGAGCTACCTTATAAATCTCAAGTCCGACAGTGGCACCAAGGCCTTCATGGACGACCTGCGCTGCCGCAACGGCAACCTCAACATCATCTGCGGCCGCGAGACCGATAAGGACTCCATATAAACCGGCGATCATTTTGCGGCGAGTCCGCACGGAGGATTAACACGCAATGAAAAACAGCAAATTATATCTTGCACTCCTGCTTGTCACGATATTCTGCGCCGCGCTGCTCTGCGGCTGCGGCAACGACAGCGGTGCCGCCGTGCCTGAGGACACGGCCACGAAAATAGAGCTCACCGGCGACGGCGCGTCCTTCACGGGCGGCGGCGTGGCGGTAAACGGCAGCGTCGTGACCATTTCCGCCGCTGGGGAATATTCCGTCAGCGGTACGCTCGACAACGGGCAGATAGTCATCAACACCGGCGACGAGGCGATGAAAGTGACTCTCACTCTCAATAACGCCAGCATCACCTGCCTTGACGCACCGGCCATCATGGTCGAAAAGGCCGACAAGCTCAAGCTCGTCCTTGCGGACGGCAGCGAGAACACCGTCACCTCCGGCGTCGAGGGGGCTGCCCCGGCGGCGGACGCTTCCGGTGCGGCCATCTCCTCCAATGACGACCTTGACATCGAGGGCAGCGGCAAGCTGACCGTCAACGGCTATATAAACAACGGCATCGCAAGCAAAGACGACCTGAAGGTTCAGGGCGGCTTTGTCACCGTGACCGCAGTCAACAACGGCCTGCGCGGCGCGGACTCCGTCCAGATCGAGGCGGGCACGCTCGTTATCTCCGCCGGGAACGACGGCATCAAATCCGCGACAACCGATAAGTACGGCAAGGGCTTCATCACCGTCAGCGGCGGCGACGTGACCGTTTCGGCCTCCGGCGACGGCATCGACGCGGCCACCACGCTGGACATCACAGGCGGCAGGCTCTGTGTCGATGCGCTCGGCGACGGTGTGGACGCGAGCAGCAAGGCGCTGAAGGCCGAGACGAGCATCAGCATCTCCGGCGGCGAGCTGGAGCTGAACAGCTTTGACGCCGCGGTCAGATGCGTGGCCGACGTGAACATCTCCGGCGGCAGCATCTATATCAGCTCCGCGGCCGACGGTATTCAGGCCGGCAAAAATATAAACGGCTTCCCCAGCGAGACCGGAACCGCAACGATATCCGGCGGCAGCCTGTTCATAAGCTCCGCCAAGCGCGCCATTGACGCGAAAGATTCCCTCAGCATCTCAGGTGGCACGGTGTTCGCGCTTAGCGGGTCGAAAAAAGCGCTGGAAGCCGAAGCGGACGGCCAGCCCTATGTCTCGTACAAGTTCAGCGGCAGCGCCGGAAACGACGTGCAGTTCGGCGAACTCGCCACGGTCACTGCGAAGTATGATTTCACCTCGATCCTCTTCTCCTCTCCGGAGCTTGCAAGCGGAACCGAGTACACCGTCACCTGCGGCCAGCACAGCGAGACCGTCACCGTGTGACGAACGTTTTCAGTAAATAGAATGGCGGCAATCGCCGCCCCATATGCAATAATCCCACCGGACTTGTGAAAAGTGAACTGCACCCCATTTGTTAGACAGTATGATAAACTATCTAAGAAGTGGGGTG
>URPD01000038.1 GCA_900549645.1 uncultured Eubacteriales bacterium
CCGGCCTTGTAGGAGACGATCATGGTCACGGGGCCGTCGGGAGCCCAGCCGGTGGCTTCGGGTGCGGTGCTTTCCTCAGCTGCGGGAGCATCGGTAGCGTCGGCGGCGGGAGTCGCGGGCGTTTCCGCGCTGCTGCCGCAGGCGCACAGCGCGAACACCATGCACAGAGCAAGAATCAGTGCAAGATACTTTTTCATTTTTGTTTTCCTCCTTAAAGATTCTGCCTTTATGGCATATATACCTTCAGTCAACGAGGGCACACGCCCTCATCAACCGCTGATATTATAATGTCTTAACAAAATTTTGTCAATAACTTCTGAAATTTATCGGGTTATTAACACGTTGGTCATGTACTTTGCGGTCAACAAGCTTGCGCCCAGCTGCCCCAACGCAAAGCTTATCGAGGGCAAGGTCTTCCGCCGCAGCACCGGCCGCGAGCAGCTCGCCGCATGGGCGGAGGGGCTTGGCCTGTAATCATCATGGAGCTTATTGCAAAGCATTTCTCCGAGCTGAGCGCGCAGGAGCTGTATGAGATATACAAGCTGCGCGTCTCGGTTTTCATTGTGGAACAGCACTGCCCGTATCAGGACATCGACGAGCTTGACACCGTCTCGTACCACATTTTCCTCCGCAGCGAGGATGGCATCGAAGCCTATCTGCGTCTGCTGCCGCCGCACACCGCATCTTCGGCGCTGACACGATAAAGCTCGAAGCACAGGTGTACGCGCGCGGCCTGTACGAAAAGTGCGGCTTTGTGCAAAGCTCCGGGGAATTTCTGGAGGACGGCATGCCGCACATTGAAATGACTTGGACGCAGAAATCCTGACCATACATCAAAAATCCCAGACAAGTTCTGGGATTTTTCGCGTGAAAAATTCTTTAGATTTCTTAAAACCCGCAAATATTCCTTGTTCTTTGGCCGCGTATATGCTAAAATAGACCGAATTATGTTGACCTCATACTTAACTATACCCATCAACTGCGAAGGTGTGAATATGAAGAACAGCTATACATATTACGACGAAGAGCAGGAGCTTTTTGAAGAAGAGCAAGAGCAGCTTCAGAAGCAAACCAAAAGGAAAAAAGCCCAGCGCGTCATTGACCGGATATTCGGCTTCATTCTCGCCACGGGGATTCTTTTCGGCATTGCGGGACTGGCGGTAGAATACGTGCTGGTCAAGGGGCCGTCCCCCGCGCTCAAAAATATGTTTGTAAACACAATGCTTGAGACGCGGCGTTTCGGCTTCATCGCAAACGTCTACCTCTCTGAGACCGAGGTTGAAGCGATAAAGCAGGCAAAGCAGAGCACTCTGACTGACACGACCGACGCATCCCTCATCAAGCTCCCCGGCCAGAGCGGCACCGAGAACGGCGGCGACAACCAGGCAGATCCCACTCAATCCGACGGTACGGACGGCTACGGCCTTGTTGACGACGACGGCGACGGGATAATCATCGAGCAGGTCAAGAAAAAAGGCTTCCAAGGCTATATGATGGTCGTGCTCGACCCCAGCCGCGTATTTGTCGGCAAACCTCAATCCTTCGGCGGCTACGGCGACTATCTGGCCACCATGTGCGAGCGCTACGGTGCGGTTGCCGGCATCAACGGCGGTGCATACTTAGACGTGAACGGCGCGGGTCTCGGCGGCACTCCGCAGGGGCTCACGATTATCGACGGCGTATGCTATGACGACGCGAACGGTGAAGCCTCAAGCTTCGTCGGCTTCGACGCGAATCACATTCTGCACACCGGCTACATGACCTATGCCGACGCGCAGGAGAAGGGCATCGTTGACGGCGTAACCTTTGAGCCTGTGCTCATAGTCAACGGCCAGATGGAGGACGCCTCAGTCCTCAACACCGGCACGAACCCCCGTACCGCGATCGGCCAGCGCGCTGACGGCGCTGTGCTGATGCTCGTTATCGACGGGCGTCAGGTGCACAGCACGGGCGCGACGCAGCAGGATGTGGCCGAGGTCATGCTCGATTACGGCGCGGTGAACGCGTGCAGCCTTGACGGCGGTTCGTCCACCTGCATGTGGTTCAACGGCGAATATCTCAACAGTATCTCCGGCGGCTCCGGCGCTCGCTGGCTGCCGGACGCCTTCCTTGTGAAATAAGGAGTGTGGCATATGGCAAGAAAGAAAAAAAGAAACGGCTACGCGATATTCATGTGCGCCTACATCGTCATCGCGCTCGTGCTCATCGGCGTGGGGCTTACATGGCTGTGGGGCTACGCCGAGGCATATGAGGCCAGCCAGCCCACCAGCACGATGGACAAAGTCGTCGCGGAGCTGAACAAGACCTTCTGGAACGACGACATGGCAGCCACGATCGCGGCAATGCCGCACGAGGCGCAGACCGACGATGAGTGCGCCGAGATCATAAAAAGCATGATCGGCAGCGGCGTGAGCTATAAGCGCAGTGGCAGCACCGACACCACCATAACTTACAATCTCGTCTGCGACACCGGCGTTTTCGGCAGCGTGACGCTGTGCGAGGATACCTCAGTCGACACGAAGTACAAGGGGCTGTACCCGTGGAAGCTCGAATCCGAGAGTTTTGATTTCACGGGGCTGTATTCCTCCGTCGAGGTGACGATACCGAAGAGCTTCTCCGTCTCCGTGAACGGCTACACGCTGGGCGACGAGTACATAACCGAGGACAACATACACTACGACATTCTTGAGGATTATTACGAGGACTACAAGGGTCTGCCCGTCAAGGCAACGTATAAGTTCGATAACATCATCGGTATCATCGAGCCGGTCATAACCGACGCAAACGGCAATGAATTCACCATCGACCCCGACAAGGACGACTCCCAGTTCCTCGTCCCCTGCTCCGACGCGGAAACCTCCGCGCTGGACGGCTTCGTGCAGCGCTTTGCGGAGCGCTACGAGGGCTACAAGAGCGGCACAATCGACCCGACCGCCGGCATGAACCGTCTCTCCGGCTACCTCCAGTCCGGCTCCGAGCTGTATAACAGGCTTGAGCTGATGAAAGACGGCCTCGAATGGTCGCACGTCACGAACTATCAGCTGCTCTCCGTCACGCTCAACAGCGTCATCAGCTTCGGCGGCGGCAACTACCTCTGCGACTTCACCACGCACATCACCTCCGACTCGCCGACCGGCCATCACGACGACACGCTCAACTACAAGATCATCGTGGAGGACATCAGCGGCAATCTCAGCGACATGCGCGTTGTGAGCCTCGACTCTTATTGATATTCTAATTCCCCTACAAGAAGGTAATCACATTGGATGAAAAACACGATATCCGGCAGGAACTGGCGATAGTT
The DNA here is from genome assembly GCA_900549645.1 of uncultured Eubacteriales bacterium. GTDB lineage: Bacteria > Bacillota > Clostridia > Oscillospirales > Oscillospiraceae > Limivicinus. Next base: position 3,305 of record URPD01000038.1, read on the forward strand.
CTGCCCTCGCTTGACCCGGATAAGAAGCTCTGCGGCGTCATCGACGGCCTGCTCGCCGAAGGCTTTGAGCATATTGTTATAGTAGACGACGGCAGCGACGCGGCGCATCAGGCTCCGTTCGAGTACGCCGCCGGATTCCCGCAGTGCCACATTCTGCGGCACGAGGTCAACAAGGGCAAGGGGCGCGGGCTGAAGGACGCGTTCCGCTATGTGCTCGACGAGATGCCCGATATCCGCGGCGTCGTGACCATCGACGGCGACGGGCAGCACCTCACGAAAGACATCGTCGCCTGCGGCGAAAAGCTGCTGGCAAATGAGGACAAGGTAGTCATGGGCTGCCGCGATTTCAGCCAGCCGGGCGTCCCGCCGCGCAGCGTCGCGGGGAACCGCACGACCTCGTTCTTCTTCCGCCTGTGCTACGGCATCAAGCTATCGGACACACAGACCGGTCTGCGCGCGATACCGCGCCGCTATCTCGACGCGTTCTGCGGCATCGACGGTGAGCGCTTTGAATACGAGACGAACATGCTGCTGAACATGAAGCGCATGGGCATTGGCTTTGTTGAGCAGCGCATCGACACAGTGTACGACAGCGAAGATTACAGCTCGCACTACAACGCGATCAAGGACTCGTGGCGCATCTTCAAGGTGATGTTCAAGTTTCTGCTAAGCTCGCTCGGCTCCACGGTCATTGACCTCCTGATATTCTATCTGGTGTTCCGCATTTTCAAGGATCAGCTTGGAAACTGGGCATCCTTTGTGAGTACGGCGGTCGCCCGCGCATGCTCGTCGTTTGCAAACTTCAACGCAAACAACAGGATGGTCTTCGACAATCACGGCAGCTACCGCCGCGCGCTCGTGCGCTACTACTGCCTGTGCATCCCGCAGATGCTTGTCTCGGCCGGACTCGTGACGCTGATAAACCACCTGTTTGCGAACACCGTGCCGATTATCGCAACGCTGATAAAGTTCGTCGTGGATACGGGTCTTTTCCTCATAAGCTACGGCATCCAGCGTGAATGGGTGTTCTCGCAGAAGAAATGATAGAATAAACCCTCTCGGAAAATACGAGAGGGTTTTGCTTTATTCATCGCCAAGGTAAACCTTTACCTTTGTGCCGGCGCCGATCTTGGATTCTATCGAGATGCCGTGCCCCAGCTTGTCGAGAATTTTCCGACAGAGGTACAGGCCGATGCCAGTGGACTTCTTATCCGTCCGCCCGTTGCAGCCGGTATAGCCCTTCTCGAACACGCGCGGCAGATCCTCCGCCGCGATACCGATGCCCGTGTCCTCGATGCACAGCGCCGCGCCCTCGGCGTAGATGCGTATCTCGCCGCCTTCGCGCGTGTATTTCAGGGCATTCGCCAGCAGCTGCTCTATCGCAAAGCTCAGCCACTTTTCATCCGTCAGCACGGTCAGGCCGGTCTCCTTATAGTCAAGGCGGATCCTGCGGCGGATGAACTGCTTGGCGTATTTTTTCACTGACTGGTGCAGCAGCCGGTCAAGCTCGACGCGGCATATCACATAGTCGGTCGAATCGCTGCCGAGGCGCAGATAGTTCAGCACCATCTCCACATACTGCTCGATTCTGAACAGCTCCTGCTCAAGCTCCGCGGAATTCGGCGCATCGTCCGATTGCAGAATGAGCCGCATCGCGGCGATGGGCGTTTTTATCTGGTGCGCCCAGAGCGTATAATAATCGAGCATGTCCTGCATCTTCAGGTCGGCCTCGCTTCGGGCGCGGGCGCTGTCGGCGCAGACCGCGCGCACAAGCTCCTGATAATCCGCCTCGATAAGGCCGTCCGGGTCGGGCAGGCCGTCGGCGGCGGCGAATATGCGATTGAGCTGCATCTGAATGTCGCGGTGGCGCCGCGCGAAATGCCGCAGGTCGACCGCCGCGGCCGCAAGCTCCAGCAGCGTGAACAGCAGCAGCATGTACCCCGGCGCCGAGCTGTCCGTCTGCGTGAGCCACAGCATCAGCGTGAACAGTCCGTCCAGCACCAGCAGGAGCAGCGCATAGAACCGGCGGCACTTTATATATTCCCACAGCATCTTCATTCAACTATATACCCCATGCCCTTCTTCGTGGCGATGAAATTTTCAAGCCCCGCGCCGTCGAGCTTTTTGCGCAGGCGCGCGACGTTCACGCTCAGCGTGTTCTCGTCCACAAAGCTGTCCGACTCCCACAGCCGCTGCATCAGCACGTCGCGCGAGACGGTCTTGCCCTTGTTCTCCATCAGCACCTGCAAAATGCGGTACTCGTTCTTCGTAAGCTCCACCCGCTCCCCGTGATAGGTGAGGGTGCTGTCGTCGGTATTGAGCACCGCGTCCCGATGCTGGAGCAGGCGCGTCTGCCCGCCGAGGTCGTAGGTGCGGCGAAGCATGGCCTGCACCTTCGCCGTCAGAACGTTCAGGTCAAATGGCTTGGCGATGAAATCGTCCGCGCCCATGTTTATGGCCATGACAATGTTCATATTGTCCGACGCCGAGGAGACAAATATTATCGGCACGCTGGAGAAGCGGCGTATCTCGCTGCACCAGTGATAGCCGTTATAAAACGGCAGGCCGACGTCAAGCAGGACGAGCTGCGGGTCAAATTCCACAAACTCCTGCACGATATTCTGAAAATTCCGGGCGATGCGGGGCTCACAGCCCCATGACGCGATATGCTCCGCGACGGCGGACGCTATGACCGGATCGTCCTCCACGATAAATATCTTCACTCTTCCACCTCCGTGAAACGAGATTACCGGCGCTGCCGGGTTCTTTGATTATACACTTTCTGCGCCCTTATGCCAAGCGTTTTTGCAAGCTGCCCTTGTGCTCAGGCGCAAAATATGATATGCTTAGTTCCAGTTTTAGAGATCCGAGGTATGAACCATGAAAATTGCAGTTATCACAGGCGCTTCGTCCGGAATGGGGCGCGAATTTGTCTATGCGCTTGACCGCGACGAGGAATTTGACGAGCTGTGGGTCATCGCCCGCCGCGAGGACAGGCTGCGCGAATTGCAATCCAAGTGCCGCGCGAGGGTGCGCCCGCTCGCGCTCGACCTTCAGGATCGCGCAAGCTTCGCCGCGTACCGCGCCCTGCTGGAGAGCGAGAAGCCGGAAATCGCCGTTCTCGTCAACGCGGCAGGCTTCGGTCTGTTCGGCGTGTTCACGGAGATGGACATGGACAAGCAGCTTGACATCATCGACCTGAACGACCGCGCGCTTACCGCGATGTGCTACATGAGCATACCGTACATGGCCGCGGGCAGCCGGATATACAACATGGGCTCGATGTCGTCTTGGCAGCCGGTGCCGTATATAAACGTATACGGCGCGTCGAAGGCATATGTGCTGAGCTTCTCCCGCGCGCTCGGCGTTGAGCTTGAGAAGCAGGGCATCCGCGTGATGGCGGTGTGCCCCGGCTGGATAAAGACCGAGTTTTTCAGCCACGCGATACACGACAACACCGTCAACTACTTCAACCGCTACTACGGGCCGGAGCAGGTTGTCGCCAAGGCGCTGAAGGATATGAAGCGCGGCAAGGACGCCTCCGTCCTCGGCTTCCCGGAGCGGATGCAGGTGCGGCTGGTGAAGCTGCTGCCGGTGAAGCTGGTAATGAACACATGGTGCAGACAGCAGGGTAAAAAATAAAAGGAGATATAATCATGTACAATCCGAACGACGTTTTGAAGGTCAGCGAAGAGGACTGGGAAGAGTTCAAGAAGGAAGCCTGCAAGGACGAGCTGTTCTACCGCGGCGAGGGTGATCTGCTCGACACGGCGGAGGGGCGCTCGAAGTTCTGCCGCCTGAACGAGACCAGCGTCTTCCGCAAGGACGATCCCGACTTCCCCGGCTCAAAGATCTGGGTGTTCAACAATCAGGGCAAGGGCATGGTCATCAAAAAGCGCAGCCGCGTCGACCCCGCCATAATGGAGGACATTGAGTACGACGCCGACGGCAACCAGATAAGCAAGTCCTACGAACCGGCGTGAACCGAACACAAAATTCTCTGCCTGTGCAAAAAGCACAGGCATTTTTTTATCGGAAATTCACAAAATATTCGTAGACTTTTTGAATTTAGACTGTATAATATCTAACTGTTCAATATTGAAATATCTGAAACGGAAGTGTATGCAAATGCTCGACCCAAGTATCGCGGCGTCCAGAATGTACAGCAACTCCAGCCGCTTCATCGAGGCGTACCACGCGGTATTGCAGCCGCTCTGCCGCGAGGCGGGGCTGCCGGTGATGGCGCTGGATATTCTCCTCTTCATCGCCAACAACCCCGACAAGAGCACCGCGCGCGACGTGTGCCAGTTTCGCGGGATGAAGCCGGGAATCGTCTCGTTCCACGTTGACCGGCTCGCGGCGGCGGGGCTTCTGGAGCGCCGCCCCGTCCCCGGCGACAGGCGCAAGACACAGCTTGTATGCACCGAGGCGGCGGCGGATACGATCCGGCGCGGGCGGGAGCTGCAAAAGCGCTTTGCCGAAGCGCTGCTCTCTGGCCTTGACCGAGAATCGCTTGAGACCTTGCACCGCTGTCTCGCCGCCATCGACGGCAATATCGACAACATTCGCAGAAACGGAGTATAACCATGATCAAGCTACTGAAAAATATGAAGCGGCGCGAGGTAATAATGGCGGTCATATGCGCGCTGTTCATTCTTGGGCAGATATATTTTGACCTGACCCTGCCTGATTATATGACCGACATCACCAAGCTCATCAACAGCCCCGACCCGCAGACCTCCGACATTCTGAACATCGGCCTGCAAATGCTCGGCTGTGCGCTGGCGAGCGCCCTGCTCGCAGTCATCTGCGGCTATCTCGCGGCGCGGGTCGCGTCCGGCTTCAGCTACACCGTGCGCGAAAAGGTGTTCGGCCACGTGATGGACTTCAGCTCCGAGCAGCTGAGTAAATTCTCCGTGCCGAGTCTCATCACCCGCACTACGAACGACATCACCCAGCTGCAGATGATCGTTGCGATGGGGCTTCAGATGATGATAAAGTCTCCGGTCATGGCCGTGTGGGCGGTGATAAAGATTCTCGGCAAGAGCTGGGAGCTGTCGGCCGTGACGGCGGGCTTCGTCGTTGCGATAGTCGCGCTGATACTCGTCGTCATGCTCAGCGTACTGCCGCGCTTCCGCCTCGTGCAGCAGCTGACCGATAAGATAAACCGCGTCGCGCGAGAGAATCTGACCGGCATAAACGTCGTCCACGCGTTCAACGCTGAGCAGTACCAGAACGACAAGTTCGACGCGCCCAGCACGAAGATGATGAACACCCAGCTCAAGAATCAGCGGCTCATGGCCGTTATTCAGCCCGCGATGAGCCTGTGCATGAACTCCCTCGCGCTCGTCATCTACTGGCTCGGCGCGGCACTGATAAATCAGATACCGCTGGCCGATACGATGTCGCGGCTGAACATGTTCTCCGAGGTCGTGGTGTTCAGCACCTACGCAACCTACGTCGTCATGTCATTTATGATGATGGTAATGATATTTATGATGCTACCGTCGGCGCAGGTGTCGGCGGAGCGTATTAACGAAGTGCTCGACTGCGACGAGGGCATCGCCGAGGGCGGTGTAAGCGAAAGCGGCGAGACCGGCACAGTGGAGTTCCGCGACGTATCGTTCCGCTACCCCGATTCCAACGAGAACGAGCTGAACCACATCAGCTTCAAGCTCGGCCGCGGCAAGACGCTCGCCATAATCGGCGCAACCGGCAGCGGCAAATCAACGCTGATAAGCCTCATCCCGCGTTTTTACGATGTGACTGAGGGCGAGGTTCTGGTCGACGGCGTGAACGTCCGCGATTACAGCTTTGACGCGCTGTACGACCGCCTCGGCTATGTCACGCAGAAAGCCGTGCTCTTCTCCGGCAGCATCCGCGACAACGTTCTCTTCGGCGAAAGCCGCGGCAACGGCGACGCTGCGCAGGCGATAGACATCGCGCAGGCGCGCGAATTTGTCGACAAGCTGCCCGACGGCGAGGAGCACCGCATCGCCCAGCTTGGGCGCAACGTCTCCGGCGGCCAGAAGCAGCGGCTTTCGATAGCCCGCGCGCTGGCGCGGAAGCCGGAAATTCTGATCTTTGACGACTCGTTCTCCGCGCTTGACTACAAGACCGACGCGGCTCTGCGCGCGGAGCTGAACGGGAAGCTCAGCGGAACGACAAAAATAATCGTCGCACAGCGCATCAGCACGATACGCCACGCGGACGAGATAATAGTGCTCGACCGCGGCGAGGCCGTCGGCATCGGCACACACGACGAGCTGATGCACAGCTGCGCCGTTTATCAGGAGATTGCCCGCTCACAGCTCAGTGCGGCGGAGCTTGCATAAAAGGAGGCCGGTATAATGGGATCGCATGGAAGAATGGCAGTGACCGAGAAGGTCGACCTTGGCGCGGCGCTGAAAAAGATATCGGCGTATATGCGCAGTGATCTCGCGCTGATGATAACCGCGCTGGTGCTCGCGGCCTTCGGCGCGGTGCTGACGATAATAGGGCCGGATAAAATCGGAGAGATGACAAACCTCATGGCCGAGGGCTTCGCCTCCGACATCGACATGGCCGCAGTTGCGAAAATCGGTATTTTTCTTGCCGTAATATACGGCCTGAGCGCGATTTTTACGTTTACTCAGCACTATATTATGGCGACTGTAACGCTCAAAATGTCGCGCAGAATGCGCGGGGAGCTGTCGGAAAAGATAAACCGCGTGCCGCAGAAATACTTCAATACCACCTCGCAGGGCGACATTCTCAGCCGAATCACGAACGATGTCTCAACGCTTCAGCAGGGGCTGACAAACAGTCTGCCGACGATAATCAGCGCGGCGACGCAGTTCACCGGCTGCCTCATTATGATGTTCGTGACCGAGTGGCGGCTCGCGCTGACCTCGCTCGGCATCACGCTGGTGGGACTGCTGCTGATAGTGCTCATCATGTCCCGCTCGCAGAAATACTTCGCGGCGCGGCAGCAGAGCCTCGGCGAGCTGAACGGCTACATTGAGGAGATGTACTCCGGTCACGAGGTCGTGCGCATCTCGCGCGCCGGAAAGGGCGTCAAGGAGCGCTTCGACGGCATGAACCGCGCCGTGTACGACGCGAACTGGAAGTCGCAGTTTCTCTCCGGCCTGATGCAGCCGCTGATGAACGTGATAGGCAACGTCGCATATGTTGCGGTGTGCGTCATCGGCTCGGTGCTGGCGATAAACGGAACTATCAAGTTCGGCGTGATCATATCCTTCATCATGTACGTGCGGCTGTTCACCTCGCCGCTGACGCAGATTGCGCAGGGCATGACCAACATGCAGACCGCGGCGGCCTCCGCGAACCGCGTTTTCGATTTCCTTGAAAGCGAGGAGCTGTCCGACGAAAGCGACAAGCCCGCCGATATGCCCGAAGTGACGGGCGCGGTGAGCTTCGAGAACGTGCGCTTCAGCTATCCGGACGCGCCGGACAAGATAATCATCAAGAACTTCTCCGCCGAGGTCAGCCCCGGCCAGAAGGTGGCCATCGTCGGCCCGACCGGCGCGGGCAAGACCACGATGGTCAACCTGCTGATGCGCTTTTTCGAGATAAACAGCGGCAGCATAAAGATAGACGGTACGCCGATATCGGAGCTGCGGCGCGAGACGGTGCACAGCATGTTCGCAATGGTTTTGCAGGACACTTGGCTGTTTGAGGGCACGGTTCGGGAGAATCTGGTCTACAACATGCAGGGCGTCACAGACGCCGACCTTGAGCGCGTCTGCCGCGCCTGCGGGCTTGACAAATTCGTCCGCTCGCTGCCGCACGGCTTCGACACCGTACTGACCGACAGCACCAGTATCTCCGCCGGGCAGAAACAGATGCTCACCATCGCCCGCGCGATGCTCCAGAATTCGCCCATGCTGATACTCGACGAGGCCACGTCCTCGGTCGATACGCGCACGGAGCTTATCATCCAGCGCGCAATGGATCAGATGATGGAGAACCGCACGAGCTTCGTCATCGCGCACCGGCTCTCGACGATAAAGAACGCCGACCTCATCCTTGTCATGCGCGAGGGCGACGTTATTGAGAGCGGCACTCACGAGGAGCTGATGGCCGCCGGCGGCTTCTACGCAGAGCTGTACAACAGCCAGTTTGAAAAGACCGCATAAGATAATAATACAGGACACCTTCCGGTGTACCGTGCGAGCATCCCTTGCCTCTCCCTGTGGGAAAGGTGGCCAAGCGTGGCGAGGACGGAGAGGGCATCGAAAAAGGCTGCAAGACCCTCTCAGTCACCTGCGGTGACAGCTCTCTCAAAGGGAGAGCCAAGGGGCTACACCCGTTACATAGTATGCTGGCATTAGAAATGGAGCGTATCTGCATCGATACGCTCCATTCAGTCTGTCAAAGAACATGTGCAGCAGGGCGCGGATAAGAGAGCAGCGGGGGAGCTTGAGGGGTAGCGCAGCGGCGGCGCGGTAGTGAATGACATGCCGGTGGCATGTCAGAGCCGCGCCGTGACCGAGCCGCAGCGAGAAAAGGCCCGCCTCAAATACAATAAACCGCCGTCCAAAAGTCTTGATACATCAACGACTTTTGGAGCAAAGCAGCATTTTGATAATATCAAAATGCTCGGCGGATGAAGCTTGTCAAAAAAAGTCCTCACAGGACTTTTTTGACAAGCTGAATGGAGCGTATCTGCATCGATACGCTCCATTAACTGTTTTTATGAACACCCGACTGTTTTATTATACGTTTATCTGATTTTTCATGCACTTTTCGCCGCGTATCGCCGCGATGCCGAAGCCTGCGCCGATGGCGGAGACGACTATCCACATCGCGTAGACGCCCTGCCAGCCGACCACGTCGATGACAGCGCCGGCGGCGACGCCGGTGAGCGCGGAGCCGATATAGATGAAGCAGTCGATAAGTCCGGCCACAAGCCCGACTCTGCCCGATTTGTCGTAGTCCATCGGGATAAGGGCGTTCAGCAGCGGATTGACCCCGAAGTTTGCGGCACAGCACAGCCCCATCAGCAGGGCGCACAGGGCGGCGTTTTTCCACAGCCCCAGCAGCGCGGCGGAAAGCAGCGCGCTGACCGCAAGCAGTATGCTGACCGCGCCGCGGGCGCTGCCCCTGAACAGGTAATAGCAGCGGCGAACCAGAAGCACACCGCCGAGGTTCAGAACTGGAATTATGAGCGAAAGCATCGTGGAGCTGAGAGAGCCTTCGCCGAAGTCCGCCGCCAATATAGTCGGCGCCCATGTGACGACGCCGTCGCGCACAAAGCCAATGCAGATGCAGCAAACAAGCAGCGCGGCAAGGCCGGTTCCGCAGATGAGCTTCTTTATTGGCATTGCGGGCGCATCGGACACAGCCGTGCTCTCGGTATCGCCGTTCAGCGCCGTCTCCGGCCTGTCGCGCACAGTGAGAATCGCGGCAACGCCCATAACGGCCATGAACACTGACGGAATCACGAACGACCAGCGCCAACTAAATGCTGAGGCCAGCGCGCCGGACACCGCCCACGCCGCAAAGTGGCCGAAGATGACCGTGATCGACAGGATGAACGACGCGCGCTCGCGCTGTGCGCCGTGAAACCACATGGACGCGAGCTTCACTATCGGTGCCCACAGCATCGATTGCGCCGCGCCGTTGAGCGCCCAGAGCGCCATCATCAGGACATAATTATCCGACGCCGCCAGCAGCACATTGCAGACCGCCGACAGTATCAGCCCCGTGCCGATACTGCGGCGGATGCTCGTGCGATCCGCCCGCGCGCCGTTGACGATCTGGCCGACGGCATATATCAGCGCGAACACCGTCTGGAACATTCCGGCCTGCGCCGCCGTCAAAGCCATGCCGTCCCGAAGACCGGGCAGCGCCGCCGACAGATTCAGTCTGCCGGTGTAGGCCGCGGAATAGCACAGGAAGCACAGCAGCAGAGTTTTTCTCTGTCCGGATGTAAACTTTTCCTTCATTGCAAAGTCTCAATTCTTTTTCAGTGCAATAAAGCTGCGTCAAAGGGGAAACCTTTGACGCAGCTTTTATCGTTTGGACTGCGTTTTGCTTAGAGCGCGTTGGACTTGTTGACAAGAGCCGTCAGGTCAACATACTCCTCCGGCTCGGAGGCGATGCTGTCGTCGGTCTCCATCTCGAAGTCGCGGTACTGAGTCAGACCGGAACCGGCGGGGATGAGCTTACCAATGATGACGTTCTCCTTCAGGCCGACAAGGTGGTCGACCTTGCCCTTGATAGCAGCGTCGGTGAGAACCTTGGTGGTCTCCTGGAAGGACGCGGCGGACAGGAAGCTCTCGGTAGCAAGGGACGCCTTGGTGATACCCATGAGAAGTTGGGTGTAAGTCGCGTGGGTCAGACCCTCTTCGCCGGCGGCGATGCGCTCGTCAACGAGCTTGTTCGCGGACTTGATGGCGGAGATGTCGACGGTCGCGCCGGAGAGCAGATCGGTGCTGCCGGCATCCTCGACTCTGACCTTGCGCATCATCTGGCGGACTATGACCTCAATGTGCTTGTCGTTGATGTCAACGCCCTGCTGACGGTAAACCTTCTGAACCTCGCTGGTGATATAGCTGCGGACACCCATACGGCCGAACTCGTCATCGTTGACGCCGCGGATATGCAGAACCTCGTGCGGGTTGAGCGCGCCGGAGGTCAGTTCCTGACCCTTATCGACATGGTCACCGTTGTGGACGAGGATACCTGCGGAGTGCGGCACGGTGTAAACCACGGTCGCGCCCTCGGCTTCGTTCGTGACGGTGATGGAGTACATGACGCCCTTCTTCGCCTCATCGATGGTAACGGTACCGGATATCTCGGAGAGGACTGCCATCTTCTTGGGCTTGCGTGCCTCGAACAGCTCTTCGACACGGGGAAGACCCTGAGTGATATCGTCGCCCGCGACGCCGCCGGTGTGGAAGGTACGCATCGTCAGCTGAGTACCGGGTTCGCCGATGGACTGCGCCGCGATGACGCCGACCGCTTCGCCCGCGTTGACAGGCTTGCCGAGGGCGAGGTTGATGCCGTAGCACTTTGCGCAGACGCCGGTGAGCGCCTCGCAGGTGAGAACAGAGCGGATATACGCCTTGTGGATGCCGTGCGCCTCAAGAACGTCGGCGTCCTCAGGCATGAGCATATGGTCTCTGCCGAACAGCACCTCGCCGGTCTGCGGATCGACTATGTCGGCGGCCGGGAAGCGGCCGTGGATAGCGGTGCCGAAGGACTCGATCATCTGGCCGCGGTCGTACTGAGCAGCCGCCCAGACGCCATCGGTGGTGCCGCAGTCGTCCTCGCGGATGATGACGTCTTGGCAGACGTCGACCATACGGCGAGTCAGGTAACCGGAGTCCGCGGTACGCAGTGCGGTATCGGCCATACCTTTACGTGCGCCTCTGGTGGAGATGAAGTACTCCAAGACGCTGAGGCCTTCACGGAAGTTGGACTTGATGGGGATTTCGATGGTCTTACCAGCGGTGTTAGCCATAAGGCCGCGCATACCGGCAAGCTGACGGATCTGGTTCATGGAGCCACGGGCGCCGGAGTTTGCCATCATATAGATGGGGTTGTACTCGTCGAGGCAGCTCTGAAGTGCGTCGGTAACTTCCTTGGTGGTCTTTTCCCACTCGGAGACGACCAGACGGTAGCGCTCGTCATCGGTGATGAAGCCGCGCTTGTACTGGCGCTCAATCTTGACGACCTCTTCCTCGGTCTCGTGGATAAGCTCTTTCTTCGCGCTCGGCACGGTCATATCCGCGACGGATATGGTGATTGCGCCCTTGGTGGAATACTTGTAGCCCAGAGCCTTGATGCTGTCGAGGACTTCCGCGGAGATGGTGAAGCCGTACTTCTTGATGCAGCGATCGATGATGTCGCCCAGCTGCTTCTTGCCGACTTGGAAGCTTATCTCATGGTCGAATGCGTGTGCGGGATCGGTACGGTCGACGTAGCCGAGATCCTGCGGGATAGGCTCGTTATAGATGATGCGGCCGACGGTGGTGGTGATTATTGCGCTCTTCTCGACGCCGTCCACGGTCTTGGTGACGCGGAGACGGATGGGAGCGTGCAGGCCGACGACGCCCTCATTATAGGCCATGATGGCCTCGTTCGCGTCGCGGTAGATGAGCTTGGACTTATAGGTGCAGGGCTTGGTGCCCTCGGCCTTGGCCTTGTTGTTGGCGGCGTAGATCTCGTCGCCGTCGACAAGGGTGCCGCTCTCGAAGCCGGTGTCGCCCGGATCGTCGATGACCAGCTCCTCTGCGCCCTTCTCGGCCTTGCCGATGCGCATCATGGTCAGGTAGTAGGAACCGAGGATCATGTCCTGAGTAGGAACGGTGACAGGGTGGCCGTCCTGCGGACGCAGGAGGTTATTGGCGGAGAGCATCAGCACGCGCGCCTCTGCCTGCGCTTCGGCGGACAGGGGGACGTGGATTGCCATCTGGTCGCCGTCGAAGTCGGCGTTGTACGCGGTGCAGACCAGCGGGTGCAGGCGCAGGGCGCGTCCCTCGACGAGGATAGGCTCGAAAGCCTGAATGCCAAGGCGGTGCAGCGTAGGCGCACGGTTGAGAAGCACGGGGTGCTCCTTGATGACGTACTCCAGCGCGTCCCACACCTCGGTGCGCTGCTTGTCGACCATCTTCTTGGCGGACTTGATATTGTTGGCAACGCCGTCCTCGACCAGCTTCTTCATGACGAAGGGGCGGAACAGCTCTATGGCCATTTCCTTCGGCACGCCGCACTGATATATCTTGAGGTCAGGACCGACGACTATAACGGAACGGCCGGAATAGTCAACACGCTTACCCAGAAGGTTCTGGCGGAAGCGTCCCTGCTTGCCCTTGAGCATATCGGAAAGGGACTTGAGCGCGCGGGAGTTTGCGCCGGTGACGGCACGGCCGCGGCGGCCGTTGTCTATCAGGGCGTCGACCGCTTCCTGAAGCATACGCTTCTCGTTGCGGACGATGATGTCAGGCGCGTTGAGCTGCTGGAGCCTCTTGAGACGGTTATTGCGGTTGATAACGCGGCGGTACAGATCGTTGAGGTCGCTCGTTGCGAAGCGGCCGCCGTCGAGCTGAACCATGGGGCGTATCTCAGGCGGGATGACGGGCAGAACGTCGATTATCATCCACTCAGGGCGGTTGCCGCTCTGGCGGAAGGCTTCGACGACCTCAAGACGCTTGACGAGCTTGGCCTTCTTCTGGCCGCTCGCGTTCTTCAGCTCTTCGCGGAGCTGGATGGCAAGCTGCTCGCAGTCGATCTGGGAAAGCAGCTCCTTTATAGCCTCGGCGCCGATACCGGCCTTGAAATCGTCCTCATACTTCTCGCGCATCTCGCGGTACTCGCGCTCGGTGAGTATCTGGCACTTTTCAAGCGGAGTGAAGCCGGGGTCGATAACTATATAGTTTGCAAAGTACAGAACCTTTTCGAGCATTCTCGGCGTGAGGTCGAGAATGAGACCCATGCGGCTGGGTATGCCCTTGAAATACCAGATATGGCTGACGGGAGCCGCAAGCTCGATATGACCCATACGCTCGCGGCGAACCTTGGACTTGGTGACCTCGACACCGCAGCGGTCGCAGATCTTGCCCTTGTAGCGGATCTTCTTGTACTTGCCGCAGTGGCACTCCCAGTCCTTGGTCGGTCCGAAGATACGCTCGCAGAACAGGCCGTCCCGTTCGGGCTTGAGCGTACGGTAGTTGATGGTCTCCGGCTTCTTGACCTCTCCGTAGGACCAGCTGCGGATCATCTCAGGGGAGGCGATACCTATCTGAATTGCGTCAAACGGTGTGTAGCTCATCACATATCCTCCTCGCTATTATCATCGCTGTCATCAAAGTCGCCGAAATCTGCACCGAGATCGTCGGGCGCGTCCTCTATCGTGAAGCCGCCCTCCTCTATCTCGCTGTCATCGGCCTGATACAGCTCATCCTTCATTTCGGGGATGAAATCGTCGTCATCGTCGTCCTTCAGCTCGATCTCGTCGCCGTTCTCGTCGAGAACGCGGATATCGAGGCAGAGGCTCTGCAGCTCCTTGACCAGAACCTTGAAGGATTCCGGCACGCCGGGCTGCGGGATGTTGTTGCCCTTGACAATGGCCTCATAGGTCTTGACACGGCCGGTGACATCGTCGGACTTGACGGTGAGTATCTCCTGAAGAGTGTAGGCCGCGCCGTAGGCTTCGAGCGCCCAGACTTCCATTTCGCCGAAGCGCTGGCCGCCGAACTGCGCCTTGCCGCCGAGCGGCTGCTGCGTGACGAGGCTGTAAGGGCCGGTGGAACGGGCATGGATCTTATCGTCAACAAGGTGGTGCAGCTTGAGGAAGTAGACCCAGCCGACGGTGACGTCGTTATCAAACTTCTCGCCGGTACGGCCGTCGTACATGACGCTCTTGCCGTCCTCGCGGAGCCCGGCCTGACGCAGAGTCTCGCGGATGGTGGTCTCGTTCGCGCCGTTAAAGGTCGGGGTTGCGACCTTCCAGCCCAGAGCCTGGGCCGCGTAGCCGAGGTGAACCTCAAGAACCTGACCGATATTCATACGGGACGGAACGCCCAGCGGGTTCAGAACGATGTCCAGCGGGGTGCCGTCGGGCAGGTAAGGCATATCCTCACGCGGCAGGATGCGGGAGACGACGCCCTTGTTGCCGTGGCGGCCGGCCATCTTGTCACCGACGGATATCTTGCGCTTCTGCGCGATATACACGCGGACGACCTGATTGACGCCGGGGTTCATCTCGTCGCCGTTTTCACGGGTGAAGACC
>URPD01000039.1 GCA_900549645.1 uncultured Eubacteriales bacterium
TCCACTGTTCTTCTAACATGGTCTTCATTTGTGCATGTGGTGAGTTGGCGAAGCAGCATGAAGAACAAGGAACTTGACCTGCTGATCGTGGTCAATATGTTCCTGACCGGCTTTGACGCCACGACGCTGAATACGCTGTGGGTGGATAAAAACCTGAAAATGCACGGCCTGATTCAGGCCTATTCTCGCACAAACCGCATTCTCAATTCCATCAAGGTATTCGGCAACATCGTTTGCTTCCGCAATCTGCAAAAGCGCACCGACGATGCAATTTCTCTGTTTGGCGATAAGGAAGCGGGCGGTATCGTCCTGATGCGTGGCTATAAGGATTACTACTTTGGCTACGAGGATGTCGACGGAAAATATCACCCCGGCTACCAGGATATGATTGAGGAACTGACAACGAAATTCCCGCTGACAGAGGAACGCATTACCGGCGAACAGCGGCAGAAGGAGTTTATTGTTCTGTTCGGTGCGATTTTGCGTATGCGCAACCTTCTGACTTCCTTTGACGAATTTGCCGGAAGCGAAATTTTGAGCGAGCGAGATTTTCAGGATTATCTTGGCCGCTATCAGGACTTACGGGATGAGTGGAAAAACCGCAAGCCCGGTGGCGAAAAAGAGGACATCACCGATGACATCGTTTTTGAAATCGAACTGATCAAGCAGATCGAGATCAATATAGATTACATCCTGCTTTTGGTGCAGAAATACCACGATTCTCACTGCGATGACAAGGAAGTGCTTATCACAATCCTCAAAGCAGTGGACGCCAGTCCTGAACTGCGCAGTAAGAAGGCGTTGATCGAAACCTTCATTGCTGGAATCAACGATGTATCAGATGTGATGCTGGAATGGCGTACCTTTGTCGCCGAAGAAAAAGAACGGCAGCTTGTCGCAATCATTCAGGAGGAAAACCTGAAAGACGACGAGACTCGCCGCTTTATGGAGAGCGCCTTCCGTGACGGCTCTGTCAAAACGACAGGCACGGATATTGACCGGCTGATGCCGCCAATCTCCCGCTTCGGCGGTGGAAACCGTGCAGCAAAGAAGCAGACCATCATTGATAAACTGAAGGGTTTCTTCGATCGATTCTTCGGCATCGGATAAATGGGTCTTAGGGTGTCCCTAACGAGGCCTTTTGCGCAGTTCGGCAGAACGGAGTAAAAAGGCACTGCTCGCTAAGATGACACAGGCATCGGGAGCAGCCGTACTGCTTTGGCTCCGATAGGAGTAAAAACAGTCTGCTCGCTAAGATAATGCAGACTATTTCAGCGCAACGAGAAAGAGGCGCAGCCGGTGCTTACCTGCATCTGACTGCGCCTCTGATTCCGATCAAATTCTGTTGCTGCTCACACGAAAATGACCTCTGCATTTACGATTTCTGTAGCTCGATTGCGGAGGTTATTGCTCCGCCTGACCCATTCCATCGGGTCACTTGCTTTGAGCTTTTCGGTCAAGTTTTCTTTTTCGGATAGTTCCCTCACAAGCATATCAAACATCGCCTGTGCCCGAGACTCTATCTCGGCAAGATAATCGTTCAGCGTCCCGGTGGTCAACAGATTGTAGTATCTCACCCGGTGGTTCTCCTTCAAAAATCGCCGGTGTCGCTGTCCCCAAACACCAATTTGCACCTTGATTTGATTATCAATCTCAAGATTCGGCAGATAATAATCACCCACCTGTCGGTATGTGCCGCCCAACTTTTCAAACTCCGTCATTGTGCTTCCCTCCATTCATCCCGTGTATACGACCTTGAACTTCTTGCGCTTTGCACCGATGATTTTCAGCAGCGCTTCGTCAACAGCGTCGGCATATCTGCCCTCTGCGATGAGCCTGCTGCGCAGATCATTCAGACTTCCAATGAGAAGCCGCCGCTCTGCATCATCCATTGCAAGATGATATTTTTGTTTCATATTCTGCCCTCCTTGTGCTATCATTGTAACGGAGAGGCCAGTAAAAATCGAATGTGCGAATAAAATTCTAAAGAAGCTGTATGTGTGCGAGATGAAATATGTGTGTTTCTGCCGGTTAATTCATTGTTTTATGAAATCCGTTATCAGCACTCGCACCAAATCTGTTACCGTTGTTGATACTATATCAACAACGGTAACTTTTTATTTATTGCCGGTCTGGGAATGTTTTTGGAATGAAACTGGGGATATTTTGAACAAATCCGGCCATAAGCAAATTGTATGCCCGAATTTGTTGCGGCCATGATAGGAAAACCATCGGCAGCGAAGCCGGTCGGAAAGATACTGTCGTTTCTGCGATCGTCAACGTCAGGATGGGAGAGACATCAGAAAGTTATCATTTTCGGGGATCGTGGGCACCCTTGTGTGCCGCAGACAATAGGACTTGCAGAAGCAACACAAGCAAACGGGGCCTGAATGAAACGATTTGACTTTGCACATAATATGTACTATAATCGTAGTGCAAGGAGGCAACGCCATGGATACAAACATGACTTTTCGTATAGATTCTGAGGTGAAGGCGCAAATGAGTGCCATCTGCAATCAGCTGGGTATGACCACTTCCACTGCTTTTAACATCTTCGCCAACGCTTTTGTGCGGGCGAAGGGGATGCCCTTCGCGGTTACGATCACGGATGAACCCGCAAAGATCTCCCGTGAAAAAATGCTGGCAGATACGGATCGGCTGCTTTATCATTTGTCATTTCGGCCATGGGAGAACCTCCTTAATCGCAATCTAAACCTAATTACCATATCAGTATAGCACAGTTTGATGCGATTTTCAATGCGTTTCTTGTGAACATTTATTGTTATTTGCTGTTTCTTGTAGTTTGTTGTTATTCTCTTTCATATCTAACCTGTAGCCTCGCCAAGCAAATATCTAACCCGTAGCCTCGCGTTTTGGCAGTTTCTGTGTATAGGATAGATAGTGAAAAAGTTTGAAAGGGATTCCGGGCTGCCGCCGGTTTTTGGGGGCAAACCTCGGAATCCCTTTATTTCAGTACATTTCAGCCCTTTGCGACGTCGGTTCTCGTCATCAATGCTACGGTCTCCACATGATTCGTATACGGGAACATGTCCACGGGCTGGATGCGGGATACGCGATAGCCGCCGGAGACAAGGACATCGAGGTCGCGGCGCAGGGAGTCCGGCCCGCAGGAGATATAGACAATACGCTTCGGCGCGGCGCGCAGGAGCGAGGACAGAAACTGCGGGCTGCTGCCAGAGCGGGGCGGATCCATAAATACGACGTCAGGCCGCTTGCCGCCGGTCGACATATCTTCCATATACTTTCCCGCGTCGCCGGCAGCGAACCAGCAGTTCTTGATGCCATTGAGCTTGGCGTTGATTATCGCGTCCTTCACCGCGTCGCGGTTCAGCTCGACTCCGAGCGCCTGCCCGGCCTTGCCCGCGGCGCACAGCCCGATCGTCCCGACACCGCAGTAGGCGTCCAGCACAAGCTCCTTTCCCGTCAGACCCGCCATTTCAATGGCGATGGAATAGAGCCGTTCGGTCTGGACGGGGTTTATCTGATAAAACGAGCGCGGAGATATGCGGAAGCGAAGCCCCAGCAGGGAATCCTCGATATACCCGTCCCCAAGGAGCACCTTTTCGCGCGAACCGAGCACCACGGGGCCAAAGCGGTCGTTGACGTTCAGCACGACGGTCGTTATCTCCGGGTGCAGCTCGGTCAATTTCTTTAAGAACGGCTTCTGAAGCTTGAATATCGGGGACACCGCGACGAGAACGACCATGACCTGACCGCTCTGAAATCCCCTGCGGACAAGGACATGGCGCAGCCATCCGGTTCCGCTGCGCTCGTCGAAAGCCTGAATCTTGAAGCCGCGAAGCATATTGCGGATATCGACGATGATACTGTCGGATATCTTATCCTCTATCATGCATTCATCCACCGGTATTATGCTGTGGCTCCCGGTCTGGTATATGCCGGATATGATATGGCGCTGCCGGTCGAGACCGAGAGCGGCGCACACCTTATTGCGGTAGTGCGTCGGCTCGTCCATGCCGATGATATCGTTCACATGGCAGAACTCGCCCAGAAGGCTCACGAGCTGCCTCTGCTTATGCAGCAGCTGCTCGGAGTATGGGAGATTCTGAAGCTGGCAGCCGCCGCATTTACGAAAATTCGGGCACGGAGCCGTATTTTTATCCGTCACGAAAACGCCCCCTGACAAACAATAGATATTTGGATTCTACCACAAAATATCCCCCGAAGCTACATATTTCGCACGAATAATGTGAAAAGCGGTGTGGAAACGTGGAAAACCCCGCCGGGGGGAGCGGCGGGGTTCGTTGGGGGGAGAAGAAAGTATTATTCCAAACCGGCTGTGCCGGGTGGAAACAGATTTAATTGGGCGGGCGCTTGCTTTGCCCTTGACTCTATATTAACCCTACGCGGGTCAATATAAAAGTGGCAGAACCCCGCCTGCGCACAATTTTTAGGCGTTGGCGGGGATTTGTGCGAATTTCCGCTGAATATGTCGATTTGCCTTACTCGGTGCGTTCGTCGCCCCAGAAGAACAGCGCGACGGTGCCGGGACCGGTGTGGCTGCCGATGGTGGTGCCGACATGGTTTATCTCGACCTTGCCGTTGAGCTTGGGGAACTTCTCTTCAACGAGGTCTGCGACGGCGCGCGCGTCGTCATAGCAGGCGGAGTTGGAGATGTAGCACTTGCCGGAATAGTCATGGCCATCCTGCACATGCTGCTCCATGCGGCTCACGATCTCCTTTATAACGCGCTTCTTGGTGCGGATCTTGGAGCGGGGAATGAGGCGGCCGAGGTTGTCCATATTCAGCAGGGGGCAGATCTCAAGCAGACCGCCGAACACGGCCGCGGTCTTGGAAATTCTGCCGCCGCGGACATAGCTCGTCAGGTCGGTGGAGAAGAACCAATGGTGAAGCTTGAGCTTGTTTTCCTCAAGCCACTGCACAAGCTCCTCGGCGCTGAGACCCTCGTCGCGCTTGGTGGCGGCGGTGTCCATCAGCAGGCCGTAGCCGGAGGACGCGCCGAGAGAATCGACGATGTAGACATTGCGTTCCGGGAAGCGCTCCTTGACAACGAGCGCGGCGTTACGGGCGGAGTTTATGGTGCCGGAGATACCAGAGGAGAGGCAGACGTGGACAACATCAAGCCCCTGTTCGAGGAACTTTGAGAAGAACTCGACGTATTCGGAGATGTTGACCTGCGAGGTGCGGGTCTCCGCGCCGTCGGCCATGGCCTTGTAAAAATCCTCAAAGCTCATGCTCTCGCCTAAATCGTCCAAATACTCCTTGCCATTCATGGCATAATGGAAGCAGACATAGTGAATATCGCGGCTCTGGAAATGCTCCTTGGAGAGGTCGGCGGTGGAGCAGCAGCTCAAAACATAGTTAGCCATAGTTATACCATCCTAATCGTAAAATTACACTATAAAATATACGCCATGCTTCTCCAATATTCAAGCTACGCGGCGCGGCGCGGGGTCTACCGGATAAAAAATACGCGTAGAGAACGGAACGACCGTTCTCTACGCACAGTAGAAATCAAGTGTTATCAATGCTTCCAGAGCCGCCGCCGGACTTCGGCCTGCGGTGATGATGCGGCTTCCTGCGGATGTTGCAGCCGAGGTAGACTATGATCTCCGCCGGGATCGCCAGCAGGAAAAGCTGCCACGGACGCTCCGCCGGAACGAAGAAATAGACCAGTGCGATGAGACTGAATACGAATGCCGAGAGAATGTACAGAAGCCGCCGGGCGCCTTTGAACACGCAGTCGAGCACCATATATGTGAGCAGCGTGACGGAAAGTCCGATGAGGAAAATGCGCCATTCGACGATGCCGATTATCCACAGCGTCACGAACACGGTGAGCGCCACGGTCATCACGCTGACCAGCGCCAGCGCGATAATGGTGTCCACGCTGTAACTCGGCTGTTCCTCTTCGTCATCGTCTTTCGGCTTTTCCCATGCGTCGTGCGATGAGAGAAGATAATCCACCGTCACGCCGAAAAGCTCGGCCATCTGCGTGAGGACGAACGCGTCCGGTATCGCCTCGCCGCGCTCCCATTTCGATATGCTCTTATCGGAGTAGTTCAGCCGCTGGCCAAGCTCGGCCTGCGTCATGCCCGCTCCTGTGCGGAGCTTGATTATGTTGCTGGCTGTTATAAGCCGGAGTTCTTCTAGCTGCATCAGGCCCTCTCATTTATGCGGCGGATAACCGCGGCGCAGCGCGCCTCGTCATACAGTACGGGTACGGGATAGGTCGGGTTCGCTTCGGCAAGCGCCCATTCGACCATCTGGGGGATGTCCTTTTCTTCAACATGCAGCCCCGCGGGGATGCCCATGCGCTTGTTCATGGCGTATATCTCGGCGATGAAAGCCTTGGCCTTATCCTCGTCGCTGCCGGTCTTGGCGACACCGGATATCTCCGCGAGATGCGCGAGCTTTTTGTACACGACCTCGCCGTAGTCCTCAAGGACTATTGGGAGAATGACGGCGTTTGCCAGCCCGTGCGGGGTGCCGTATATGCCGCCCATTGTGTGCGCGATGGCGTGGACATTGCCGACGCCCGCCCGCGTGAAAGCGAAGCCCGCCTTGAACGAGGCTTTCAGCATCTCCTCACGCGCTTCCATGTCGCTGCCGTTATTGTAGGCGCGCTCAAGGTATTTGAAGATAGCGATGACCGCTTCCTCGGCGAGACGGATGCTCTCTGCGGTGTTGTTCGTCCAGCAGAGATAGGCTTCGACTGCGTGGGTCAGAGCGTCCATACCGGTCGTGGACGTGGTTTTCGGCGGGAGATCGCGCGTCAGCTCCGGATCCATGACTGCGTACAGCGGGACAAGGTTCAGATCCATGATGGCGTATTTATGATGCGTCGCGGCGTCAGTGATGACGGCAGCGATTGTTGTCTCGGAGCCGGTGCCCGCAGTCGTCGGCACGGCGACGAAGGGCGGCAGCTTGCGGCCGACCTTGAAAAGTCCCGCCATGTCGCCTATCTGCTTGTCCGGACGGACGATAAGCGCGGCCGCGGCCTTTGCGGCGTCCATCGGCGAGCCGCCGCCGATGGCAAGGAAGCCGTTGCAATAATTATCGCGGTACGCGTCGCGGATCCTGAACACGGTGGTCGTGGAGGGATTCGCCTCGACCTCGCTGAAATGGTAATATTCGATACCGGCGGCCTTGAGGCTTTCAAGTATCGCCGGGGCGAGGGATTTGCCGACATGCCGCCCGGTGACGACCATGACGCGGCTGACATCGTGCTCCTTGAGCAGGGGAGCGATATTCTTCGAGCTGCCCTCGCCGGAGACAAGGATCGGCTTGCGCCAGTAGAGCGCGCGGCTGCCGATGTTCATGCCCATCTGAAAGCTTCTGTACCATGCCTTATCAATAAATCGCATAATAAATGCCTCCGTTGTATAGATTTTCAGTTATCACCAGAGCCTATGCGGCCCTTCGCGTCGAATCTGCGTTTGTATTTTGCCAATGCGGAGTCAAGAGCGGATGCGGGGTCTATGCCAAGCTCGCCGCTCAGCGCGATGAGAGAAAACAGGCAGTCGCCGAACTCCTGCTCCGTGTCCGCCGTCATTCTGAAAGCGGCTTTGCCGTAATCGGTAGCTTTCAGCAGCTCTTTGCCAAGCTCTCCGACCTCGGACGACAGGTCGATATACCGCTCGTTTATTCCGCAGCGGAGCTTATACTCATCGAGAAAGCCGTAAACGGCGCTGTCATCTATCATATCGGAACCTCGCATATGCTTTTTTTATTTTAATTACTATTTATCACCAAGTCAAGAGTTGAAAAGACTTTTTATATAAAGTATAATCAATTTTGGGAAACTGTCAAAACAAAATAATCAGGGGGGACGGCAATGAGGGATCTGAAACATCTCATATACTTTGAGCATCTGCTCGACGACGCGGCGAACGAGCTTGTTCTGAACGCGGCGGAGAGCGGGGCACACCCGATCGGCTACACATGCTATCATGTGCCGGAGGTGCTGCTGAATCTTGACAACTGCTTTTCCGTGCGTATGCGCGCGCCGCGCACCGGGTCGATGGACATCTCGACCTACTATCTGACAAACTATCTCTGCGGCTATTCAAAGGCGCTGGTGGAGCGCGGAATCGAGGGCGGGTACAGCTTTCTTGACGCTATCGCCGGCGGCGAGACCTGTTCGGAGATGAACCGCGCGCTGGAGCATTTCGAGCTGCTGCGCCTTGTGGACAAGCAAGACTTCTTCGTCTCGTTCATCGACGTGCCGTTTAAGATAACCGAGCACGGGCTGAAGCACTATGAGAATCAGATAATGCGGAAGATACTCGAACCGATGAACGCAAAATTCGGCACCGACATATCCGATGCCGCAATCCGCGCCGCCGTCGCAGAGCACAACGAGGTCTGCCGCATATTGACCGAGATAGGGGACATGCGCAAGCTGAAAAATCCGCCCGTGACGGGCTATGAATACCATGTGCTGTGTCTGGTGTCCTACTGCTGTCCGAAAAAACTGATACTGCCATATCTGCGCGAGACTCTTGAGGAGCTGAAAACCCGCGAGCCGGACGAGAAAAGCCCGTACCGCGCGCGTATCGTCATCGTCGGCTCCGAGATAGACGATCCGGAGTTTGTAAAAACCGTCGAGCAGTCCGGCGCGCTCGTCGTTGCCGACCGCTTCTGCTTCGGTGCGCTGCCGGGGCGGCAGGAGATACCTCTGCGCGAGGGCGAACCCGCCCTGCGCCAGATATGCCGCTTCTATCAGCAGTCCAGCCAGTGCCCGCGCTACATGGCGCGCGACAAGGTGCTTGACCGGCGCGAATTCGTCTACCGGCTCGTGAAGGAATATCATGCCGACGGCGTACTGTACGAGGCGCTGAAGTTCTGCGAGTTCTGGGGCTATGAGCGTCCGCTCGCCTCGCATATCCTGACCGAGGAGATGGGCGTACCGACCGTCTGTGTCGACCGGCAGTACACCGGCAGCGCCTCCGGCCAACTGCGCACGCGCGTTCAGGCGTTTGTGGAGAGCCTTGAGATAAAGAACATCAATATGGCAAAGGAGGGCTTGTAATGCCGCAGAGAAAAACCGGCCTCGGCGATACATATCAGGCCGTGAGCGGCCTGCGCACGACCCGCGAATGGCGCGGCCTGCGGGATACGCTGTATGATTTCCGCTGGTGGCTCACGACGTGGAAGGACATGATAGCCTTCGTGCTGAAAAGCCCGCTTCAGGTCGTGAAGGGACTGTGGAAATACCGCTGGATGGCGACGTACCTGACGGTTCCAGCCTTTATCGACCGCCAGCTTGAGGGCAACCGCGGCATACAGCTCCGCTCCGGGCATCTGCTGTACGACGTGATAATCAAACATACGACGGATATCATCGGCACAATGTTCGACGCAGACATGTCCATCGGCGGCAAAAAGTCGCTTTCGGACAGAATAGTCTGCCTTGACGAGCTGGTGCCGACGGAGATAATGTCTGGCTTCCCGAATCTTATCGGGCTTCCGGTGCAGACAATACCGATCTTCCTTGCCTCGATGATAAACCAGCAGCTTCCGCCGGTTTATCTCGACAGCGTGGAGAACTACGGCGTCCCCGCCGACGTCTGCCCGCTGCCATCGGCCGAGGCGGGCGTCGCCATAGAAGGGGACTACCCGATATTCGGCAAATGCTTCATCTCCTGCAACATGCCCTGTGACGGCAGCGTTATGACGAGCGAGTATCAGGACAGATATTTCAAGCTGCCGACATACGAGCTGGGCGTACCGCTGAGATACAACGACGATGTCGACGCGCAGGACTACGCGGTCGAGGAGATCATGGGCTGCATCGAATTCATCGAGCAGCAGACGGGTGAGAAGTTCGATTGGGACGCCTTTTATAAGGGCATGGAGAATTACAATGAGGTCACGCGCTTCCACCTCGACCTGTGGGAGATAAACCGGACGAAGTACCCGCAGGTCACGGGGCCGACGCCGTGGCTGTACAGGATGTACTCCTTCCACCTGCACGGCGGCATGGACGACCGCTTCATAAAGGCCGACAGCAAGGTGCGCCGCATCATGCAGGACGGCTACGCAAAGCGCCTGCCCTGCTCGCGCGAGATGCGCCATAAGGCGCTTGTCTGGTCGTGCCCGGCGAACTACTACACCAATTTCGCCAACTGGCTGGAGCTGTGCTGGGGCATAGTCTGCGTCATGGACATGGAGACGCACATCTCCCAGCAAATCATCGACACCTCGACCCGCCGCCGCGCACTTGAGGGGCTGGCGCTGACCTTCCAGCGCACGACCATGCGCAAGCACACCAAAGGCGGCTACAAAAACGCCGTCGACGAGATGTGGCGCGTCGCGGAGGAATACGGAGTCGACACTATAATCATGTACGACCAGATATCCTGCAAGGGTATGGACGGCTTGCAGGGGATATTCGACGATCAGGCGCGCGAGCGGAAGATAAACTTCATCTGGGTGCAGCAGGATCTGATGGACTGCCGCACAATATCCCGGCGGGATATGCGCCGTCAGGTGAGCGCCTACATGTCGTCGGTGCTGCGCGAGGAGCCGGTCGACCCCACGCTCATCGATTTTGACGATTCCGAGGCATGGTAAGGAAAATATAAAAACTGCGCCGGTGCAAAGCTGCACCGGCGCAGAATTTTTATCTCAGTCGAGGGGATCGTTCAGCCAGTTGCTTACAACAGCTTCACTGACGCCGAGACCCTTGGAGAGGAAAACTACCATCTCGTTGAAGTTGAGGTTCTTCATATGCTCGTAGTTGGTCTTGCTGGTGGTATCCCCGACGGGACGCCCCTCCATATAACCGCATTCGTAGCACATGTTGAGCGGATATTTGCGATGAGTGTCGAGCACCATCTCGTTTCCGCAGCGCGGACATTTCATGGTTCATACCTCCGTTTATGTATAATATTTATGCGCGAAATACTTATACAATGTTAACTCAGGTAAACACAATATGCAAGAATAATCTACAAAATAACAACTTTTTGATACAAATCCGCGCCGCGGAACGAATATTCGGGGCGCTTATGGAAAAGGCGGTCATATGACCGCCTTTTCATACTGTCTGCCTGCTGACTTCCTATATATCAATCGTCCAGAAGCCCATCATCGCAGATCAGGCCGTAACCGCCCTGATTGCGCTGATAGACAACGGAGATAGCGTCGTCCGCGTCCATATTGCGGAACACGAAGAACTCGTGGCCGAGCAGATTCATCTGCAGAATGGCCTCCTCCGCCGACATAGGCTTGATGGAAAAATGCTTGCTGCGTACGATTTTGAATTCCTCATCGGCATCGTCCTCCGCGGGGACGAATGCCGGGACGCTCTCATGTTCGAGCGCGCCCTCACGAAGCCGCTTTTCAAGCCGCTTCTTGTTTCTGCGTATCTGGCGCTCGATGGCCGCTACGCCGGAGTCAACTGAGGCGTACATGTCGTTCGTCAGTTCGCTTGCCCGATAGTACAGGCCATTGTTGTGGATCGTGATCTCGGCGAGGAAGCGCCCGCGTTCAATGCTGAAGGTGACATAGGCTTCGGCCTCGGTCTTGAACAGACGGTCGAGCTTGCTGATCTTCTTTGTGGCATAGGCTCTCAGATCCTCGGAGGAATCCATCTTCTTCTCGGTAAAAGTGAACTTCATTAGTGCCAACTCCTTTCGATATCCACTGGTACCATGAGGGGGGAATCCCCTCTCTATGTGTATATTATATCACAATGAGCGACAGAAAAGAAGTGAATTTTGTGTAAATTGCAATAATCGGCACAATGCATTGTTTAGCGCCGGAAATTTCGGCACGTTGACCAAAAATTCCCGGCGCTTCCTACATATTAAAATATAACTCTCAGCCCTCGCCGGCTCCGACGTGTATCTTCGCGTGGCGGCATATGGCCTCGAAGGTCTGCTGGCTGATATCGTGCTCTATCTTGCAGGCGTCCGCCTCGGCGGTCTCCTTATCGACACCGATGCTGATGAGAAACGCCGTCAGCGTCTTGTGCCGGTCGAGCATGCTTGCCGCGATGGCCATGCCCGTGTCGGTCAGGGTTATCAGGCCGTCCTTATCCATCGTGATATGTCCGCTTTCTCTCAGTCGTTTGGTCGCATAGCTTACGCTGGGCTTCGTCACGCCTAAAAATTCGGCCACATCGATGGAGCGGACATAACCATGCTTTTCCTTCATCATCAGCATTGCCTCAAGGTAATCCTCTGAAGCTCTCAGTATTTCCATGGCAATCTGCACCATCCTTTACTAGGTTACTGCATATAGGTTAACACATTTTAACCAAAAATGCAAGGTCGAAAAAAATCTTTAAAAAAGCTATTGACACACAAGGTTAGTCGTGTTAAACTATGCCACGGTTAAAGGCACTTAACCTTTTTCTTTCGACTTTCGGTTAGAGGCTGTTAACCGACCACAGAGCTAAGATACGGAGGGATATATATGATGCCGCTTACTCTGACAGACGCCGGTGAGGAGAACATGATCCGAAAAGTCGGCGGCAGTCCTGAAGTAAAAAAACATCTGGAAGACCTCGGCATTGTCGCGGGCGGAACCGTTACGGTCATTTCGACCATCGGCGGCAACGTCATCGTCAAGGTCAAGGAAGCCAGAATCGCCATCAGTAAAGAGATGGCAAGCAAGATCATGGTATAAAAACCAAAAAAGGAGAGAGGACTATGAAGACACTGAAGGAGACCAAGATAGGCGAAACTGTCAAGGTCGTCAAGCTCCACGGCGAAGGTCCTGTCAAGCGCAGGATTATGGACATGGGCATTACCAAGGGCGTCGAAGTGTACGTTCGCAAGGTCGCCCCTCTGGGAGATCCTGTCGAGGTCACCGTTCGCGGCTATGAGCTGAGCCTCAGAAAAGCTGACGCGGAAATGATCGAGGTCGAGTAAAAGAATTTTTATTTGATCAGCAGTTAATTTAGTTTAACTTCAAAGGAGCTTAATGATGGAAAAACAGATCAAAATTGCCCTTGCGGGTAATCCGAACTGCGGTAAAACAACGCTGTTCAATGCGCTGACCGGTTCCAACCAGTTTGTTGGTAACTGGCCCGGCGTCACCGTTGAGAAGAAGGAAGGCAAGCTCAAGAAGCATGACGACGTCGTCATCATGGACTTGCCCGGTATCTACTCTCTGTCCCCGTACACTCTGGAAGAGGTCGTTGCACGTAACTACCTGATAGGCGAGCGTCCCGACGCGATACTCAACATCGTCGACGGCACCAACCTTGAGCGTAACCTCTACCTGACCACTCTGCTCACTGAGCTTGGCATCCCCGTGGTCGTAGCAGTTAACATGATGGACGTCGTCCGCAAGAACGGCGACCAGATAAATATAAAGGAACTGTCCCGCGAGCTGGGCTGCGAGGTCTATGAGATCTCCGCTCTGAAGGGCGACGGCGTTATGACCGCGGCTGAAGCCGCCATCAAGGCCGCCAAGAGCACCAAGACCGTTCCTATGCACACCTTCTCCGGCGTTGTCGAGCACGCAATCGCTCATATCGAGGAAGCCGCGGTTCACAACATGCCCGAAGAGCAGCAGCGCTGGTATGCGATAAAAATCTTCGAGCGCGACGACAAGGTGCTTGAGAAGCTCAGCATCCCCGCCGACGTTATGGCTCACATCGAGGAGGACATCAAGGCTGCCGAGAAGGAGCTGGACGACGACGCAGAGAGCATCATCACCAACGAGCGTTACGTCTACATAGCCGGCATCATCAAGGGCTGCTACAAGAAGAAAAATAAGGGCGGCCTCTCCGCTTCCGATAAGATCGACAAGATCGTCACTAACCGTTGGCTCGGCCTGCCGATATTTGCGGTTGTTATGTTCCTCGTTTACTGGGTCGCAATGGTCGCTGTCGGCGCTCCCGCTACCGACTGGGCGAACGACGGCGTGTTCGGCGATGGCTGGCACCTGTTCGGCATCGGCTCAGGCGAGTACAATGATGTCAACGACGAGTACACCGCGGCTCTCACAGCAGTAGACGCGTTCCTCGGCACTGAGACCGACGTTGAAGCAGACGACTTCGACGGCGACGCTCTCCTCGCTGAGGCAGAAGCTTTCCAGCCTGAGTCTGACACCGCAGTCATCGGCGTTGAAGATGAAGAGACCCTCGCAATCAACGACATGACCGCTTACTACGACGCGATCCCCGAAAACGCAGATGAGGATTCCACCGTCGCCATGACCTATGTTGACGCCGTTGCTTACCTCAAGGAGAACGGCTTCGACGCTCCCGACCCCGCTGACTACGGCGTATGGGTTCCCGGCGTTCCTGTTCTCATCGGCGACGGCCTTGAGGCTGCCGGTGCAGCTGATTGGCTGAACGGACTTATCCTCGACGGTATCGTAGCCGGTGTCGGTGCGGTCCTCGGCTTCGTCCCCCAGATGCTCGTTCTGTTCCTGATGCTGGCCTTCCTCGAAGCCTGCGGCTACATGGCCCGTATCGCCTTCGTTCTTGACCGTATCTTCCGCAAGTTCGGCCTTTCCGGTAAGTCCTTCATCCCGATGCTCATCGGCGTCGGCTGCGGCGTTCCCGGTATCATGGCTTCCCGTACCATCGAAAACGAGCGTGACCGCCGTATGACGATCATGACCACCACCTTCATCCCCTGCGGCGCAAAGGTTCCGTTCATCGCAATGATCGCAGGCGCCCTCTTCGGCGGCAGCGCAATTGTTTCCACCTCCGCATACTTCATCGGCATGGCTGCTATCATCATTTCCGGTATCATGCTGAAGAAGACCAAGATGTTCTCCGGCGAGCCTGCTCCCTTCGTTATGGAGCTGCCCGCATACCACTGGCCTACTCTCGGCAACGTCCTCCGCAGCATGTGGGAGCGTGGCTGGAGCTTCATCAAGAAGGCCGGCACCATCATCCTGCTGTCCACCATCTTCGTATGGTTCACCACTTACTTCGGCTGGGTCGAGGGTCAGTTCCAGATGCTCTCTGAGGATCAGATCGACTCCTCCATCCTCGCAACCATCGGCAACGCAATCGCTTGGATCTTCACTCCGCTTGGTTGGGGCAACTGGCAGGCAACTGTCGCTTCCATCACCGGCCTTGTCGCTAAGGAGAACATTGTCGGTACTCTCGGTATCCTCTATGGCGGCGGTGACGGCACTGTTTACCAGAACATCGCCAGCGCGTTCACCGGAATCACCGGCTACTCCTTC
The DNA here is from genome assembly GCA_900549645.1 of uncultured Eubacteriales bacterium. Lineage (GTDB taxonomy): Bacteria > Bacillota > Clostridia > Oscillospirales > Oscillospiraceae > Limivicinus. The sequence continues at coordinate 15,169 of URPD01000039.1, forward strand.
CTCGTCTTCAACCTTCTCTGCGCTCCCTGCTTCGCGGCTATCGGCGCAATCAAGCGCGAGATGAACAACGCAAAGTGGACTTGGTTCGCAATCGGCTACCAGTGCGGCTTCGCTTACATCGTCGCCTTGATGATCAACCAGTTCGGCGGCCTCTTCACAGGCAGCGTCAGCGTCATCGGCCTGATCTTCGCAGTAGCGGCTCTCGCACTCATCATCTACATGCTTGCAAAGCCCTACAAGGAAGCAACCAAGCTCAGCGTCAAGTAATTTTACATCCAATAATAATATCGCAATCCCGCTGAAAGGAGAGATTTTCAATGTTGGCATGGTTATCAGCAAATATTGGCACGATACTCATAACGCTGGTTTTGATAGCCATAGTTGTTGGTATCAGTGTGTATCTCATCAGGCAGAAGAAACAGGGTAAATCCTCCTGTGGAGCAAATTGCGCATACTGCGCAATGCATGGCAACTGCCATAACCACTCGTAACACCGGCATGGAGGGGCGGGGCGCGCTTCGCCCCTCCGATTTAAAAAGAAACGGAGGTCAGGGATGCCATATCAAGAAAACAGGTTGTCGGCGTCGGCAATCAAGTATCTGCTTGCCATCTCAGGCCTTTGCAAGGACGGCAAGGGCGTGCGCTGTGTTGATGTTTCAACGGAGCTGAACGTTACCAAGCCGAGCGCTCATCACATGATACAAAGCCTGTGCGACGCCGGGCTTGCCGAGCGCGAGCGCTACGGCGCCGTGTATCTCACCGATGAGGGCAGGGAAGCGGCGTCGCTCTACGGAAGCTGCTATGACGCATTGTTCATGCAGATAAAAAAGGTCGTCTGCGTGGATGATGCGGCCTGCCGCAATGCCGCCTGCGCGGCTCTTGAGCAGGTGGCCGATCAGATGCCGCAGCTTGCGGTACAGAAGGGAGCACAAAATGACTGAAACTGTTGTAATGATAGACGGAATGATGTGCGGAATGTGCGAGTCGCATATAAACGATGTCGTGCGTAAGAACTTCAATGTCAAGAAGGTCAGCTCTTCCCACAGCAAGGGACGCTGCGTGATCCTCTCCGAGGAGCCTATCGACGAGAGCGCGCTGCGCTCCGCGATAAACGCGACGGGCTACGAGGTCAAGGATGTCACATCCGGCCCCGCGCCTGAGAAGCACGGCCTTTTCGGAAGACGGTAATCAATCCCGTCTCCCCCTCAGGGGGGCGGGAATTAAGATAAACATTGAAAATACACAGCGTCTGGAACGCTGTTATTTATAAAGCGCAAGTTAAAGGATTCTAACCAAAAACAAGAAAGGAGCGACCAGTGAGCGTTGTAATTTTAGGCGGAAATGAGTGTATGGAGCGCAGGTATATGGATCTCTGCAAGGCATATAGCTGTGACGCAAAGGTGTTTACCAAGCCCGGTGGAGGGCTTAAAAATAAACTCGGCCGTCCGGATCTGACGATATTCTTCACCAGCACCATGTCCCACAAGATGGTTCAGGGCGCGTTGAGCGAGCTGAAGGGACATAATACGATAATCGAGCGCTGCCACACCAGTTCTCTCTCCGCACTGCGTGGAATACTGGAAAAGCACACCGGATAAAATAATATCCAATAACAGAAAGGAGGACAGCCATGTCGGAGGAAATGCTTGTGCGCCAGTGCGCGCCCACCCTCGCCGGGGTCAAGACAGGCAGCCTGTTTTCATGTCCGTATGACACAAGGGAGGGAATGACCGAGGACGTTAGAAGGCTCAACCGCGTGCTCGTGCCGAAGGGACTTCGGCTGCTGCCGCTGCGATATTCCGAGAAAAGAGTGCTGCTGTATCTTTACAGGCCGACGGAGCTGTGGCGCGACCTCAACGACGACAAGGCGGCTGAGATCCTCAATGCCGCGGGATATTCCTGCACCGACTGTGACCGCTGTGTTGTGAAGCTTATTCAGCGGCTGCGCGGCAGCAATGATTTTCCGCACGAGATCGGACTGTTCCTCAGCTATCCTCCCGAAGATGTGAAAGGATTTATCGACAACAACGCCGCGAACTTCAAGTATTCCGGACTCTGGAAGGTGTACGGTGACGAGAAACGCGCAAAGGCGATGTTCGAGAAATTCAGAAAGTGTACGGACATATATTGCCGCATGTGGCAGGCCGGAGTCAGCTTGGACAGGCTTGCGGTATCGGCATGACAAAACTGATTTGAAAGGAAGTAAAAAACATGAAGAAAACAGCTGTTATTTATTGGAGCGGCACCGGCAACACCGAGGCAATGGCAGAGGCTGTCCTCGCCGGCATGAAGGACGGAGGAGCGGACGCTGTCATGCTCACCCCCGATCAGGTTGACGCGGCTTCCGTCGGCAAGTACGACGCCATAGCGTTTGGCTGCCCGGCAATGGGTTCCGAGATGCTGGAAGAGACCGAGTTCGAGCCGATGTTCTCATCCGTAAAGGGCAGTCTTGGCGGCAAGAAGGTCGCGCTCTTCGGCTCCTACGGCTGGGGCGACGGCGACTGGATGCGCATCTGGGAAGACGACTGCGGCGACGCCGGCATCACCCTCGCCTGCGAGAGCGTGATCTGCAACGAAGCGCCCGACAACAGCGCGCTTGCGTCCTGCAAGGCCATGGGCAAGCAGCTCGCTGAGTGATAAAATGAACGCCGTTAAAATGCTGCTCGGCAAGCTTTCGGCGATAGCTCTCGCGCTGGCGGTCATAGCGCTGATTGCCATGCCGCAGTGGATAAATGTGTAATCTAACCAAGACCGTGCCACCGGCACGGTCTCAGCTTGTCAAAAAAGTCCTGTGAGGACTTTTTTTGACAAGCTTCATCCGCCG
>URPD01000040.1 GCA_900549645.1 uncultured Eubacteriales bacterium
TGTGCTTATATCATAGCATTTCTCCGGTGTAGATTCGGTAAAGAAACAAGTGCGGGGGTAATATCCTTCCGTGAGAAATCTTGAAGCGTTTCCGCTTATGCGGTATAATAACTGCCAGCAGTTATTATACACTGATTTAAGCCGTTTTTCTCCCGGGCTTCGCCCGGAACCGAAAAACATGGCGTATGATACCATTCTGCTTCGCTTCATGGTATCATTATTCCGCAATAAATTTCAGGAGAAGCATGATGAAGAATCGACAGCGACAAAAGGATATTCTATTTTCGCTTCTTATTTTTTGCAGCGCCTTTGCCGTTAATCTTCTGATCCAGAAAATCTTCACAACGCAGACGCTGGTTCCCATGATTTTTGTATTCGGCGTGTTTCTGATTTCGCTGAAAACGCACTGGTATCTCTACGGTATCACTTAGGCTATCGTCAGCGTGTTCGCGGTAAATTTTGCGTTTACCTATCCGTACTATGCTTTTGACTTCTTTGTAGAGGAAAGCATCCTATCCGCCGTTATCATGCTGGTCGTCGCCGTTTCCACCAGTACGCTGAACAGCCGCATTCGGGATCAGGAAAAGCTGCGGGCAGAAAGTGAAAAAGAGAGAATGCGGGGCAATCTGCTGCGGGCGATTTCCCATGATCTGCGCACACCACTCACCTCTATATACGGGTCCTCCTCCACGCTGATCTCCAAGTATGACGCGCTGCCAAAGGAGCAACAGCTCAAGCTGTTGGGAGAAATTCAGGAGGACAGCGAATGGCTCATCCGCATGGTTGAAAATATTCTGTCGGTTACAAGAATCGACGGCGCGAAGGTGGAGGTCGTGAAAACGCCCACCGTTCTGGATGAGCTGATTGACTCCGTTTTGATGAAGTTTTCCAAAAAGCATCCGAATCAGAAGGTCATCACGCAGATACCGGACGAGTTTGTGGACATTCCCATGGATTCGCTCCTTATTGAACAGGTACTGCTGAATCTTCTGGAAAATGCCGTATTCCACGCAAAAGGCATGACGGAGCTGACGCTTTCCGTTTCTCTTGTGGAGGATAAGGCGGTATTTGAGGTTGCCGACAACGGCTGCGGCATCCCGGATGATGCACTTCAAAAGATTTTCACCGGAAGTTATGAAAAGTCCGCCGCGCCAGTGGACGGAACCCGCAGCAATATGGGAATCGGACTATCCGTGTGCGCCGCCATCGTCAAAGCGCACGGCAGCGAGATTACTGCGGAAAATAGGAAGGGCGGCGGCGCGGTATTCCGCTTTGCTCTGGAAAGAGGGGGTGAGGACGATGGGCAATAACAAGTACAAAATTCTGATTGTAGAGGACGAGGCCAACATCAGAAGTTTTATCAAAGCCAATCTGGAAACCAGCGACTATCAGGTGCTCTGCGCGGAAACCTGCGAGCTTGGCATGATGATGTATGCCTCCCATCATCCGGACCTCATCCTTTTGGATCTTGGTCTGCCGGATCGGGATGGTCTGGACTTGATTCAGAAAGTGCGGGAATCGAACACAGTTCCCATCATTGTGCTCTCCGCCCGTTCCAACGAGAGGGACAAGGTGGAGGCGTTGGATCTGGGCGCGAATGACTATATCACCAAGCCTTTTGGCACGGAGGAACTACTGGCTCGCATCCGCGCCGTTCTCCGCAGCCATCAGCACAGCGAAGAGAATGAGAGTACCCCCGGCGGGAAATTCCGCCTGCAGGATTTGCTGATTGATTACGATACACGACAGGTTTTTGTAGGGAAAGAGGAGATCGACCTGACCCAGACGGAATACAACATCATGGCGTTTCTCTCCGTTCACGCCGGAAAGGTGCTGACGTATGCCGCCATCATTCAGGCGGTCTGGGGGTATTCGGACTATGGCAGCGTCAAAAAGCTGCAAGTCAACATGAAGAACATCCGCAAGAAAATGGGTGTGACGCCCGGCGAGAAACGCTACATCATCAATGAGCTTGGCGTTGGATACCGTATGCTGGCGGAGGATGAGGCATAGCGCTGCCAAAGTCCTGCGCCGCTTGACAGGCGTGGTACAATCTACTGTACCACGACTGTACCATTTTGGTGTGCAGCTTTATGAAACAGCGTGGAGTTTTATGCCCCTTGAAATTTGAAAAAGCTTGTTCCCGTAAGGATTTACGGGCATTTATGCTTCTTTATAGATTTATGAAATCAGGTCAAATTCTTCCGATACCTAATTTCATATATCTCTACATCTCCTTGAGAAAATCATACTGAAAACTGTATTTAGGTATTATAACAGATATTCCTATCCGGCTCAAGGGTTTTCAGCGCAATGGCGAGATATTTTTGCGGCCTGCAAAAGCAATTGCCGCGGAGCGGCGGCCACAGCATGGCCGCCGCTCCGCGGCAAGACGGTATCTCCGCATCACTTCTCTTCGGAGCTGCCGTTCAGCGCCTCTTTCAGCGTGCGCCAGCCGAGCACCGCGCACTTGACGCGCGCGGGCATATTGGCGATATCGCGGAGAGCCGACGCCTCTTCGAGACTGTCGATCTCTTCCTCCGTCGCCTCGCCTTTAATCATCTTCAGGAATATCTCGCCCATTCTCAGCGCGTCTTCCTTCTTCCTGCCGACGATCATGCCAAGCATGATATCCGCCGAGGCCTGCGAGATGGCACAGCCGTCGCCGACGAACGCGCCGTCCGAAATCGTATCGCCGTCCAGCTTCAGCTTGAGAAAAATATCGTCGCCGCAGCTGGGATTGACGCCCTCAAGCACGATGTCCGCGTCGGGCATGTCATGCTTGAACTCCGGATGCAGGTTATGCTCCGTCAATATCTCATTATAAAAGCTTCTATTTTCCATAACCCATGCGCTCCCTCAATGTGGACAGGCTGTCAAGCAGCCGGTCGATCTCCGCTTCCGTATTATAAAACGCGAGACTTGCGCGCGCGGTGGACGGATGCTTCAGAAACGCCAGCAGCGGCTGGGCGCAATGGTGCCCCGCGCGTATCGCAACGCCGTCGCTCGCAAGAATTTCGCTGATATCGTGGGGATGCACACCGTCTACCGTGAAGGTGATGATGCCGCAGTGCTCCTCAGGATTCTCCGACCCCAGCACATGGACGCAGGGAATATTGCGTATGCCCTCCATCGCGCGGCGGGTCAGCGCGACCTCCTGCCGGTGCATCTGCTCAAAGCCGACGCTTTTGACATATTCTATTGCCGCCTGAAGCCCCACGGCGTCCGCCGCGTTGACCGTACCGGCCTCGAACTTATGCGGCAGCTCTGCAAAGACCGCGCCCTCGCGGGTGACGGACTCTATCATCTCGCCGCCGCTGAGGAAGGGCGGCATGGCGTTCAGCAGCTCCTCGCGCCCGTACAGCACGCCGATGCCCATGGGGCCGTAGACCTTATGGCCGGAGAAAGCCAGAAAGTCCGCGCCCAGCGCCTGCACGTCCACCGGGATATGGGGCGTACTCTGCGCCGCGTCCACGACCATGACCGCACCCGCGCGGTGCGCAAGCTCCGCTATCTCGCGGATGGGGTTCACCCTGCCCAGAACATTGGAGACATGCGTACATGCCACGATTTTCGTCCTCGGCGTGATGAGCGCGGCGACCTTGTTGAGATCGAGCGTCCCGTCCGGCTCACATTCCATGAACTTCAGCGCCGCGCCGGTCCGGCGGCAGACCATCTGCCACGGCAGGAGGTTGCTGTGATGCTCCATGATGGACACCAGCACCTCGTCCCCGGCCTTGACGTTCGTAAGCCCGTAGCTGTACGCCACGAGGTTCAGCCCCTCGGTGGTGTTGCGCGTAAAGATTATCTCGCTGCTGCTCTTCGCGTTCAGGAAATCGCGGACGGTGTCGCGCGCGCTCTCATAACACTCCGTCGCGGAGACGCTGAGCGGATAAAGGCCGCGGAGCGGATTTGCGTTCCTGCTCTTATAAAACTCGGTTACAGCGTCGAGCACGCACTGCGGGCGCTGCGCCGTCGCGGCGTTATCCAGATACGCGACGTCCAGACTGTTGAGAAGCGGGAAATCGTCCCGATACGTATGCGCCATGTTACAGCACCTCCTCAAGCTCCGCCAGCACCGCCGACTGCGCGGTCTCATCGTCCAGCGTGCGCGCCAGACGCTCGATCGCGGCGCGAGCCATGATGTTTTCCGCCTCGTCCGCGGGGATGCCGCGGCTCTCGAAATAGAACAGGGTGTTCTCGTCAAGCTCGCCGATGGTCGCGCCGTGGTTGCCGACGACATTCTCCTCGGCGCAGAGGATCAGCGGCACGGTCTTGTTGGCGACGCCGTCGCCCAGCATCAGGACGGTCTCCTGCTCATTGCCCTCGGAGCCTGCGGAGCCGTTCTTGAAGTCTATCGTCCCGCGGAAAATCTTCTGCGCGTCGTCCTTGAGCGCGCCGGAAGCGTTTATCTCGCTGGTCGTTTTCTGACCCCAGTGATTGACGGCCAGATTCATATCTATGGTCTGCCGCTTCTGCCCCAGATAACCGATACCGGCCGTGAAGCCCGCGCCGGTGCCGTTGAGTTCAAAGCGGCCGTCGCTGTACACGTCGCCGCGGCCGAGCAGGATCTGAACCAGCTCCACCTGACCGTTCTCGGCGCACTCGCCGCTCGTCTCCAGACGCAGGCGCGAATTCTGCGCCGTATTCTGTATCTGCACAAGCCGCACCTTCGCATCCTTCCCGACGCGTATCGCCGTGCGCACAAGCAGGTCGCTCTCGGCCTTCATCGTCTCGAACACGGTGACTGTCTGCCCCGCAGGGGCGTGGATGTCCACGGTCTTTTCGCTGCACTCGCCGCCGTCCGCGATGTCCAGCCGCGCGGTCTGACCGGCGGCGACGATGCTCTCCGTGCCCAGATTGGCGGGCGTACCCCATTCCAGAGCCGTCTCATTGACGCCCAGCCGGTTCCATGTGCGGGTCGGGAGCCTGTTTATTATAACTTTTTCACTCATATACAAACTCCTTTCAGCCAATGCTGCCCTTCATCTCCAACCGGATGAGGTTGTTCATTTCCACGGCGTACTCGACCGGCAGCTCCTTGGACACGTTGTCGGCAAAGCCGCTGACGATCAGCGCGCGGGCGTCCTCCTCGCTCATGCCGCGGCTCATCAGGTAGAACACCGCCTCGTTGCTGATAGCGCCGATCTTGGCCTCGTGGCCGATGGCCGCGTCCTTCGTGCGGATGTCCATGGCGGGGATGGTGTCGGAGCGGGACTCGGAGTCGAGCATCAGGGACTGACATGACACGGCGGATTTGGCGCCCGTCGCGCCCTTCTGCACCACAACGCTGCTTCGGAAGGTGCTGATGCCGCCGCTCTTGCTGATGGAACGCGTGTTCATGTAGGAGCTGGTGTTCTTGCCGACATGGACAACCTTTGCGCCGGTATCGAGGTTCTGCCCCGCACCGGCGAAGGTGACGCCGGTGAACTCCATGCGGGAGTTATCGCCCTTGAGGATGCTCATGGGGTACAGGCAGCCGACGTGGGAGCCGAAGGAGCCGGATATCCACTCGATAGTGCCGCCCTCCTCGACAAGCGCGCGCTTGGTGTTGAGGTTATACATATTCTTCGACCAGTTCTCGATTGTGGAATAGCGGAGCTTTGCGCCCTTCTTCACGAACAGCTCGACGCAGCCCGCGTGGAGGTTTGCAACGTTGTACTTCGGCGCGGAACATCCCTCGATGAAGTGCAGGCTTGCGCCCTCGTCCACGATGATGAGCGTGTGCTCGAACTGCCCCGCGCCCTTGGCGTTGAGGCGGAAGTAGGACTGGAGGGGTATCGACAGATGCACTCCCTTCGGCACGTACACGAACGAGCCGCCTGACCACACCGCGCCGTGGAGCGCGGCGAACTTATGGTCGTGCGGGGTCACGAGCTTCATAAAGTACTTGCGCACCATGTCGGCGTACTCGCCCTTCATGGCGCTCTCCATGTCGGTATACACAACGCCCTCGGCAGCGACGGAGTCCTTGACATTGTGGTAAACAAGCTCGGAGTCGTACTGCGCGCCGACGCCGGCGAGCGACTTGCGCTCCGCCTGCGGGATGCCCAGACGCTCAAAGGTCTCCTTGATGTCCTCAGGGACGTCCTTCCAGTCGTTGCGCATCTTGGTGTTGGGGCGGACATAGGTTGCGATGTGATCCATGTCCAGTCCCTCGATGGAGGGTCCCCAGTCGGGTATCTTCATCTCGTTATATATCTGGAGGGATTCAAGCCGGAACTGCTGCATCCATGCGGGATCGTCCTTTTCCTTGGAGAGCTTTTCCACGATCTCCGGCGTGAGACCGGTCTCGATGCGGTAAGCGTCGTTCTCCTCGTCCCGTATGTCGTAGACGCTGCGGTCCACGTCCTCCACATAGGTTTTTTCTTTCTGATCTGCCATAACAGGAGCCTCCCGCTTCAGTCTTCCTTCAGGCTGCCGAAGCCCTTTTCATTGATTTCTTCCACAAGCTCCGCGCCGCCGTTGCGGACGATGACGCCCTCTTCCATGACGTGCGCCGCGTCGACATGCAGCGCCTCTAGGATACGGGTGGAGTGGGTGATGATGAGCAGTGAGCCGTGAGTCCGCTCGCGGAAAAGGCGTACGCCCTCGCTGACGGTGCGGACGGCGTCGACGTCAAGACCGGAGTCGGTCTCGTCCAGAATGGCGAGCTTCGGCTCAAGCATCAGCATTTGCAGGATCTCGGCCTTTTTCTTTTCGCCGCCGGAGAAGCCGACATTCAGGTCGCGCTCGGCATAGCTCTCGTCCATGTTCAGCAGCGCCATTGTCTCCTTGAGCTTTTTCTTGAAGTCCCACAGGCGCAGGCGGCTGCCGGTCTTCTGTTCCAGCGCACTGCGGATGAACGCGCTCAGCGTCACGCCGGGAACCTCAAGCGGGTTCTGGAAGGACAGGAAAATGCCCTTTTTCGCGCGCTCGTCCACGGGAAGCTCCGTGATGTCCTCACCGTCAAATACGATGGAACCCGCGGTCACGCTGTAAGCGGGGTTGCCGGTGACGGCGTAGCCCAGCGTGGATTTGCCGGTGCCGTTCGGCCCCATGAGCACATGGGTCTCGTCCTGCCCGACGGTCAGATTCACGCCGTGAAGTATCTCCTTCTCCTCCACGCTGACGTGCATATCCTGAATTTTCAAAAGCTCTTTACTCATATTGAACCACCTTATCTTCGTTCCGTGCCGCGGATACGGCCGGTGTTTTTTCTTTTACCCGCATACATTGTGCCAGAGTATGGCTGTCAACGTAGCTGTTGATTTGTTCCTCCAGTCCCTTCCAGAACGGGCGCGCATCGCAGTCACAGCCGCATCCGCATCCTGCCCCTTCTTCGGTCTGGCACGCAATCGGCGCGAGGCTTCCCTCCGCCGCGCGCAGTATCTCGCCCACGGGGTAATCCTCCGGCGGGCGGGTCAGGCGGTAGCCGCCCGATTTCCCCACGGCGCTTTCGACCAGATTCGCCCGGCTCAGCGCCGCCATGATGCTCTCCAGATATTTTTTCGATAGCTGAAGTCTCTGCGCGGCCTCGCTCAGGCGATGCCATTCGCCGCCGCCGTGCTCGGCCATATCCAGCATGACACGCAAGGCGTAGCGTCCTCTCGTTGAGATCATCATATGTCATGCCCCCTTGCTCGTAATATCTACCTTGCAGATAGGGATTGTAACTCTTAATTCCTACCATGTCAATAGGTCTTTGAAAAAAGTGTGGAATTTGAGGGAGCGGGGGCATGTCAATGCGGCGCGCCCTTGGCGCCCCTACTAGGGGAGCTGTCGCGCAGGCGACTGAGGGGTCGCCGGGGTGTAGAAAGTGCCATTTGGGAAAAGACACGGCTCGGCAAACACCCCCACCACAAACCAAATCCCGTCCTTTGCATGGCAAAGGACGGGATTTGATTCACACTTTATTCTATTATTCGTCTTTCTTTTCCGGGTCGTCGGACGGCGCGGGTTCGGATTTTTCCGCATGCTCCTCGTTCTCCGTATTCTCCGCCTGCTCCGCCTTTTCCTCGGCGTAGCCGTCGGTCATGGATATCTTGCGCGCGGGGCGCTCGATGGTATCGTCATGGACGACGTTCTTCGCTGCCTTCATGGATTCGGGCATGAACTCATGGTGCTCGAAGTAGTACACGAACTCCTCGGCCTCCATGGTTTCGTTGACGAGCAGGTACTCGGCGATGGCGATCAGGTCCTCGCGGTGGTCGGTGAGTATCTTTTCGCAGAGCGCGCTCGCCTCGTCGAAGATGTGCTTGACCTCCTCGTCGATGATCGCGGCGGTCTCCTCGGAATAGCTCTTGGTCTGGCCGAAGTCGCGGCCGATGAAGATGCTGTGGTCGGAGCTGTCATAGAGGATGGGGCCGAGACGGTCGCTCATGCCGTAGCGCATGACCATGTTGCGGGCGATGGAGCTTGCCTGCTGGATATCCGCGGACGCACCGGTGGAGATATCATCAAGGAACAGCTTCTCTGCCATACGTCCGCCGAGGGACATGACGATATTGTCAAACAGCTCCTCGCGGGACTTGAAGTTCTCCAGATCGTCCTGCGGACGGAACAGCGTGAAGCCGCCTGCGCCGCCGCGCGGGATGATGGTTATATAATGCACGGGGTCGACATGGGCGAGGAACTTGCCGGCGATAGCGTGACCGGACTCGTGGTATGCGGTCAGGCGGCGCGCCTTTTCGCTCATCTTGCGGCTCTTCTTCTCCGGGCCCATCTGAACTTTGAGTATCGCCTCGTCGATATCCGCCATGGCGATGAATCTGTGGCGGCGGCGGACGGCCAGCAGCGCGGCCTCGTTCATCAGGTTCTCTAGGTCAGCGCCGGAGAAGCCGGGAGTACCTTTGGCGATGGAGTTGAGGTCGACATCATCGCCCAGCGGCTTGCCGCGGGAATGTATCTTCAATATGGCCTCGCGCCCCTTGATATCGGGCAGGCCGACGTATATCTGGCGGTCAAAGCGGCCGGGACGGAGCAGCGCGTTATCGAGGATATCCGCGCGGTTGGTTGCGGCCATGACGATGACGCCCTCATTGCTGCCGAAGCCGTCCATCTCGACGAGCAGCTGGTTCAGGGTCTGCTCGCGCTCGTCGTGTCCGCCGCCGAGGCCGCTGCCTCTCTGGCGGCCGACGGCGTCGATCTCGTCGATGAACACGATGGCCGGGGCGGCCTTCTTCGCCTGCTCGAACAGGTCGCGCACACGGCCTGCGCCGACGCCGACGTACATCTCGACGAAGTCGGAGCCGGAGATGGACAGGAACTGCACTCCCGCCTCGCCCGCGACGGCCTTGGCAAGCAGGGTCTTACCTGTGCCCGGAGGGCCGACGAGCAGCACGCCCTTGGGTATGCGCGCGCCCATATTGGTGTACGCCTTCGGATCGCGCAGGAAGTCGACGATCTCGGCAAGGTCTTCCTTCTCCTCGTCACAGCCCGCGACATCGGCAAAGGTCTTCTTATTCTTCTCGTCAGCGCCGAGACGCGTACGCGCCTTGCTGAACTTGGCGATGCCGCTGGTCATGTCCCCGCCGCCGGCTCTCTTCATAATGAAGTACCACGCGGCCATGGAGACGACGATTATCAGCACGTAGGGCAGCAGCGACATCAGCACGAGCGACACGCCGGAGCCTTCGGTGTAGTTATACTCCTCGATGATGCCGTCGACCTTCTGCTGCCAGATCAGATCATGGAAGTCGGAATAGAACACCGAGAAATCATAGACCTTGCAGCGGACGAGCTTTGTCCCGTCGGAGCTGGCGGCAGTGCCGGCGAGCAGACTGTCGACAACGCTGGACTCGGAATCGCTTTCGGTGGTATCCGTCTTCGCGCTGTCCGCCTTATCGGCGCGAACCTTCATGGTTATCTGGTTGCCCTTGACTTCGAAGGACTGCACCCGCTCCTCGGTGAATAGCTCAACGAGATCGGAGTATTTAAGCTCCTGACTCTGCGTGTCCTTGGTGAAGGACAGGATGATGGCGATGAAGATCACTATCATTACGAGGTAGAAGCCAAGGTCTCTGGTTCTGTTGCGGTTAGGTTTCAAACGTAAGTCACATCCTTTTCATAAGCCCTGCGCTCATGAATATATTTCGGGTTTGAGTATGCCGATATACGGCAGGTTGCGGTAGCGCTCATTATAGTCAAGGCCGTAGCCGACCACAAATGCATCGGGTATCTCGAAGCAGGAGTAGTCCGCATAGATATCGGCCTTGCGGCGCGCGGGCTTATCCATAAGGGTTGCGATGGTAATGGAGGCAGGCTTTCTCACCATGAGGTAATTTTTCAGGTAGTTCAGCGTCACGCCGGAGTCGAGGATATCCTCGACGAGTATCAGGTGCCGCCCCTCGATGTTCTCGCTGAGATCCTTGTTTATCTTCACGGCGCCGGTGGAGGTCGTGCCATTATAGGACGAAACCGCCATGAAGTCCATCGAGCAGTTTATAGTGACATGGCGCATCAGATCCGCCATGAATATAAAGCAGCCCTTCAGAACGCCGACGAAGATCGGATCCTTGCCCTCGAAATCTGCCGAGATGCGCTTGCCTATCTCCGCCACATGGCGCTCAATTTCTTCCTCGCTTATCAGCACTCCTTCAATGTCTCTCTGCATATGCTCTTATTATCTCCTGTTTCTATTTCTATCCTCAATATTTTATCCCCGCGCTTCGGGGTAAAACGCTCGTCAACGGCAAGGCCGAGCACGGCCATTATGCCCTTTTCGTCCCTCAGCACGACCGCGGTATCGCGCTCGTGCGAAGTCATACCCGCCTCAAGGAAGAGGCTTTTCAGTTTTTTGGCGCATCCTCTGCCGCGCGGTCGCATCCGGTCTCCGGGGCGTCTGGCGGTACAGACGATAGTACCACATATATTCTCACATTTGAAGCAATAAGTTTTTAACGGGCTGTTAATTTCTTGCGTGTAATTCGTTAAAGTGGAAATTATTTTTATTCCGGCCTCCGGAATGAGCAGCGTTTCGCCCGGAATCAGCTCCCGCTCCGGCATCTCCGCCGCGGTCTCGCCGCCGAACCTGAGTCTCCCCTGCTCCCGGCGCACCCTCAGCCCCGGAACGTCGGCATAACCAAGCCCATCGCCCGCGCAGAGCGCAAGCAGCGCATCAACGTGCACTGCGCTCAGCGTCTTGGGGCACATCAGGCGCATGACGCGCGAGGCTATTGCCCTAGGCAGGGCGTTTATCCCGTCCAGCGGCAGGCTGCCGTCGGCGAGATTTGCCGATATGAAATCCGCCGCGAGGCCGTTCAGGCAGTTCTCATCCTCGCGCAGAAGCTCCGCCGTGCGGAGCATCGCCGCCTCGAAGCCGGGGTTTATCTCCCGCAGTACGGGGGCGGCATGGTGACGGATGAGATTGCGGCTGTAATCGTCGCTGCCGTTGGTGCTGTCCTCGACATGGGGGACGCCGTTTTCGGCGAGGTAGGCTTCTATCTCCCGCCGCGGCACGCCGAGGAGCGGACGGACTATCTCGCCGCGCACGGGCGGGATGCCGCGCAGTCCTGCGTTGCCGGTTCCGCGCGCGAGGTTGAAGAGCATCGTCTCGGCGTTGTCGCCCGCGTTGTGCGCGGTGGCGATCCTGTCACAGCCGAAAGCTTTTGCCGCGCGGCGCAGAAAATCATAGCGAAGCTCGCGCGCGGCCTCCTCGGTGCTCATGCCGTTTTCGGCGGCATAGGAATTCACATCCCCGTGCTCCACGGCAAGCTCTATGCCGCGTTCGCGGCAGAAATCCTCGACGAAGCGGCAGTCGCGCAGAGATTCCTCCCCGCGCAGGCCGTGCTCAAAATGTGCGGCGCAGACCGTGATATTCCGGCGCTCCGCCTGAGAATACAGCCAGTGCAGCAGGCACATTGAGTCCGCCCCGCCGGAGACGGCGCAGAGGACTTTGCAGCCCGACGGCAGCATATCATATTTTGTGATAAGCTCAGTATTCATCTTCGCGCCGCTTCTCGACCGAACCGAAGCTCGTGTACTCCGGCAGCCAAGACAGCTCCACCGTACCGGTCGAGCCTTTGCGGTTTTTCAGCACTATCGCCTCGGCCAGATTCGGATTTTCACATTCCTTATTATAATACCCGTCGCGGTAAAGACCTATGACAACGTCCGCGTCCTGCTCGATAGCGCCGGACTCACGCAGGTCGGACAGCATCGGGCGCTTGTCCTGACGGCTCTCGTTTGCACGCGACAGCTGCGACAGGCATACGACCGGGACATTCAGCTCCTTGGCCATTATCTTCAGCATACGGCTGATATCACTGACCGCCTGCGTACGGCTCTCGTTCGACCAAGAGTGCCCGCTGCCGGCAGACTGCATCAATTGCAGATAGTCGATGACGACGAGGCCGAGGTCAGGGACTCTGCGGCACTGCGCGTTCATCTCCGATACGGTAAGCGTCGGGTTATCGTCGATCCTGATGTCCGACGCGCTCAGGGTCTGCGCGGCGTCGGCAATGTCGCGCCACTGCTGCTCTGAAAGCTGTCCTGTCAGCAGGTTCTGCGACGGGATCAGCGCCGCGCGCGACAGCAGTCTCGACGTGAGCTGCTCGCGCGACATCTCAAGCGAGAATATCGCAACGGTCTTTTTCAGCGTCATGCCGACGTGCAGCGCGATATTCAGCGCGATACTCGTTTTGCCCATGCCGGGGCGCGCCGCGATCAGGATAAGCTCGGACTTGTTCAGGCCGAGAATCGTCCTGTCAAGGTCGGGAAGCCCCGTCGGCAGGCCGGGAATTTTATTGCCGGAGCTTGCCGCCTCGCTGAGCTGGTCGAACACGGTCTGCACGACCATGGATACCGGCATCAGGCCGCCGACCGTTCTGCCCTGACGCAGAGCGTATATCTTGCGCTCCGCAGCCTCAAGCATCGTGTCGGCCTCGCCGGAGCCTTCGTACACCATGTTGTTTATCTCGTCCGCCGTCTCGCCCAAGCGGCGCAGCAGCGCGCGGTCACGCACGATGGCGGCGTACTCAAGGACGTTCGCGGCGGTGGGCGTGACGCGCATTATCTCCGCGAGGTAATTCTCGTTGCCGTCCTGATACACGCCGCGCACCTTCATCTGGTCGAGCACGGTGACAGGGTCGATGGTCTGCCCGTAGGAGAACATTGCGTACATCGTCTCATATATATCGCGGTTGAGCTTTATATAAAACTCGTCCGCCTTCAGTTTTTCAAGTACCTCCGGTACGCATCTTGGGTCGATGAGCATGGAGCCGATGACGGCCTGCTCAGCGGGGGCGGAATGGGGCGTTTTTCTGCCCAGCAGCTCCTCCAACCTGACTCACCTCGGAAAAAGATTTTATCCCTCAACTACCAGCACGTTTATCGTGCCGCTGACCTCATAGCCGAGCTTCGCCTTGACGGTGTAAGCGCCAAAGGTCTTGATGGGGTCGGCCTGAACGATCTTGTTCTTCTCGATCTCGATGCCGAACTGCTCGCGCAGTGCGTCGCTTATCTCCTGCGAGGTAACGGCTCCGAAGAGCTTGCCGCCCGCGCCGGCCTTGGCGTGGATTATCGCCTGCACCGCGCCGAGCTTCTTCGCGTTCTCCTCGGCCTGCGCTTTCTCCTTGGCGATCTGCGCAAGGCGCGCCTTCTCCTTGAGCTTCATGGTGTTTATGTTGTCGGCAGTGGCTTCGGTTGCGAGCTTGCGCGGCAGCAGATAGTTGCGCGCGTAGCCGTCGGAGACTTCCTTCATCTCGCCCTTCTTGCCCTGTCCTCTTACGTCAACGTTGAAAATGACTTTCATTATATTATCCTCCTTTTGGGTTTATCCAAGATAATCGTCTATGGCCGCGTAGATCCTCTTCACGGCCGTGTTCACGTCGGTTCCCGCAAACTGCGCGGCCGCCGCGCTGCGGTTGCCGCCGCCGCCCACCTTTTCCATGATGAGCTGCACGTTCAGCTCGCCTATTGAGCGCGCCGAGGCAAACGATCCTCCGTTCCCGTCCGGCGCGACAACGATGGACGCATCCACGCCCGAAATGTTCAGCAGCTCGTCCGCCGCCGAGGCCGCGACGACGCGGTTCTGCGGCTCCTCCGGCACGGCGATGGCAAGATTGCGGTAGAGCTTCGCGCTCTGGAGTATCTTATACTTGGCGACGGTGTCGTCCATGTCGGTCTGCAGAAGCTTCTTGACGTCGGTGGTGTCCGCGCCCGCGCGGCGCAGGTAGGCCGCCGCATCGAAGGTGCGCTCGCCGGTGCGGATGGTGAAGCTCTTGGTGTCGAGCACGATGCCTGCCAGCAGCGCCTCGGCCTCACAGCGGAGAATGTCGTTCTGGTCGACGACCTCCTGCAATACCTCAGTCATCAGCTCGCCCACCGAGGACGCGTACGGCTCGATGAAGCCGAGCGCAGCGTTGTGGATATATGTCGCGGCGACGCGGTGATGGTCGATGACCGCGACGCGGTTGCAGGCCATGAGCAGGTCTGCGTCCTCCACCTGTTCGGGGCGGTTGGTGTCCACGACGACGAGGAGCGTTCTCCCGTCGGCGCGGAGCATCGCCTCCTGCGGGCTTATGAACGTGTCATGATACTCCGGCTGGCGGCGCACCATCTCGATGAGCGCGCCGGAATAGTTCTTGTTGAGGTCGATGACGATGTTCGCCTTTACGCCCAGCAGTCTCGCCAGCGCGCACACGCCCACCGCGCCGCCGACGCTGTCGAGGTCGGCAAATTTATGACCCATGACCAGCACCTTCGACGAATCGCGCACAAGCTCGGCGAGGGTGTTCGCCATGACGCGGGACTTGACCTTCGTGCGCTTCTCGACCTCATTGCCGCGGCCGCCGAAGAACTCGAAGCTGAGCCGGTTTTTGATGACCGCCTGATCGCCGCCGCGCGAGAGCGCAAGCTCTATGGCGACGGTTGCGTATTGCAGCGCCTCCGAGAGCGAGGGCGCGTCCACGCCGAGGCCGAGGCTTATCGAGGCGTCGATGCCGGTCGGGCTTTCGACCTGATGCACCTCCTGAATGATGGAGAATTTCTCCGCCTTCAGCTGCTCAAGGCAGCGGCTCTCGAACATGATGAGGTATCTGTCGCGCTCGTAGCGGCGGATGATGGCCTTGTTATCCTCGCACCACTTGTTGAGCTTGTCCTCGATGGCGTCGCGGATATCGTTTTTGATGCGGTCGGGCTGGTTCTTGACCAGCTCGTCCATATTGTCGATGACCAGCACGCAGGCGACGGGGCGGGAGTTTTCGTACTCCATGCGGATATCGTCGTACTCGGTCATGTCCACCCAGTAGGTGATGCCCATGAAGGCGCTGTCGTCCCCGTCCTCGGAGCGGATGATGTTGCCGTGTATCTGGTACTTGCGGCCGTTCACGGTCAGCAGGCTCGGATACTGGGTCTTACCCTCAAGCAGCCACTTGCCGTTGAATTCCGGCACGAGGTCGGACACGCGCGCGTCAAGCCTTGTGCCGCTGCTGCCGTTCATGGCGAAGAACATCTCGTTGCCCCAGATGATGCGCGAATCGTCCAGCCGGAAGGCGGCGATGGGCAGCGGGAAATTCATCAGGGTGTTGTTTTTGGCGTTTTCCGTATCGTAGGTCACGGATTCGATGTACGATTCCAGCTGCTTTGCGCGGCGGCGGCGGGAGAAGAAGGAGTAGATCATCAGGATGAGGATGATGACGCCCTCGGCCACCGCAAGCTCGTACAGCTTGAAAAACAGGGCTGCCGCCGCGAAGAGGACGAGGAAGATCAGGTACAGTCTCCCGCCCGGCTCGGTCAGCCGCTGCAAGTTTTTGTTCATCGGCGCACCTCCATGCGTTCAATGCGAAAATGGATGTAAAATGCAAATTCTTTAGTAATATATCATTATAGCAAACAGCGGCATTTTTGACAACACAAATAATTCTATTTTTCGTGGGAATAATACGGATATGTATTGTGGGGGTGTGTGGAATTTGCAAGGCGGCGTGTGTTGGACTATTGCCGTTATGGAAAAGAAACCGTGCCCTGCAAGTCACACCGTAGGGGGCGGCCCCCGTGCCGTCCCGCGAACCGCGCGTATTGTACGGCACGAAAACCGCCGCACCCGCTCGGCGCCCCTCTTAGGGGAGCTGGCACGGAGCGACTGAGGGGTCGCCAGTCTTGGACTAACGCCAATAGGCAAAAGACATCACACCGCAAATCCCCCATCACCCCAACGGAGGTCATATATGAAGGCTGTTATCATGGCCGGAGGCGAGGGCCGCCGGCTCAAAAGCATAACCGGCGAGCTGCCGAAGCCAATGGTGCCGCTGCTCGGTCGCCCCATGATGGAGCACATTCTGCTGCTTCTCCGCCGCCACGGCTTCGACGAGGTCTGCGCCGCGGTGAAATACCGCGCGGAGGACATCATAAGCTATTTCGGCGACGGCAGCGCCCTCGGCATACAGCTCGAATACCGCGTCGAGCGCGAGGCACTGGGCACGGCAGGCGGTGTGAAAAACTGTGCGGACTTCTACGGCAACGACGATTTTCTCGTCATCAGCGGCGACGCCGCCTGCGACTTCGACCTCGCGCGGCTCATGCGCGCCCACCGCGAATCCGGCGCGGGCGTGACCATCGCGCTGTGCCGCAATGCCGAACCGCTCCGCTACGGCCTCGCCGTCACCGACCCGACAGGCCGCATCCGCAGCTTCATCGAAAAGCCGCTGTGGCCGCGCGTCGTGACCGACTTTGTGAACACAGGCATCTACGCCGTGTCCCCGCGCGTCATGGAGCTTGTGCCGGCGGGGCGGGCGTTCGACTTCGGCAAGGAGCTGTTCCCGCTCCTGCTCCGGCGCGGCGAGCTTATCCGCGGCGAGGTGATGGACGGCTACTGGTGCGACGTGGGGACGCCGCTGTCGTACTATCAGTGCTGTGTGGACGCACTGCGCGGCAGGCTCGATCTCTCCCCCGCCCCGGAATTTGCCGCAGCTCCCGCCCCTGACGACGGCGGCGACGGCAGCGGCGGCGTCATCTGCCCCTGCCGTGACCGCGCGGAGCTGATGGGGACGCTGTCGGAGCTGTTCATGGACATGGGCGCGGACTACTCCGACGGTCTGCGCGTGTCGGGTGAGGGCTTCGAGCTGCACATCGCGCCGCTCGCCAGCCGCAGCGCGGTGCGCGTAGCTATCGAGTCGGAGCGCGAGGAGTTCGCCCGCGAGCTGACCTCCACCGCGCTGGAGCTTATCCGCGCGCTGGATAAATAGTTGAATCCCCCGCGGTTTTGTTGTAGAATGTCAGCATACTTCAACAGGGGGTACTATTATGATAAGAAGAAAGCATGAACGTATACATGAATCCAAGCAGGCGTTCGGCGGCATGGGCACAATGGAGGCCGACCGCATTCTGAACGACGCCGACGAGATGTGCGGGAAAGGGCGGCTGTTCAATCACGTCTACCTGCGCAAGAACTGCGAGGTGGGCTGGCATGTCCATCAGGGCGACGGCGAGGTGTACTACATTCTCAAAGGCCGCGGCGAGTACAGCGACAATGGCACGCTCATGACGCTTGAGGCTGGCGACGTCGCCTTCTGTCCCAGCGGCGAGGGGCACAGCATCATCAACCGCGACGACGAGACACTTGAAATGATCGCGCTTATATTGTATATGTGATGATAACCGGGACGGCACCGCCGCCCCGGTTTCTTTGTTATTTGTAGTGCGCGTTTTCATTTTCCCTCTGCTCTGGTTGCCCCTCTGGCGACCCCCTTCGGCACTTCGTGCCACTTCCACTAGAAGTGGCAGCGCTTCGCGGCAAAGATTTCGGACTGGCGCATGGCAACGCTCCGCACCCTTGGCGCCCCTTTTAGGGGAGCTGGACAGATTATAATCTGAAGTGCAACAGTAAAAAAAAGAAGACAATAC
>URPD01000041.1 GCA_900549645.1 uncultured Eubacteriales bacterium
GTGCGCTCCAGCCGCGAGACTGACACCTTCTTCAAGCGCTTCACCGCGCAGAGCTTTTATAAATTCCTCTCCGCGATGGGCGCGGAGGTCGTGTATAACCACGCGGACTACCGGCTCATCAGCGCGCGTGTACTGAAGGAATTTGCAAACTTCCGCGAGGTCAACCTGTTCCTGCGCGGCCTTGTGCCGCTGGTCGGCTTCAAGAGTACGACAGTCAGCTATTCCCGCGCGGAGCGCATCGCGGGGGAGAGCCACTATCCGCTGAAAAAAATGATTGCCCTCGCGGTTGACGGGATAACAAGCCTCTCTGTCAAGCCGCTGCAAATGATAACAGGCTTCGGCGCGGCCGTCGCGCTTATCAGCTTCATCGGCGTCATCTGGGCGCTGGTGACGGCAATCGCCGGGAAAGCCGTCGCAGGCTGGGCGAGCATGACCTGCATAATCTGCTTCGTCAGCGGCGTGCAGCTTATCTGCCTTGGCATCATAGGCGAGTATATCGGCAAGATATATCTTGAAACAAAGCAGCGCCCGCGCTATATAATCAGCGAGCGCACATGGGTGCAGGAGCCTGCGGAGCCCGGCAGAAAGGAATGATCCGCGGCTTATAGGTATTGACATTTTGTCTCCTTTGTATTAATATAAATAATACAAAGGAGACGTTTTATATGCTTTTGACCTTCGACTTTTCGAGTGATACGCCGCTGTATATGCAGCTCCGCAACCAGATAGTCGTCGGCATCGCAAACGGCAGGCTGACTCCGGGGGAGAAGCTGCCGACGGTGCGCGCGCTGGCCGAGGAGAGCGGCATAAACACCATGACCGTGAGCAAGGCCTACCAGCTTCTGAAGCAGGAGGGCTACATTACGACCGACCGGCGAAGCGGCGCGGAAGTCGCGCCGCGCGGGGAGCGGGGGAGCATTTCGGAAGAAACGCTGTCCGCGCTGAGACTGAGCCTTTCGGAACTGCACCTTGCGGGCTTCGACCGCGCCGAGGCGCTGGAGCTGTGCGATAAGCTTTACGGCGAAGCGGACAAGGAGGAGACGAAATGATCTGGCGAATCATTCTCTGGGGCAGTCTCATATGGCTGCCGTATCTGATGTACAGAGTGCTCGGCGGCGAGGCGAAGTTCACGAAAAATATCGCCGTCGGCGTGACGATGCCCTTCGAGGGGCGAGAGGACGCGGAGGTCTGCCAACGGCTCGCAAAATTCAAAAAAGAACTGGGCATAGTCTGTGCCGTGCTGACCGCTGCTGTCGTGCCGTGCATATTCATCCGCAGCGTCAGTCTTTCAATGACGCTGTATCTCACATGGGCGGATGTCTGCATCGTGCTCCCGTATATACCGTACCTGCGCTGCAACCGCGATCTGAAGCGCATCAAGCGAAGCCGCGGCTGGGCGGCGGGGCACGGCGACACGCGCACGGTGGATCTGAAGGCTGTTCAGGAGCCGCGCGGCATATCGGCGTGGTGCTTTGTCCCGGCGATAGCGCTTGCGCTGCTGCCTCTGGCGTTTGAGCGCGGAATGTGGGCAATTTATGCCGCCAATGCCGTCGGCGCGGCTGTGTGCCTTGCCTGCTTCCGCTGGGCGTTCCGCCGCCGCGCGGAGCTTGTGGACGCGGACACCGACCTCACCAACACCCTCACGCGCATCCGCCGCCGCAGTTGGGAGCGGATATGGCTGGCCGCGGCATACGGGCTTGCGCTCGTGAGTCTCGCGGTGTGGCTGTCAGACGGCGCTCCGGTCCGGTCGGTGCTCGGAATTTTGCTCGCGTCGGCGATAGTTGTCATCGCGGTACTGAGAGTTGAGCTTAAAACGCGCGATTTGCAGGCGCGGCTCACCGAGAGCAGCGGAAGAGACTGGTATGCCGACGAGGATGATAAGTGGCTCGGCGGCGTGGCGTATTACGACCCGCACGATACGCGCACGGTCGTCAACTGCCGCGTCGGCAGCAGCACGACCGTCAATCTCGCGCACACCGGCGGCAGGGTGCTTGCGGGCATGGCCGCGCTTGTCCTGCTGGCTATGCCGTTCACCGGCGCGCTGATAGACGCGGTGACGAACCGGCCAACCTCGCTTGAGCTTACGGACACGGAGCTTGTCGCTTACTGCGGGGACAAGAGTGCATACCGCATAGAGCGGGCGGATATTGAGAGAGCGGAGCTGCTGGACGAACTGCCGGAGCATCTTGTCCGCAGAGTCGGCACCGGCGCGGAGAACCTGCTGAAGGGCGATTTCAGCGCCGCAGAATACGGCAGACTTAAGCTGTGCCTTGACCCGAACTGCCCGCCGTTCCTGCTCGTGGAATGTGCCGGAGGGGAGGTCTATCTCATCGGCTCGCGCACCGAAGGCGAGACAGAGGTAATTTTTGGCGAAATCGGGGCTTGAAAACGGGCGGGATTATGATAATATATAATTCCGGAATCTATATTATAATAGGTAAGCACTAATGAGTATTGAAATCATAAGCTCAAGAAAGAATACATATATCGCCCATGTCAGGGCACTCGCGTCAGACGGCGCGTACCGCCGCGAGCAGGGGCAGTTCCTGTGCGAGGGGATAAAAACGCTGCGCGAGGCCGTCACCTTCGGCGCGGAGATCGTCTCGGTGCTGTGGAGGGAACAGGCGGCGGAGATTGAAGGACTTGCGGGAGCGAAGGAATACGCCGCCCCGGCGGAGCTGTTCGATTACGCGTCCCCGCTGAAAAACAGCCCGGGGCCGCTGTTCGCCGTCCGTATGCGCAAGCCCGGCGCGGCGCGGCTGAAAAACGCCATCGTGCTGGAGGGCGTGCAGGATCCCGGCAACGTCGGCACTGTCATCCGCACGGCGAACGCTTTCGGCGTGGACGCCGTGATACTCACCGGCGCATGTGCCGATCTATTTAATCCTAAGACCGTGCGCGCCACGATGGGCGCAATATTCCGCCAGCGCGTGCTGGAGCTGCCGCTCGCGGAGCTGCGCGCGGCGCTGGATGAAAACGGCCTGCCGCTGTACGGCGCGGCGCTGAGCGAGACGGCGCGGGATTTCAGAGAGATACCGCTGGATAACGCTGCGGTTGCGGTCGGCAGCGAGGGAAACGGCCTGAGCGCAGAGCTGCTTGCAATGTGCGATGGGCAGCTGATAATCCCGATGCGGCCGGACAGCGAATCGCTGAACGCGGGCGTTGCGGCATCGGTAATCATGTGGGAAATGAGCAGGGGCAGCCTGTAAAAACACCGTAGGGGGCGGGGCTTGGAATGTCGGCAATAAAATATTGGCTTTGGCTTTCCGCGGCTGCCGTCAGCCCAAAGGCCAAGGCGGCTCTTATAGATAAATACAGCGACGCAGAGAAAGCGTTCTACGCCCCGGCCGGGGAGTTCGAGACGCTGACGGGCGTGTCGAAGAAGGAAGCCGAGACCCTTGAAAAGCGGGATATACGCTGCGCGGATCGGATACTCGCCGCCTGTGCACGGCAGGGCATACGGGCGGTGACGATGCAGGACGCGGACTATCCGCAGCGCCTGAAGAATATTTTCGCGCCGCCGGTCGTTATATATCTGAAGGGGCGGCTTCACTCGCTGGACGATGAGGCGGCGATAGCCGTCATCGGGACGCGCAAGGCCAGCGCGTACGGCCTGAAAATGGGCAGAAAGCTCGCGTATGAGATAGTGCGGGGCGGCGGAGTCGTCGTGTCGCTGCTCACGAGCGGCGTAGACGCGGCGGCAGCCAGAGGCGCGCTGCTTGCGGGAGGCAGCTGTGTCGGCGTGTTGGGTACGCCGCATGAGTGCGAGGCGGGAACGCTTGCCGCCGAGGTTGCCGCGCGGGGCGCGCTGATAAGCGAGTATCCGCCGGGGACGAAGCCGGAGAAGCATTTCTTCCGTGACCGCAATCGCATCGCCGCGGGGCTGTCCGTTGGCGTGGCGGTGGTCGAGGCTCCGGAGCGCAGCGGCGCGCGGCTGTTCGCGGAGACGGCGATGGAGCAGGGGCGAGAGATTTTCGCGGTTCCGGGCAACGCGGACGCACCGAACAGCGTCGGAACGATTGCGATGATAAAGGACGGGGCGAAGCCCGTCGTGTGCGGCTGGGACGTGCTGAGCGAGTTCGAATCACGCTTCGGCGGAAAGCTGCACGAACTGCCGGAATGCGAGCTCACGGACGAGGAGGAACCGCAGAATGCGGACACTCCGGCAAAAAAATCTGTTGACAAGCCAAAAGACAGCGATTATATTGACTTGAAGAAACAGCTTGAGGGGCTCAATGAGGATCAGCTGAAGATCATTGCGGCGATCGAGAAGTCCGCAAGCCATATTGACGATATCATAGCGAGCACGGGACTGAGCACGGCGAGAGTTCTGTCGCAGCTCACGGTTCTGGAGATAAAGGGCTATGTGCGCCGTGATCCCGGCCGCCGTGTGGCGCTTAATATAGCAAAGAAGTGAGGAAACATAATGGCAAAGGCGAAGGATCTTGTCATAGTCGAATCTCCGGCTAAGGCAAAGACCATTGAAAAATATCTGGGAAGCGGTTATAAGGTAACGGCTTCGATGGGACATCTGCGCGATCTGCCTAAGAGCAAGATGGGCGTTGACATAGAGCACGGCTTTGAGCCAAAGTACATCCCGGTGAGGGATAAGAAAGAGCTTATCGACCAGCTGAAGAAGGATTCCAAGGCGGCGAAGACAGTCTACCTCGCAACCGACCCGGACCGCGAGGGCGAAGCCATATCGTGGCATCTTAAGGAGCTGCTTGACCTGCCGGACGAGAAGGCGCGCCGCGTCACCTTCAACGAGATAACCAAAAAGGTCGTTACCGAGAGCATCCAGCACCCGCGCGACATAGATCAGGATCTGGTCGACGCACAGCAGGCGCGCCGCATACTCGACCGCATCGTCGGCTACGAGCTGTCGCCGCTGCTGTGGAAGAAGGTCAAGAGCGGCTTGTCCGCAGGGCGTGTTCAGTCCGTCGCAACGCGTATGGTCGTTGACCGCGAGGAGGAGATAAAGAGCTTCGTCAGCGAGGAATACTGGCTACTCGATGCGCATCTCAGCCGCGGTGAGGGCGGCGGATTTACCGCCAGATTCTATGGCCGCGACGGAAAAAAGCAGGAGCTTCACAGCGAGGACGAGGTCAACGCAATAATTGACCTGACGAAGGATGAGCCCTTCACCGTCGATTCCGTGAAGCGCGGCGAGAAGCAGCGCAGCCCCGCGCCCCCCTTTATCACCTCTACGCTCCAGCAGGAGGCCTCGCGCCGCCTTGGCATGACCCCGCGCCGTACGATGTCTATTGCGCAGCAGCTCTATGAGGGCGTGGATATTACCGGCCGTGGCACTGTCGGCCTTATAACCTACATGAGAACCGACTCGCTCCGCCTTTCTGAAGAAGCGCTGGCAGCCGCGCGCGGCTATATAATCAACCGCTACGGCGAAGCGTATTACCCCGGCAAGCCGCGCCATTTCAAGACCAAGGCCGGCGCGCAGGATGCGCACGAGGCCATACGGCCTACCGACGTGGAGCTTACGCCGGAGCTTGTGCGCAAGGATCTGACGCAGGAGCAGTACCGGCTCTACCGCCTCATCTGGGGGCGCTTCACGGCCTGCCAGATGGCGAACGCCGTGTATGATAACGTCGCCGTCGACGTCGTCTCCGCCGGATGCAGCTTCCGCGCGACGTATTCCGAGATGAAATTCGCGGGCTACACCGCGGTATACGAGGAAGCGAAGGACGAGGAGAGTGCGGAGATATCCAATCCGCTCCCGTCGCTGAACGAGGGCGAAGTCCTGACGCTTGAGAAAATGAGCTCCGACCAGCAGTTCACTCAGCCGCCCGCGAGATACACTGAGGCGACGCTGATACGCGCGATGGAGGAAAAGGGCATAGGCCGTCCCTCGACATACGCGCCGACGATATCCACGATAACCTCCCATGACTATGTTATCAAGGAAGGGAAGTACCTGCGCCCGACTCCGCTCGGCGAGGTCGTCACGGGGCTTATGAAGGAGCACTTCGCGGACATCGTCGATCTGAAGTTTACCAATCACATGGAAGCCGAGCTTGACGAGATCGAGAAGGGCAAGGCCGCGTGGCGCGACGTGCTGGCCGAGTTCTACGGCGATTTCAGCAAGGAGATGAGCGACGCGGAACAGGCCATGGACGGTGTGAAGCTCAAGGTGCCGGACGTCCTCAGCGACGAATACTGCGAGGTCTGCGGACGGCAGATGGTCGTGAAGAAGGGCAAGTTCGGATATTTCCTCGCCTGCCCCGGCTTCCCGGAGTGCACGTTCACAAAGCCGATCGTGATAGAAATGCCAGGCAAATGCCCGAAGTGCGGCGGTAAGATACTCAAGCGCACCTCGAAGAAGGGCTATGTGTTCTACGCCTGCGAGCGCGGCCCCGAATGCGGCTTCATCACATGGGACGTGCCGACGAAGGACTTCTGCCCGGCCTGCGGCAAGACGCTGTTCAAGCGCAGCGGCCGCGGCGCGCTCAAGCCCTTCTGCATAAACGAATCCTGCCCGAACTTCGTCCCGGAGGATCAGCGCGGCTATAAGAGAAAGGCCGCCGCGAAGAGCGGGGAAGAGCCTGCCGGCGAAGCGGCGGAAGCGGAAAAGAAGCCGGCCGCGAAGAAGGCCGCGGCGAAAAAGCCCGCCGCCAAGAAGACAACGGCAAAAAAGACAACGGCGAAGAAAACCGCCGCAAAAGCAAAGGATAAGGAATAATATTAATGGAAACAGTCACCGTTTTGGGCGCCGGACTTGCCGGAAGCGAGTGCGCATGGCAGCTTGCGAAGCGCGGAATAAAGGTCAGGCTTATCGAGATGAAGCCGGAGAAATATACCCCCGCGCACAAGGCCGCGGGCTTTGCGGAGCTTGTCTGCTCAAATTCACTGCGCAGTGACGAGCTGAGCAACGCCGTCGGGCTTCTCAAGGCGGAGATGCGGAAGATGGGTTCGCTCATCATGGAGTCCGCGGATGCAAACCGCGTGGCCGCGGGCGGCGCGCTTGCCGTTGACCGCGAGGGCTTTTCGGAGTATATAACCCGCGCGCTCAAGGAGCATGAGAACATTGAACTCATAACCGCCGAGGCGGATAAGATACCCGACGGCGAGGTCGTCATCGCAACCGGCCCCCTCAGCAGCGATGCGATAGCGGCGGAGATAGAAAAGCTCTGCCCGGACAGCGATCTGCACTTTTACGACGCCGTCGCCCCGATAGTCACGCTTGAGAGCGTCGACATGGATAACGCGTTCTTCGCTTCGCGCTACGACAAGGGTACGGCGGATTATGTAAACTGCCCGATGACGAAGGAGGAATATCTCGCCTTCGTGACCGAGCTTGTCAGCGCGAAAGAGGCCGAGGTGCACGGCTTTGACGACGGCGGGGTATTCGAGGGCTGTATGCCGGTTGAGGTCATGGCGCGCCGCGGGGTGGACACTCTGCGCTACGGCCCGCTGAAGCCGGTCGGCCTTATCGACCCGCGCACCGGACATGAAAATTACGCGGTCGTCCAGCTTCGGCGGGACAATGCCGACGGCACGATATATAACATGGTCGGCTTCCAGACTCACCTCACATGGGGCGAGCAGAAGCGCGTGTTCTCGATGATACCGGCGCTGAAAAACGCGGAGTTCGTGCGCTACGGCGTCATGCACCGTAATACGTATCTGAATAGCCCCAAGCTCCTCGACCGCTATTACCGGCTGAGAAGCGACCCGCGCATCAGCTTTGCCGGGCAGATGACCGGCGTCGAGGGCTATGTTGAGTCTGCCGCCTCCGGTATGCTCGTCGGCATCGAGACTGCGGCGCGCGTACTCGGCATGGAGCCGGTGGACTTCCCGCAGGAGACCGCGATAGGCGCGCTGGGGCTGTACATCTCCGGCGGCAGCGTCGGCGATTTCCAGCCGATGAATATAAATTTCGGCATAATAAGCCCCCTAGGTTACAGGGTCAAGGGTAAGAGAAACAAAAACGCCGCGATATCCGAGCGCGCGCTCGGCGTTATCGACGGCCTTATGGCAAAGGAGGTTTTCCACTGTGAGGATAATCGTTGACGCAATGGGCGGCGATAACGCACCGGAGGAAATAGTAAAGGGCGCGGTGCGCGCGAAGAGAGAGCTTGGCGTGGACGTCACCCTCGTCGGCATCGAGGACAAGGTTAGAGCCTGCCTCAAGGCCGAGGGCAGTGCCGACGGCGAGATTGAGGTCGTCAATGCCAGCGAGATAATCACCATGGAGGACGACCCCAGCACCGCAACCCGCCGTAAGAAGGATTCGTCCATGGCGGTCGCGCTCACGATGCTCAAGGACGGCAAGGGCGACGCGGTCGTTTCCGCGGGCAGCACCGGCGCGCTCCTTACCGGGGCGACGCTGACCGTCAAGCGCATCCGCGGCATCCGCCGCGCTGCGATGGCGCCCGTTCTTCCGAGCGGGGAGCACGGCGTCATGCTCATCGACTGCGGCGCGAACGTCGAGTGTACGGCGGAGTATCTGCTTCAGTTTGCGTATATGGGCAGCTTCTACGCCAAGAAGCTCATGGGCTGTGAGAACCCGCGCGTCGGCCTTCTGAACGTCGGCACCGAGGACACCAAGGGTGGCGAGCTTCAGCATCAGGCTTTCGCGCTGCTGAAGGAGGCGCACGAAGAGGGGCGCATCAATTTCGTCGGCAACGTCGAGGGCACGGGCGTTTTCGCCGGTGCGGCGGACGTAGTAGTCACCGACGGCTTTACCGGCAACGTCCTTCTCAAGAGCACCGAGGGCGTTATCAAATACATGATGAAGCAGCTCAAGGGCGTGTTCTATAAGAACACCGCCAATAAGCTCGCGGCGGCGGTGCTGAAAAAGGATCTCGGCGTTATGAAGAAGTCAATGGACGTCAACGAGGTCGGCGGCACGGCGATGATCGGCATCAGCAAGCCCGTCATCAAGGCGCACGGTTCCTCCAACGCCGCCTGCATCTTCTCCGCGATGCGTCAGGCGCAGAGCTTTGCCGAGTCCGGCATAATTTCCGACATAGAGGCAAACATCGAATACATGAAGCTCAGAACCGAGGCAAAAGCGGAATGAACAGTCTGGAAGAAAAAATCGGCTATCAGTTTAAAAATGCACAGCTTCTCGAAACGGCACTGACCCACAGCTCCTATGCCAACGAGCGCCATTCTCCGGCCTGCCGGAGCTATGAGCGGCTGGAGTTTCTGGGCGACTCGATACTCGGCATCGTGACGGCGGACTTCCTGTATCACCGTGAGCCGGAGTTGCCGGAGGGGCGCATGACGCGTCTGCGCGCGGAGCTTGTCTGCGAGACGAGCCTGCACAAGGTTGCGCTTGAGCTTGGCATCAGCGAATATATGCGCCTTGGCCGCGGCGAAGAGCACACCGGAGGGCGGCAGCGCCCGTCGATACTCGCGGACATGGTCGAGGCGATCATCGCCGCCATGTACATCGACAGCGGCATGGAGCAGGCGCGCGAGTTTATAATGACCCGCGTTCTCAAGGACGCGAAGATCGACGATAGCCACCGCACGGCGGATTATAAGACCGAGCTTCAGGAGCTTGTGCAGCGCCGCAGTAATCAGCATATCAGCTATGAGCTTATCGGCGAGAGCGGCCCTGACCACTGCAAGACCTTTACCTTTCAGGTCTGCGTCAACGGGCTTCCCGTCGGCGAGGGCAGCGGCAGGACGAAGAAGGAAGCCGAGCAGCAGGCCGCCGGAAGAGCGCTGGAGGCGATGAGAGAGTGAGCGCGAGAGAAAGCATCATCCCCGTTTTCGTGCCGCATCTCGGCTGCCCGAACGACTGTGTGTTCTGTAATCAGCGCCGCATATCCGGCGCGCAGGAGCCTGCCGGGGTCGAAAATGTGAAAAACGCGATAGAGTCAGCAGCCGCCTTGCCCCGCAACGGGGCGAAGCGGCAACTGGCGTTTTATGGGGGCAGCTTCACGGCTATCCCATCCTGCCAGCAGGAGGCGCTGCTGGGCGCGGCGAAGGAGTATCTTGACCGCGGCGAGATAGACGCGATACGGCTCTCCACGCGGCCTGACGCGATAGATGGCGCAGTGCTGGCGCGGCTGAAGAGATACGGCGTGGAGACAATAGAGCTTGGCGCGCAGTCGCTGTGCGACGAGATACTGCTGCTGTCCGGGCGCGGCCACACGGCGGCGGACGTTGTAAATGCGTCGGAGCAGATAAAGGCCGCAGGCTTCCGGCTGATACTCCAGATGATGACCGGACTCCCCGGCGACAGCGTGGAGCGCACAGTGTACACGGCGAAGAAGATAATCGCTCTGCACCCGGATGGCGTGCGCATATACCCGACCGTCATAGTGCGCGACACCGCGCTTTACGATCTGTGGCAGGCGGGGGAATATAAGGAGCACACGGTTGCCGACGCGGTGGAATACTGCGCGGCGATAGTGCCGCTTTTTGAGGCGGCGGGGATACCGATAATCCGCCTCGGCCTGAACCCGACGGACGAGCTGTCCGGCGGCGCGGCGGCGGGCGGCGCGTATCATCCGGCGCTGGGCGAGCTGGTGAAAAGCCGCCTTATGCTCTACAAAATGCGCGGCACCCTGAACGGCATTCCTGCGGGAAGCCGGGTCACGCTCGGCGTGAATAAGAGCCGCGTTTCACAGGCCGTTGGCCAGCATCGGGAAAATATCTCCCGCCTGACGGCTGAATTCGGCCTCAAGGAGCTGAAAATACGCGGAATTGACGCGGAAAAAGATGAAATTTCCATAGATTCCATTGAAAAAGCCTGAGATATATAATATAATTACTTGTTAAGTTTTAAAATCAGAGGTTATTCATTTGTACTTAAAAGCACTGGAGATACAGGGATTCAAATCCTTCGCCGATAAAACGCGGCTTACGTTTGAAAAAGATATAACCGCCATTGTCGGGCCGAACGGCTCCGGCAAGTCGAACATATCCGACGCCATACTCTGGGTTATGGGCGAGCAGCGGACAAAGGCTCTGCGCGGCTCGAAAATGGAGGACGTCATTTTCGGCGGCACGGAGAAGCGCAGTCCGCTGGGCTTTGCGCAGGTGTCGCTGATAATTGATAACTCCGACCACATCTTCGACTATGACAGCAGCGAGATAATGCTGACCCGCCGCTATTACCGCAGCGGCGACAGCGAGTATTACATCAACCGCGAGTCGGTCAGGCTCAAGGATATAAACAGCCTTCTCATGGATACCGGCCTTGGCCGCGACGGCTATTCGATAATCGGTCAGGGGCGCATCGCGGAGATCGTCTCCACCAAGAGCACCGACCGGCGCGAGGTCTTCGAGGAAGCGGCGGGCATATCCCGCTTCCGCTACCGCAAGGAGGAGGCGGAGCGCAAGCTCGAAAAAACGGAGGAAAATCTCCTCCGCGTGAACGACAAGATAGAAGAGCTTGAGATTCAGGTAGGGCCGCTGAAAAAGCAGGCCGAGACCGCAAAAAAATATCTGAAACTGCGCGACGAACTGCGCGTGCAGGAGATATCCGTCTGGATGGAGACGCTGGACAAGCTTCGCTCTCAGGCGGACAATATCAAGACCGAGTATGAGCAGTCCAGAACCGAGCTGGAGCAGGCTAGGGCGGAGCTTCAGGCGCTGTATTCCTCGTCCGAGAGCATAACCGAGCGTATGCACCAGAAGGACGTCGAGACGGAGCATGCGCGCGAGCGCCTGTCCGCCGCCGAGGCGACGGAATCCGAATGTGAGGCGAACGCCGCGGTGCTTCGCGCCAACGTCCAGAGCAGCAAGGAGAGTATGCAGCGTATGCTCGACGATATCGCGGATCAGGAGAACCGCGTAAGCGAGATACGCGGCCGCATGGACGAGGGGCAGAAGCGCATTGACGAAATAAACGCCGCGCTCCGCGAGCTTGAGCAGAAAACCGCGCAGAATAACAACGTGCTCGACGGCTGCCGCATGAAGCTGCAAAGCCGCGAGCAGATAGTGAACCAGCTTTCCGAGCGCTCGACGAAGCTCAATATCGACGCGCGAAGCATGGATTCGCGCATAAATATGCTCTCCGAGATGGAGAAGGACTATGACGGCTACTCACGCGCTGTCAAGACGATAATGCGCGAGACTCAGCGCGGCAACCTGCGCGGCATTCACGGCCCCGTTGCAAACCTCGTCCGTACGGACGACGAATGTGCCCTCGCAATAGAGACGGCGCTGGGCGCTGCGGCGCAGAATATAGTCGTCGACACGCAAAACGACGGCCGCAGTGCGATAGAGCTTTTAAAGCGCATGGACGCCGGACGGGCGACGTTCCTGCCCGTCGACACCATCCGCGGCAGCGTGATGCGCGACGCGCCGGTAAACGATCCGGGCTTCGTCGGCATCGCAAGCGAGCTTGCGGAATTTGACGATAAATATGAACAGATATTCCTGAACCTGCTGGGCAGAACCGTTGTGGCGGAATCTCTCGCCGCCGCGGTGCGCATGTCGAAGGCGAGCGGGAACCGCCTGCGCATCGTTACGCTGGACGGGCAGCTGATAAACGCCGGCGGCTCGATGACCGGCGGCAGCAGCGCCAAGGGCAGCGGCATAATCTCCCGCGCAAACGAGCTTGAGAAGCTGAAAAAGCAGCGCACCGGACTCGCCGAAAAGGTGAAGTCCTGCGACGCGGAGCTTGAGCGGGCGAAGTCGAACCTTGCCGCCGTCCGCTATCAGCTGGATATGGCGCTGGAGGATCAGGCGGAACTGCGCAGCGGCGTCTCCTCAAACGAGTCGGAGAAGCGGGCGACCGAGAACTCAGTGCATCAGCTCTCCCTCCTGCTTGACAGCCTGACCGGGGACAGCGAGGCGCGGCGGAACGCCGTCGCGGCGCACGAGCGTCAGATAGAGCAGTTCGAGCAGAGACTCGAAGAAAAAAACGCGAGACTTGCGGAGATAAACGCCGATATCCGCGCGATAAAGGACGAGATAGCGAAGATAAGCGCCAGCAAAATAGAGCTGGAGGGGAAGCGCACCCGCGCCGAGAAGGACGCACAGCAGCGCAACAGCGACATCATCGACCTTGAGCGCCGCACCGCGAAGATAGAGCAGCGCAAGCTCGCCGCCGAGATGGAGGAGAAGCAGCTGCTTGATAAGCTCTGGGATAACTATGAGCTGAGTCACAGCGCCGCGAACGCAGTCCGCCAGCCGGTGGAGAATCTTCAGAAGGCGACAAAGGCGATAAACGAACTGCGCCGCGAGATAAACTCCCTCGGCAACCCGAATCTGGGCGCAATAGACGAGTATGAGCGCGTCAACACCCGCTACGAGTTCCTGACCGGTCAGCGGGACGACGTTGACAAGGCCAAGAGCGAATTGCTCGGCATAATAAACGACATCACTTCCGAGATGAAGGACGTGTTCCTGACGCACTTCCGCCAGATAGACGAGTGCTTCCGGCAGACGTTTCTGGAGCTGTTCGGCGGCGGCAAGGCGGCGCTTGTGCTTGAGGATGAGAGCAACGTCCTTGAGTGCGGCATAGAGATAAAGGTTCAGCCGCCCGGCAAGGCGCTGTCAAATATCAGCCTGCTGTCCGGCGGCGAGATGGCCTTCGTCGCAATCGCGCTGTACTTTGCGATTCTGAAGGTGCGCCCGACTCCGTTCTGCGTCATGGACGAGATCGAAGCCGCGCTCGACGAGGCGAATGTCACGCGCTATGCCGAGTATATGCGCCGCATGTCCGACAAGACGCAGTTCCTCGTCATCACGCACCGCCGCGGCACCATGGAGGAGGCCGACATGCTCTACGGCGTGACGATGCAGGAAAAGGGCGTGTCCACCGTGATAGAGCTTGACCTCGAAAACGCACAGAAAACAATAGAGGAGTAAATACATGGGATTTTTCGATAAAATATTTGGCGGCCTGACCAAGACCCGCCGCAATCTTGAGGAGCTTGAGGAGATATTCCAGAGCTATAAGCCCGACAATGAGGACTTCTACGACGAGCTTGAAGAGCTGCTTGTGATGTCCGACGTCGGCGCGGCAACTGCGGCGAAGGTCGTGCAGGGACTCAAGAAGATGACTTGGGAGCGCCGCTTCCGCTATGGCGGCGAGGCGCGCGAGGGACTTATCGAGATACTGACAAAGCTTCTGAACGTCGGCGACACGGCGCTGAAGCTCGACACCAAGCCCTCGGTCATCCTCATGGTCGGTGTCAACGGCGTCGGCAAGACGACGACCATCGGCAAGCTCGCTGCCCAGCTCAAGGCGGAGGGCAAAAACGTGCTTCTCTGCGCGGGTGATACCTTCCGTGCCGCCGCCGCCGAGCAGCTCGGCATCTGGGCGGAGCGCTCCGGGGTGGACATCGTCCGCCACGAGGAGGGCAGCGATCCCGCCGCCGTCGTGTATGACGGTATCTGCGCCGCCAAGGCGAGAAACAGCGACGTAATTATCATCGACACCGCCGGCCGCCTGCACAATAAGGCCAACCTTATGAACGAGCTGAGCAAAATCCGCCGCATAATCGACCGCGAGCTGCCTGAGGCGGACGTCGAGACGCTGATGGTGCTCGACGCGACGACCGGCCAGAACGGACTTTTGCAGGCCAAGCAGTTTCTTGACAGCTCCCGCCTCACCGGCATCGTCCTCACGAAGCTTGACGGCACGGCCAAGGGCGGCATAGTGTTCGCCATCACGAGCGAGCTGAACATTCCGGTCAAGTATGTCGGCGTGGGCGAGGGGATAGACGACCTCATCCCGTTTGACGCAAAGACCTTCGCGGAGGCGCTGTTCAAATGAAGATAATCCTTGCGAGCAATAATAAAAACAAGATGCGCGAGTTCCGCGAGCTTCTTGCCGGGACGGACGCGGAGCCGATCAGCCAGCGCGACGCGGGCTGTGACTTTGAGGTCGATGAAACCGGTACGACCTTTGAAGAGAACGCATTCCTGAAGGCGGACGCGGTATTGAAAGCTACCGGATGCATCGCCGTCGCGGACGATTCCGGTCTGGTGGTCGACGCGCTCAACGGCGAGCCGGGGATATACTCCGCGCGGTACGGCTTCGGCCACGACGCGAACGACGCGGAGAGAAACAGATATCTGCTCGGCAAGCTCGGCAACGAGAAGAACCGCCGCGCGCGCTTCGTCTGCTGTGTGTGCTGCTGCCTGCCGGACGGCAATACGATAACCGCGAGAGGCGAATGCGAGGGCGAGATACTTGACGCGCCGCGCGGCAGCAACGGCTTCGGCTATGATCCGCTCTTCCGCCCGCTGGGCTACGATGTCAGCATGGCGGAGCTGAGCGCCGACGAGAAAAACGCGATATCTCACCGCGGCAAGGCGATGAGGAAATTTATAGAGAAGTTTAAGAGGTATTATAATGGCATTGACAAGTAAGCAGCGCGCCCAGCTCCGCGGCCTTGCGGCAGCGGAGGACACGATAATTCAGGTCGGCAAGGGCGGCATAAACGAAAATCTGGTTGCATCCGTCAGCGCGGCTCTTGCGGCGCGCGAGCTTGTGAAGGGCAAGGTGCTGGAAAACTCCATGCTCACCGCCCGCGAAGCCTGCGACGCGCTCTCCGAGGCCTGCAAGGCCGAGCAGGTGCAGGTCATAGGCACAAAATTCGTGCTGTATAAGCGCAACGAGAAAGAGCCGAAAATAGTTCTGGTCAAAGGCAAAAAGAAAGCCTAGTAATCACAATAAGGACAGAAAAATGAGAATTGTCGTGTACGGCGGCAGCTTCAACCCCCCGCATCTGGGGCATGTTGAGGCGGCCAGAACCGTCAGCGCAGAGCTTGCGCCGGATAAATTTCTGATAATACCGACGAACGTATCACCCCATAAGATGCTTGCCGAGGGCAGCCCGGAGCCGCGGGCACGGCTTGAGATGTGCCGCCTCGCCTTTGCAGATATCCCCGGTGCGGAGATATCGGATATGGAGCTTCAGCGCGAGGGGAAGAGCTACACCGCGCAGACCGTGGAGGAGCTTCGGCACAGCTTCCCGGATGACGAGCTGGTACTCGTCATGGGGACGGACATGTTCCTGAGCTTTGAAACATGGTACCGCTTTGAATACCTGCTTGAAAACTGCACTCTTGCGGTGCTTGCGCGCGACGAGGACGAGGACGTTCAGCTCCGCCGCCAGCGCGATGCGCTCGCGGAGAAGTACGGCGCGCGGGTCATAATCCTGAAGCACGACCCCGTCGCCGCAAGCTCCAGCGATATCCGCGAGCGGCTTCGCTTCGGCATCGGGTCTGAGCTGCTGCCAGACAGCGTGTATTCCGAAATAATCCGCCGCCATTATTATGACGCCCTCCCAGAACTCAGCTGGCTGAGAGCAAAGGTGATGCCGTATCTCACCGAGAAGCGCATCGCGCACGTCCTCGGCTGTGAGAACGAGGCTGTCAGTCTCGCAAACCGCTGGGGCGAGGATCCGGAGCGCGCCGCAGTGGCCGGAATACTGCACGATATCACGAAGAAGCTCAGCGCCGAAGAACAGTTGAAATTGTGCGAAAAGTATGGTATCATCAACGACGCCGCCGAGGTAGCAAACCCGAAGCTGCTGCACGCCAAGACCGGCGCGGCCTTCGCGCGGGAGCTGTTCGGCATCGAGGACGATATATACGGCGCGATCCGCTGGCACACCACCGGCAAGCCGGACATGACGCTTCTGGAGAAGATAATATATCTTGCCGACTTCGTGGAGCCGACGCGGAATTTCCCCGGCGTTGAGGAGCTGCGCGAGCTGTGCTTTGAGGATATAGACGCGGCCATGGCCAAGGGGCTGGAAATGAGCCTTGAGTTCATCCGCTCCAGCGGCGCGGAGCCGTATAAGGACAGCGTTGAGGCCTGCGAATGGTACGCCGCGCTGGTTGATTGATTTTAATTAGGAGGCAAAACAAATATGCTTACTTCCGCTGAAATAGCCGCCATTGCCGCAAAGGCTCTGGACGATAAAAAGGCAAGAGACATCAAGGTTCTGAAGACCGATAAGCAGACCGTGCTGGCCGATTACTTCGTTATCTGCAACGGCACCTCGTCCACGCATATCAAGGCGCTGGTCGATGAGGTGGACAAGCAGTTGTCCGAGGCGGGCGAGCCGCCGATACGCCGCGAGGGTCTGCGCTCCGATATATGGGTGCTGATGGACTTCGGCTGTGTCATCGTCCATGTGTTCACCGACGAGGCCAGAAAGTTCTACAATCTTGAGCGCCTCTGGAGTGACGCGGAGGAGGTCGATCCCTCATCCCTTCCGCGCCCCTGATTACAGGGGCTTCCGGAAACAGATTCTATAAATAAAGAGGGACTGATTCATTATGAAATACGATTTTACAGCGATAGAGAAGAAATGGCAGGCAAAATGGGAGGAGACCAAGCCCTATGCCGCCGTCACCGGCAGCGATAAGCCCAAGTTCTACGGCCTTATCGAGTTCCCGTACCCCTCCGGTCAGGGACTGCATGTCGGCCATCCGCGCCCATTCACCGCGATGGACATCGTCACGCGCAAAAAGCGCATGGAGGGCTATAATGTCCTGTTCCCGATCGGCTTTGACGCTTTCGGCCTGCCGACCGAGAACTACGCCATCAAGAACCACATCCACCCCGCGATAGTCACCAAGGACAATATCGCAAACTTCACCAGCCAGCTCAAGATGCTGGGCTACGGCTTCGACTGGGATCGCGCCGTCGATACCACCGACCCGAAGTATTATAAGTGGACGCAGTGGATATTCCTCCAGATGTTCAAGAAGGGGCTTGCTTACAAGACCACCATGCCCGTCAACTGGTGCAC
>URPD01000042.1 GCA_900549645.1 uncultured Eubacteriales bacterium
CATCTCCACTTCCATGACGGTCTGGATGACGTCCCGGAACATTTCCTTCATGGCCTCCATGATCTCCGTTGTGCTGGTGAAGTGCTGGCTCTGAACGTATTCCTTCAACAAATCCTGTGGTACTGGCTGCATAATCTTCGTCTCCTCGTCTTGAATATTTGATCTCATTCTTGACTTAGTCGAAGATTTTTATACTGTCGAGGTTCGTCGATTACACAGAATTTTCGGCGGTCTCACAAAATCAATGCTTGATGCTTTTCTTAAAACCTCTCCAAAGTACGCCGGTATTGCTACAGGGTTATTGGCTATATTATAATATAGCCGACGCTCAATTACGAGCGTATTTAAGAAAAATATTTTTTGATTTTACAACTTTGAAACAACTTTCTGCTTATCTACGAAACATCTTTCCTGTATCTTAATACACGCAAGAAACTTTTTCATTTTGTCCTCTTTCACCTATACAAAAAAGCTCAGGGTTCTCCCCCTGAGCTTTTTGTATTTTAGAGGCGGCATGATATAATTAAATAAAAAAAGAGATTCTTAAAAAGTTTTAAGATATTATGAGACTGTAAAGTATCGCTTCAGCTCTTCCATTTTCCGAGAAATTGTCGTATACTATATCTACCCTTAACAGACAGGAGGCCTGCCCCTTTGAAGAAGCCTGTAAAAATAGTGCTTATTGTTCTCTGCGTCATATTCCTCTTGATATTCGTGTACAGCGGCTATAAGCTGATATCCACGCTGCATGAGTACAAGGTCGCGGAGGATACATATAACAAGATAAGCAGCGATTACGTTTCCACGAAAAAGGGCAAAGATAAAGACAATAACGGCGGCGACGGCAATCAGATAACCGAAAGCTCGCCCGTTGACGTCGACTTTGACGCGCTGCTCAACCAGTGTCAGGACGTTGTCGGCTGGCTGTACTCGGAGAACACCGTTATCAACTACCCCGTCGTGCAGGCGGAGGACAACTTCTATTACCTGCACCGGTTCATCGACGGGACGTATAACGCTTCCGGCTCGCTCTTCCTCGACTGCACCTGCTATGGCGACTTTTCCGGCAAGAACACAGTTCTCTACGGGCACAACATGAACGACGGCTCTATGCTCGCCTCGATACGCAATTATAATGATCAGGAATACTACAACGAGCACCCCGTCATGTATCTCAACACCCCGATCCAGAACTACAAGATCGAGATATTCAGCGCCTACACCACCGACGCCGAGTCCGACACCTACAAGATGTTCTTCGAGTCTGAGGATGATTTCGCCCGCCATCTCGACGACTGGCGTGTGCAGTCTCTGGTTGCGACGAACGTTGACGTCTCGGTTGACGACCACGTTATCACTCTTTCGACCTGCACCTACGATTTCTACAACGCACGATTCGTCGTTCAGGGCAAACTCACCCCCGTAAACTGACAAGCTTATACATCAAAGTTACAAAATGTAAATTTCACATTTTAATTCTTAAAAAACATAAGAAGTCCGTTCCTTAAGAAATATTATGTAAATACCCCTTGCAATTCTAATATAATTTAGATATAATGCAATCGTAGTAAGTTACAGTATGGTTAAAAAATAGTTACATCTATTTGTAACCCCTTGACGCTTTTCACAGCAATGCCGAAAAGTTGTAACAGTTTCAATTCAGCAAAAACTTTTTGAGGTGATTTTTATGAAGAAGACAGTTAAAGTACTGTTCAGTCTGGTTCTGGTCTGCCTGTTCGCAGTTCAGTTCGCAGGCGCGATGCCCGCCAGCGCGAGCGCTGACCACGTCGACTCCAAGTGGGACAATGTACAGCTGGACACCAGCGTATATGTCTACGGCGACGACAACGCTGCTGAAAAGAAGGATGGCGATTTCGGCGTTAAGGCCGGCTTCTCCGGGAAGGATGCCTCCGGCAAATCCACTCTCGGCGAGTTCCTTAACGGCGACTACACGATAACTCCTCCGGAAGGCTACTACGTCTCCGGGCTGTATGTCCGCGCCGCTTCCAAGGCAAATGCTGAATCCACCAATCTCGTCGGATACGCCACCGCGAGCAAGGATTCCGCAAAGCTCACCATCGCCCGTGGCACTCTCGCCAACAGTGACAACGAGCTGAACACCGGCCTGTTTGCCGCAGACGACGAGAGCAGCAGCTACGTCGCCATGATTTATCTCAAGGCGATCGACCCCAAGACCGAACCCACCGTCACGTATAACGACGGCTGGCTCAACGGCAAGGTCGGCGGCACCGGGAACGGCATTGTCGATTTTAATGATGAGGACGGCGTCTACACCCACACCGTTGTCAACGACTACAAGGCATACGGCGGCGTTGAGACCTACGTCGGCATGACTCTCAAGTACGCAAACGGCGCCACTATGGCAGTCGAACCCGATGACGTCATCACCCTTTACACCGACGCCACCATCACCGCGAAGTACATCGTCGAGGCATCCGTCACCGCGGACAATCAGTCCATCACTTACGGCGACGCGCTCCCCGAACTCACCTACACTTCCGTTGTTCCCAAAGGCTACACTCTTGTTGCTCCCATCGCATCCCTCGGCGATTACAACGCTGAGACCGGCACCCGAGCGATTATCCTGAGCAACGCATGGGTCGCGGACGGCAATGGTACCGCTCTCGATGCAGCCCAGCTTGAGCTGACCGTCAACAACGGCACTCTGACCGTTGCAAAGCGCAACATCACCATCTCCGCGAAGCCCGTCACCAGCGAGTACACCGGCTCCGCCATCAACGCGACCGAATATGTGATCACTTCCGGTTCCCTCGTTGAGGGCGACACCGTCAAGTCCGTTGAGTACACCGGCGGCCCCGTTAACGTCGGCACCGGCACCAGCACTCCGTGCAACGCAGTCATCGTTGACGCGAACGGCGTTGATGTCACCGCCTACTACAATATCACCTACTCCGCCGCGGAAGTCACCGTCAACAAGTACTCCGGCGAGGTCGTTATCACCGCGAAGGACGCCACCAAGCCCTACGACGGCTCTGCTCTCACCGCTTCCACCAGCGACGTGACCTTCTCCGGTCTGCTCGGCTCCGACACCGTTGATGTGACGGCTGTTTCCGGCGAGGCCACCGTGCCCGGCAAGGACGGCATCGCAAAGATCACCGACTACGTCATCAAGAACGCCGACGGTGAAAAGATAAACGACAACTACGCAAACATCAAGCTCGTGGACGGCAAGCTGACCGTCACCAAGCGTGACATCACCGTCACCACCGGCTCCGCTACCAAGGCTTTCGACAAGACCGCGCTTACCACCAAGGCCGATGATTACAGCATCACCTCCGGTTCTCTGGTATCCGGTCAGAACCTCACCCTCACCCTCTCCGGCACCCAGACCGACCCGGGTTCCTCCAAGAACACCGTCAAGGAAGGCAGCCTGAAGATTTCCGACGAACAGGGCAGAGACTACACCGCATACTACAATGTCACCATCAAGGAAGGCACCCTTGAAGTCACCGGCGTAAAGGTCATTGAGATTTCCATCAAGGCCACCTCCGCAAAGAAGGTCTACGACGGCACCGAGCTTACCGCGAACTCCTACGACGTTATCTCCGGCGAGCTTGAGAGCGGCGACACTCTCGAAGTCGAGTACTCCGGCAGCATCACCAACGCCGGCACCGTGGCGAACAAGATCGTCAAGGTCACCGCTAAGGACGCAAACGGCAAGGACGTCACTGCGAAGTACAAGATTTCCACTCAGGACGGCACTCTTGAGATAACCAAGGCTCCCCTTACCGTCACCGCGAAGAGCGCCGAGAAGGTCTACGACGGCAAGGCTCTTACCGCCAACACCTGCGAGGTCAAGGGTTCTCTTGCAAAGGGTCACAAGATCTCCGCTACCGTTACCGGCAGCCAGACTCAGATAGGCTCCTCCAAGAACAAGGCCTCCAATGTCAAGATCGTTGACGCAAACGGCAACGACGTCACCAGCAACTACGAGATCACCTATGTTGATGGCACTCTCACCGTCAAGGCCGCGAACGCGAAGCCCAAGACCGGAGACGACGCCAACATGGGTCTGTGGATCGGCCTGATGGCAGTTTCCGCAGTCATCATCGCAGGCGGCGTAGTGTTCTTCGTCAAGAAGAACAAGAAAAAGAACGAGCAGTAAGTTCGATTCTGAAACGCAGTAATTAAATAAGAATCCGGCCTGTTTGACAGGCCGGATTTAGTATTCCTTTGAGTCCGTGCGTTCACCGCTGGGCAGATATAATGCCCGCCTGCGGTCGATGCAGGCGGGCGGATTAATTATATCACTGATATAAAATGCTTCTTGCGCGGCGGTATGCCCACTGTCGCATCCCCTGCTATCACCAGCGCAACAGGCTGCTTATATAGCTCAGGCAGTACGAACTCCATCTTAATACTTCCGGCTCCCAGCACACGGCCCATGCGGAGTCAGCCCTATGTCAGACGCCGTATCGCTTCTCTGACGCGCCAAAAAGTCCATGTAGCTCTCGATTACTCCCCCGCCTTATGGGCACAAAAACGGTCACAGCGGATTGCTCCGCTGTGACCGTTATCTTTTTACGATCTGCCTGCTGTGCGCCGGTGCTGTGATTCTTACGCCTTGCAGCTCACCGGGACATAGAATATCGTTCCGGCATATATCATTTCAAGGCTGTCCTTGCCGTTCACGAGCTTCATCATGTTCAGAACCTTGCTGTAATCGAGGCCGTAGCCCGCTGTGACGCTCTCCGCCGTCTCGCCGGAGAC
The DNA here is from genome assembly GCA_900549645.1 of uncultured Eubacteriales bacterium. Taxonomy (GTDB): domain Bacteria; phylum Bacillota; class Clostridia; order Oscillospirales; family Oscillospiraceae; genus Limivicinus. The sequence continues at coordinate 4,753 of URPD01000042.1, forward strand.
GAGCTTGTGCGCCACCACCTTATAGTAGTTGCCGCTCTCCGGAGCCTTGGGACTGGGGATCAAGAGCACCTTGCCATCGGCAATACTGCGGTAGTCCTTGATGGAGTTGAGCTTCTTTATGAGGTCGGAATTCTTCTCGAAATCCACGCCCATGCTGAGACAGATGTTATACACGGTGTCGCCGGGCTGGAAGGTGTAGGGGATTAAGTAGTACGCCACGCTCTCGCCGGTCGCGGAGCCGCTGCCGGTGGATGCGCCGTCGGTGCTGCCGCCCGAAGGCTTCGTAGTCGTGGTGGATGCGCTCATAACAAGCTTTGCGTCATCTTCGCTGGCGGGCAGCTTTATGACCTGACCATTGCTCAGAATGTCGAGCTGGCGTTTGCTGGTGAAGCCGTTGAGCTTCATAATGGCATACTTCACGGTGTAGAAGTTCATCCCGTAGCTGCCGCAGACCTTGAGTAGCGTGTTTCACTCGCCTACCGTGTGGCTTATCGTCTTGTAGTCGACAGACGGAGCCGGAGTCGTGGTTCCACCGTCGGTGCTCGGAGTGGATGGCTTATCGGGAGTTTCAGGGGTGCCGGGCGTGCTCGGAGTCGAGCCGCTGCCGGGAAGCTTCACCGTCTGGCCGACGCGCAGGGAATCGAGCTGGCTCGCATTCTTGAAGCCGTTGAGCTTCATAAGCTGATTCTTTATAGCAAAGAAGTTCAGCCCGTGCTCCTCGCAGATCGTGATGAAGGTGTCCCCCGCTTTGACGACATAGCTTACGCTGCCGCCGGAATCGGTACTGCCGCCGGACGTCGAACCGCCCGTCGAAGAGCCAGCGGATGCGGAGCTGCTAGCAGTGACATTTTTCGCGTCGTCCTCGTTGGCCGGGAGCTTTATGACCTGACCGGGACTCAGCGTATCGAGCTGCTTTTCGCTGGTGAAGCCGTTGAGCTTCATTATTGCGGACTTGACGTTATAGTAGTTCATGCCGTAGCTGCCGCAGATGGAAACCAGTGTGTCGCCGCTTTTTACCGTGTAGCTGACAACATTTCCTTCGGCATAGGCCGCCGGCATCAGTCCGGCGAGCAGTGTGACCATAAGGAGCAAACATAAGAGTCTTTTTTTCATCTTTACCCTCCCTCTGTTGTCCGTAGATTTCTAAAAACTATTACATTATATTTACAATTGTACAACGAACATGCACAAAACGCAATATTGCATTGTCTGAATTTTTCTTAATTTTTGTCAATAATGCCAAGCAGCGGCACAATTCTGCAAGTCTATCGCCTTGACTATTTCCGCAAAAACACATATAATCATGTTACCGGAACAAAGGCCGCCGTTACGCGGCTTTTTGTTATAATTATTTGGAGGTTTACCATGAAAGTCATCATTGCCAGAGATTATTCCGAGCAGTGCTCTGCCGCCGCAGATATTATAGAAGACATCGTCCGCGCCAAGCCCGACTGCTGCCTTGGTCTGGCCACAGGCTTCAGCCCCGTTGGGATGTACAAGGAGCTGGCGCGCCGCTGCACCGAGGAGGGGCTGGACTTCTCCCGCGTACACAGCGTGAATCTTGACGAGTACATCGGCCTTGCCCCGGAGCATGACCAGAGCTACCGCTATTTTATGAACAGCAATCTTTTTGACCATATCAACATCGACATGGCGAACACCTATGTTGCCGGCGGCGTCGGTGATGTGGATGCGGGTATCGCCGAGTTCAACGCCGTCATCGAGCGCAGCGACGTTGACGTGCAGGTGCTCGGCGTCGGCCCCGACGGCCATCTCGGCTTCAACGAGCCGGGTTCCGTCCTCCACGCGGACGCACACCGCGAGAAGCTTGACGAGAGCACGATCGACGCGAACGCCCGCTTCTTTGCAAGCCGCGACGATGTGCCCCGCTACGCCGTGACGATGGGCATGGGCGGGATAATGAAAGCCCGCAAGCTGCTGCTTATAATCAGCGGCAGCAAGGACGATGCGGCAAAGAAGCTGCTTCTCTCCGACGAGATCACGACGGAATGCCCCGTCACCTTTATGAAGCTGCACCGCGATGCCGTTGTTATCATCGAGCAGGCGCTGGCAGACCGCATAGGCTACAAGGGCTGAACTTTATAAGCAAAAAAGGCTTTGACGAGCACGTCAAAGCCTTTTTTGTTATTATTTCGCGTCAGTTATAAATGTCGTTCGTATCCATCAGCTCAACGTCGACCTCGTAGGTCTCCCCGTCGCGCCATATCTTGAAATGGATGCTGTCGCCCACGCTCAATCCGCTCTTTATCTCGGCGACGTCGTCTGTCGTCTTGACCTCGACGCCGTTGCACTCAATCAGAATATCACCGACCTTGATGCCCTTGGCCTCGGCGTCCGAACCATCGGTGACGTCGGAGATATAGAGCCCGCCGGGGATATCGTAATGCGACGAGGCGTTATCGGGTATTGCGCCGACGGTTATGCCGATCGACGGGCGGCCTCTGACCTCGCCGTCCTTGACGAGCGCGTTCACGATGTCGCTCATCGTCGTACTCGGAATCGCAAAGCCTATGCCCTCGATGCTCGAATAGGACGACATCATCTTCATATTCGTGATGCCGATCACCTGACCGTACATGTTGTACAGCGGGCCGCCGGAGTTGCCCTCGTTTATGGCGGCGTTGGTCTGCATTAGGGTCATACTGCGGCCGTTATAGCTGACGCCGCGGTTTATCGCGGAGATAACGCCGTTTGTCAGCGTCATGCGGAACTGCTCGCCCAGCGGGTTGCCTATCGCGGCGACAGCGTCGCCGACGGCAAGCTCGGAGCTGTCGCCGATCACGGCGGGGGTGAGCCCGATGCCCTTGACCTTCAGCAGCGCAATGTCGCTTATCGAGTCGGCGCCGACCAAGGTTGCGTTGAGGACGGTGTCGTCATACAGGGTGACAGTCGCGCTGTCCGCGCCGTTTATGACGTGCGTATTCGTCACGATCAGGCCGTCCGCCGTGAGCACGAAGCCGGTGCCCCAGTTATAGCCGCTCTGGCCGTCCGTGTATGCCGAGATGCCGACGACAGACTTATAGTTCTCTTCGTACAGCTCGCCCAGAGTCAGTTCACTGCCGGACGGCTTTTCCTCAATCTTCAGTTCATAGTCTATCGGCAGCTTCGCGCGCGGGATGTTTATCTCCGCGACGTCGGTAGTTGTCTTGGTGTAATACTGGTCGAAAAAGTCCTGCCAGTTCTCCGGCATGTCACCGCTCCCGCCATCGGAAGGGATGACGTTGGAGCCGAAGCCGCCCTGAGCCCCGCCGCGCTCCGCGAAGATAAGCGACGTGGCCACCAGCAGCACGAGCAGCAGGCATATCCCGCCGATTATCCGCACCTTTTTATTCTTCTTTTTCTCCTTCGGCGTCACCGCGCTCACGGTCGGCACGCTCTGAAGCGGGGCATACCAGTCGTCCTTGCTGTACCAATTGTTTGCCATAAAAATGACCTCTTTTTATACTCAAAACAGATTTGTTTTCTTCTCGCCGGGTTCGTTTTTCGCAAGAGTCAGCGTGAACACGAACTCCGTCATACCGTCGCGGCTCGTGACGGCGATGTCCTCATCGTGGCTGTTGATGATGGATTTCACCAGATACAGGCCGAGGCCGACGCCGTCCTTATCCAGACTGCGCGAGCGATCCGACTTGTGGAACCGGTCGAAGATGAACGGGAGATCGTCCGGCGGTATCGTCTCGCCGTAGTCGCGCACAGAGACGTACGCCTTGCCGTTATCCTTATATATGCGCACGGTGATGCAGCTTCCGGGCGAGGCGAACTTCACGGCGTTATCCAACAGGTTATATATTACCTGAGTTATGGCGTCTTTATCCGCATGCACCATGATATGATTATCCGGCAGCTGAGGGTCGACGTCAAGATTTTTCTTCGTTGCGCGGCTTTCAAAGCTCAGAAGCGTCTGGAGTGTAAGCTCCGTCAGGTCAAAATCGATCCTCTTTGTCGGGTCGGCGGCGCGATTTCTGAGCTGTGACACGTCGAGCATGTCGCGCACCAGACGCGAGAGGCGCTTCGTCTCGTCGCTTATCGCGCGGAGATATTTTTTCTCGTCCTCCGGCGGGATAGTGCCGTCGAGCAGCCCTTCTGCGAAGCCGGATATCGTGGTCATCGGCGTCCTCAGCTCGTGCGAGATATTGGCTATGAACTCGCTGCGGCGCGCCTCGGCGTTTTCCAGCGAATCGGCCATCTTATTGAACGAATCTATCAGCGCGCCCATCTCATCTGTGGGATCCTCGCGCTGGCGCACACGCACCGAGAAATCCCCGCGGGCGAACCGGCGCGACGCCGCCGCCATCTCGTCAAGCGGCTTCGCCATATGCTTGGAGTACATGAGGGAGACTATCATAGCCGCGGCAAAAACGCCGATGGTCACGATCGCGGTTATTCCGGTCAGGGACGACCACGTCTTCAGTATGTTGTCCACGACGTTTGTGATGAACACATAGCCGATGATATCGTTCCCGTCGGCCGCCGTCTTTATCGGCCGCGCCACGGCGTAGCGGTTCTTCTCATACAGGCCACCGAGCGTGCTCATCTGGTCGTACTCACCCGTCGTCTCAAGGGTCTGCATGACGTCGGCAGGTATCTGATGGCCGAGATGCTCGCACATTGGCGCGCGGTCGGAGCAGGAGACGATTTTGCCGGTCTCGTCGGTTATAAAGACCTGATTGCCGGTAGTGCGCGAGATGGAGGAAAGCGTCATGCTCAGGCTCCAGCTCGTAAGCGAATCTCCGTCGGCGATGGCGGAAGCGGTTCTTGCGACCTCGGAGGCGTTATTGTCCATGCGCTCGCGGTAGTCGTTTATGATGTAGCCGCGGCCGATGCCGACGAAGCTCACCGCGACGAGCAGGAAGCACATGAACACCAGCGTCGCCGTGGCCACAAAGTTGCGCAGGTATACGTTTTTCATTACTCTGTCACTTCAAACTTGTAGCCGACGCCCCAGACGGTCTTGAGGCACCATTTGTCGCTGACGCCCTCAAGCTTTTCGCGCAGGCGCTTTATGTGTACGTCAACCGTTCGGGAGTCGCCGAAATAGTCGAAGCCCCACACCTCGTCGAGAAGCTGGTTGCGGGTGAAAACGCGGTTAGGGGACGCCGCGAGGTGGTATAGCAGCTCCATCTCTTTCGGCGGCGTATCGACCTTGACGCCGTTCACCACCAGCTCGTAGGAATCGAGATTGATCACGAGCTTGTCGAAGGTCAGCTTCTTCTCCGCGGGGCCGTCGTTGTCGCTGCGGCGCATGACGGCGTGGACGCGGGCGATAAGCTCCTTGACGTCAAAGGGTTTGGTCACGTAATCGTCGGCGCCCATGTCAAGGCCGGTTATTTTATCCGTGGTCTCGCCCTTCGCGGTAAGCATGATGATCGGCACGGCGGACTTCGCCCGGATATCCCGGCAGACCTGCCAGCCGTCCTTGACCGGAAGCATGATGTCCAGCAGGACAACGTCCGGCGCGAACAGATCGAACATGGATTCGGCCTTGCCGCCGTCAGGAGCGATCATCACCTCAAACCCATCCTTGCCGAGATAAAGCCGCAGCAGTTCTGCGATGTTGCTGTCGTCTTCTACGATAAGCGCGCGTTTAGCCATAATTCTGCCTCCTGAACTTTTTTCTACATTATACACTGATTATACAACACATTAAAGATGAAAAGTTAAAAATGTGTAAAAGGTAGACGGGCAATTTACGCCGATTGCCCATGGTATAAAACAGGCGGGAGATAAATAACTCCCGCCTGTAAAATCACTGTGCAAAGAATCAGAAATCAAGCTTCTCCAGCTCGATCAGCGCGAGGATATATACCTTCAGCGCTTCCATGAGGAAATCAATGCTCGCGGCCTCGTCAACGCCGTGGATAGGCCCTGCGAAATCGGGCTGCGGGCGCTCCGGGTGCTCCGGTCCGAAGGACACCGCGTTCGGGAAGTCGCGCGCGTAGGTGCCGCCGCCGATGGTATAGGGCTTGGCGTTCTCGCCCGTCACGTCGTTGTAGGCGTTGATGCACACCTGCACCGCCGGATTATCCAGCGCCATATAGAACGGCTCCGCGTCGCGCTCTATTGTTATCTCCGCTGCGTCTCCCGCCGCGCGCTGGATGGCGCGGGCGATCTTCGACCCGCTCATATTGGTCGGGTAGCGGCTGTCGATCGTCTGGAGCACATGGCCGTCCTCAACGCCGATAACGCCGCCCACGATGGTCAGCGGCTCGAACAGTCCGTCGTCCGCCGCAACGTTCAGCGCGGCGCCCGTCCAGTCGTTATTCAGCATACTCACCAGCTCATAGAAGCGCTTCTCTTCAGCGGCTGCAATGCCGTTATCCAGAATGTAGTCCACAAGTACGCCTATCGCGTTGACGGTTCCCTCCGGCAGCGATGCGTGACCGCCGATGCCGGTGGCCGTGAGGTGCCACAGCTCGCCCTCCTTCACCGCTTCGACGCGCTCGGTGGATTCAAGCGCTTCGGCCTTGACCCACGCCTCGGCCTTGTCGGGCACGGCGTTCGCCGCAAAGCCTCCCTTGATGTCGACAACGTTCACCATCGGCAGCTTGGAAATCATGCGGCCATGGTAGATGCCCTTTTCGCCGTTGCAGAGCGGGAAATTCGCGTCCGGGCTGAAGCAGAACAGCGGAGCGGGATAATTCGCCAGATAATACTCGACGTCCTTCATGCCGGTCTCTTCGTTTGCGCCGAGCAGCGCGCGGACAGGATAGCGCAGGGCTATTCCCTTATCCTTGAGATACTTCAGCGCATAGAGGCAGAGGACGCTCGGCCCCTTGTCGTCCATGACGCCGCGGCCGATTATGTACCCTTCGCGCTCGCGCATGGTGAACGGATCCTGCGTCCAGCCCTCGCCGACAGGCACCACGTCGAGGTGAGTTATCGTCGCAAGGTAACGGTCACTGTCTCCGCCGAGGCTGGCATAGCCGATCTTGCCCTCGCAGTCGACCGTGTCAAGCCCCAGCTCGCGGGCGATCTCAAGTCCCTTATCAAGCGCCTCGCGCGGGCCGCGGCCAAAGGGGGCGTTGGGTTTCGCCTCGCCCTCGACGCTGTTTATCGCCACAAGGCGCGCTATATCGCGCAGTATCGCACTGCGGTTTGATTCCACATATTTGTCTATATCATGCCGAAGCTCGTTATCCATAGGTTCAGTTCCTTTCACAAAAGCTTAGTTTCCCTCTGTTTTTGTGCGGGAATGATTCCGGCTTTCGCCGCGAACCGGTTTTACTATATCACCATTTTCCGTTCTTTTCAACACTCTTCTTTGCGTTTCGTCCCCGGCCGCTTTGCGGGCTTGAAATCCGGCTCCGTGCCGTTTATGAGCCGCACGATGTTTTCGCGGTGCCGCGCAATAACTATCAGCATTCCCGCCGCCGCAAGCATCAGGCGCGGAGTCGACACGCCGAGCGCCGCCGCGCTTATGAATATCGCCAGCGCCCCGCATATGCTGCCGAACGAGACCTTTTTCGTCAGGAACGCCCCGGCGAGAAACACGCCGACGACGCAGAGAAATACGCGCCAGTCTATCATCAGCGCGACCATCGCCCCCGATGACACGCCCTTGCCGCCCTTGAAGCCATGCAGCGCGGGGAAGCAGTGCCCCAGCAGGCACGCGACGCCGCCGAGAGCCATCCCCGTATCGCCCAGCAGCCAGAAGCCGAGCAGCATCGCCGCCGCGGCCTTGAGCATGTCGCCTGCGAGCGTCAGCAGTCCGGCGTGCATCCCAAATACGCGCGCCATATTCGTCGCCCCGGCGTTGCCGCTGCCGTGTCTGCGCACGTCGCGCCCCAGCAGATTTTTCGACAGCAGGATTGATATGCTCAGCGAGCCGAGAAGATACCCGGCAGCTACAACTATTGCAATATATATTACGTTCATTCTTATCTCCGTATTCGCACTTGGCATATAATATTTAAATTTTTTTAAGTGTTTTCATTATACACAGCTTCCCCGTCCTTTGCAATAGATTATAGCCGTTTATATTTTAATTTATTATAAACATTATTACAAACAAAGGCCGCGGCTTTCGCCGCGAAAAAGCATAACACATTCAAAAACTTGGTTTTTCCTCTTGATAATCCGGTTTTTCTGTGGTATTCTTGTAAAGCTATGAACGGGAAAATAGCGCTGTACGTTCCGGGCAGAGAATGGAGGTCATCGGCTGTAAGCCTCCTGCGGTGCAGGCGCTTGGTTCGCCCGCGAGCACCGGCCAATCCCCGGCGTGTGGAGCGCGTTACTGCTCCTTGAGTGCGGCGCAGTGCGCCGAACGTGGGGTGGTACCGCGGAAGCCATGCTTTCGTCCCTATTCGGGACGGGGGCTTATTTTTTTGCTTTTCAAAGCTATTTCAAGTATTTTTCAAGGAGAATCGTAATGAAAGAGTTAATGCAGGGACTTAGAGACAGTTCCATCAAGGCCATTCTTGAAGCCGACGATATCGAGCTTCTGGAGAGCCTGCGCGTCAAGTATCTGGGCAAGAAGGGCGAGCTTACCGGCATCCTGCGCCAGATGGGCAAGCTTTCCGCCGAGGAGCGCCCCGTCATGGGTCAGCTGGCAAACCAACTGCGCGGCGACATTGAGGCCGCCATCGAGCAGCGCAAGGCCGAGCTTGGCTCCAAGCTAATGGAGCTGAAGCTTGAGCGCGAGACCGTTGACGTCACGCTGCCGGGCGAGACCAGTACGCTGGGGCACAAGCACCCGATGTACAACGTCCTCGACCAGATCAAGGACATCTTCATCGGCATGGGCTTTGAAATTCTCGACGGCCCCGAAGTCGAGAAGGCGGAATATAACTTCACCAAGCTCAACATCGACGAAGGCCATCCCTCCCGCGAATGGACGGACACCTTCTATTTCAAGGACGACAGCAGCATCCTGCTGCGCACTCAGACCTCCCCGATGCAGATCCACGCGATGGAGACCAAGACCCTGCCCATCCGCATCGTCGCCCCCGGACGTGTCTACCGTAAGGACGAGGTCGACGCGACGCACTCCCCGATGTTCCACCAGATTGAGGGCATGGTCATCGACAAGGGCGTCACGATGTCCGACCTGAAAGCCACGCTGAACCTCGTCGTCGAAAAGATATACGGCAAGGGCACCGTCACCCGCTTCCGCCCGCACCACTTCCCCTTCACCGAACCGAGCTGTGAGCTGGACATCCAGTGCCACAAGTGCGGCGGCAAGGGCTGCCCCACCTGCAAGGGCGAGGGCTGGATCGAAGTCCTCGGCGCCGGCATGGTGCACCCCAAGGTTCTCGCCGGCTGCGGCATTGACCCGGACGTGTACTCCGGCTGGGCCTTCGGCATGGGTCTTGAGCGTCTCGCAATGGGCGAATACAAGATCACCGACCTGCGCCTGATATTTGAGAACGACGTGCGCTTCCTCGAACAGTTCTGATATATTGAAGGGAGAACAACATGAATCTTTCAAGAAAATGGCTCAATGAATTCGTCGACCTGAGCTTTGATGAATATGACGACAAGCGCTTCGCCGAGGCCATGACCGTCTCCGGCTCCAAGGTCGAAGTGACCGAGAACCTGAGCGAGACGATAAAGAACGTCAAGGTCGGCCGCATTCTCTCCATCGAGAAGCACCCCAACTCCGACCACATGCTCGTCACGCAGATAGACATCGGCGAAGCGGAGCCTGTGCAGATATGCACCGGCGCGTGGAACGTCCACTGCGGCGATCTCGTCCCCGCGGCGCTGCACAATTCCCTGCTGCCCGGCGGTGTGAAGATAACGAAGGGCAAGCTGCGCGGCGTGGAGTCCGCCGGTATGCTCTGCTCGCTCAAGGAGCTTGACTGCGATCTGCACGATTTCCCCTACGCGGAGATAAAGCCCGCCGCCATCCTCGGCGACTACCATCCGATCGATCCCGCAAAGCCCTCCATCCCCGCCGACATCAAGGCCGGAGACAAGATTTTCGGCAGCGTCGTCGCGGCAAAGGCGCTCGACGTGCAGAACAAGGGCTACGGCCTGTGGCAGGTCGCGCTCGACCTCGGCGAAGCCGCGGCCGATCCCGTGACCGACTGCCAGAACGTCCACGCGGGCGATCTCGTGGCCTATGACACCAAGAAGAATGCGATACTTTCGCTGGATGATCTCCGCGCGAAGCAGGAGGAGTTCCCGCACTGCATTTCCGACGGTATTCTCATTCTCAACGAGGACTGCAAGCCCGGCGACGATATGGCCGTCATCCTCGGCCGCGACGACCATGTCGTGGAATTTGAGATAACCCCGAACCGGCCTGACTGCCTGTGCGTTATCGGTCTCGCGCGTGAGGCCGCCGTGACCTTCGGCAAGGAGCTGAAGCTGCACGAGCCGGTCGTCGAAGCGAAGGCCGGCGGCAATATCAACGACATGGCGAAGATCATCGTCGAGGACGCCGCGCTCTGCCCGCGCTACACCGCGCGCATGGTCAAGAACGTCAAGATCGCGCCGTCCCCGCGCTGGATGCGTGAGCGTATCCGCAACGCCGGTATGCGCCCGATAAACAACATCGTCGACATCACGAACTACGTCATGCTTGAGTACGGCCAGCCCATGCACGCGTTCGACTTTGCCTGCGTCGGCAACAACGAGATTCACGTCCGCACCGCGCGCGAGGGCGAGAGCATCCGTACGCTTGACGGCACCGAGCGCAAGCTGACCCCCTCCATGCTCTGCATCTGCGACACCGACAAGCCCGTCGCAGTTGCGGGCGTCATGGGCGGCGAGAACAGCGAGATTGTCGGCGACACGGCGATGGTTCTCTTCGAGAGCGCGAATTTCAACGGCACCTCCGTGCGCCGCACCGCTACTGCCCTCGGTATGCGTACCGACGCGTCCGCCCGCTTTGAAAAGGGTCTTGACCCGCAGGGTACGCTGCGCGCCGTGAACCGCGCCTGCGAGCTTATAGAACTGCTCGGCTGCGGCGAGGTCGTCGATGGCGTCATCGACGTCGTGCCGAAGCCCATCGAGGAAAAGACAGTTCTGCTTGAGCCGGACAAGATAAACTCCCTGCTCGGCACCGATATCGACAAGGACAGCATGAAGAAGATCCTGCTTGACCTCGGCTTCACGCTTGACGGCGACGTCATCCACGTTCCGTCTTGGCGCGGCGACGTTGAGCATTATTCCGATATCGCCGAGGAGGTAGCGCGCTTCTACGGCTACAACAATATCCCCACCCGCTTCACCGGAGCCATAAGCACCTGCGGCGGCTTTACGCCTGTGCAGCAGTGCGAGCGCCGCGTCGGCGAGCTGTGCCGCGCGATGTGTCTGGATGAGATAATCACCTACTCGTTCATCAGCCCCAGCTACTATGACAAGATCCGTATGCCGTCCGATTCCCCGCTGCGCGACAGTCTGCGCATCCTCAATCCTCTCGGAGAGGACACCTCGATAATGCGCACGACCATACTCCCCTCCATGCTGGAGATTTTGACCCGCAACTATAACTATCGCAACAAGTCCGCCGCGCTCTACGAGATAGGCCGCATCTACCTCAAGCGTCCCGACGGACTGGCGGACGAGCCGAAGATAGTTTCCATGGGCGCATACGGCCCCGATATGAGCTTCTTCCGCATCAAGGGCTGGGTCGAGGAGCTGTGCAGCGGCCTCGGCATTGAAAAGCTGCACTTCGCCGCCGAGCGCGAGAACCCGTCCTACCATCCCGGCCGCTGCGCCAAGGTCTGGTGCGGTGAGACTTATATAGGCGTGCTCGGTCAGATACACCCCGCCGTTGCAGCCAATTACGGCGTAGACGCAGAGCTTTACTGCGCGGAGCTGAGCTTTGACGCGCTGCACTCCCTGCGCGGAGGCATCCCCGTGTATAAGCCGCTGCCGCGCTTCCCGGCGGTCACGCGCGACATTGCCGTCGTCTGCGGCGCTGAGATTCCCGTGGGTGATATGGTGGAGCACATCATGGCTGAGGGCGGGCAGTACCTCAAGGGCTGCCGCATCTTCGATGTGTATACCGGGCACCACATCGCCGAGGGCAAAAAGTCCGTCGCCTTCTCGCTTACCATGCGCGCCGACGACCAGACCCTCACCGACGACCACGCAGAGGAGACCGTAAAGAAGGTTCTTGCCGCGCTGGAGAAGAAATTCGGCGCCATCATTCGGTAAAATTATACCACCTTAAGAAAAATTAACCTTTTGTTTAGTTTTTTCGACTTTACTTGACAAACTAATATGCTATAATGTAGCCAATAAATAAGTGAAGAGGAGGGACATCATGGAGGATGTAACAAGAAAGTTCACAGCACTGGACAGCAAAGCCGAGATGAGAGAGATCCTGTCATCCGTGTATAACTCCCTCATGGTAAAGGGCTACAATCCTATTAACCAGATAGTTGGGTATATACTTTCGGAGGATCCGACCTATATCACCAACTACAACAACGCCCGTACGCTGATATGCCGTCTCGACAGAGACGAGTTGCTGCAGGAGCTGCTGAAAAATTATCTGGACAAGTAAGCACAACCGAACCGCTCCCCAGCCGGATCCCCGGCTGGGGAGCAATTTTGTTATGGACGATTTGCGGGACGGCACTGGGGGCGTACCATGCGATGTGGCTTTGGCGCGCGGTTTCTTTTACCCACTGGCGGTCGTCGAGCGCAAAAGGCAACGCGGAGTTTCTTGCCTCCCTTGTTTAAAGAGAGGTGGACAGATTATAATCTGAAGTGCAACAGGTGAAAAAAAGAAGACAATACGCAGG
>URPD01000043.1 GCA_900549645.1 uncultured Eubacteriales bacterium
TGCTTGAACAATTTGCGCTAAAAATATTTGTCTAACTTTTCGGGGTCACTTCAAAACTGCATGGCGTTTTTTATGACAATCTGCTTCGCTTGCCGTCGGCGGGCGGGATGTACCCGTAGGCGATGTTGGGGTTTATCTTTTGCAGCTCCGCATGGATGCGGTCAATGTCCTCTTCTTTGTTGAAGATGAGGTTTGCAAACTCCTTGCCGTCGTGCACAAGAATGAGACGGTAGTAATAATAAGCGGGGCTGTCGTCCGGCTGGCACTCGCTTATGCGGGTGAAAGTACGGTCGATGTAATCGTACGGGACGCAATACTTAACGCCGAGGTCGCGGTAATACATGCACAGCTTGCCGAGACGGACGCGGCCTATCGGCTCCGCCGCATTATAATCGTCGATATGCTCCTGATCGCTTATGCGCCTCTTGTCAACGCCCTTGAATTTCAGCCTGCCGAACAATGCGCTCCACCGCCCTTTTTCTGAAAAATATTTTTATCATAGAACTTTTCGGGCAGCTTGCGGGAGAGAATGGTGCCGAGAACGCCGGCGATGATGCCGACGATGATGCCGGCCAGCACGTCTGACGGGAAGTGGACTACAAGATATATGCGGGCAAGCCCCATGAGTATCGCAAAGATGTACGCCGTCCAGCTCACGCGCTTATCGCCGACCATGAATACTGCGGTCATCGTCGCAAAGGCGGCTGTGGTGTGCCCGGAGGGGAAACTCTTGTCACTCTCGACGTTCTGCCCGACCAGCAGCCAGAACTGATAGAAAATGCCGTTCTCGTCCGCATAAGGGCGCGGCCTCGCTATGAGCACCTTGAGGATGCAGTTTGTGAATATCGCCCCGATGGCGACGCCGAAGAGCATGGCCGTACCGAAACGGCGGGTCTTTTTGAAAAGCATCAGCGCGATGGACAGCAGGACGAGGATGATGCCGTCATGGCCTAGAAACGAGATGAACTCGAAAAACGGCGTGAAGAAATCGCCAGCCCAGAGATAGAGATTATGTACTGCGGTAGTTATGCTCTGGTCGAAACCCGCAAACACGGTGTTGATCCAGAGCGCAGCTGCGGAAGCTTGCATGAAAACAGTCCTTTCAGTTTTATTGACTGATACTAGTATCAGTTGACGAGGGCAGACACGCCTGACAGTGCGTCTTTCCGGCGCTTTTTGCTCTTTTCGTCTTGAAGGGCGGCAGCCCGTCTGCGTCTCAAAAAGCAAAAATCACTCGAAAATCCATCCCTGTCAGGTGCGAAGCAGTTTTGACGGAGCAGAAATGTGGCCAGACGATGAAAAGGCCGCAGAGAATACTTGCTGTATTGTCAAGGGCTTTGAAGAAGTATGGACGCATTTCTGCCCGTCAAAACCGTGTTTGCCCTTATCAACTGATACTATCATACCACATAGACAAACAAGCGTCCACTTAAAATTTGCATAATTGCCCGTTTTATACACAAAATACCTGCGGATTGGAGGTATGACCATGAAACGATTCATTGCATCCGCGGTGGCGCTGTTAATGCTTCTGACAGGGCTGATCGCACTTGAGCCTGAGGCCGAGGCCGCGGGCAGCGCGCCGGTTGCGGCAAACCTAGAGCTTACGACATACCGCGGAGTATCGGTCGGCGGGCAGTTGGCGGCGTACGACACGGACGGCGGCGAGCTGAGCTTCGAGATAACCACGCCGCCTGTAAAGGGGACTATCGAGCTTTCCGACGGCGGCAGCTTTATCTATACTCCCGCTGATGGTAAGAAAGGGCGCGACTATTTCGGCTATAAGGCGATAGACTCCGAGGGCAACCGCTCGCAGGAGGCGACCGCAATAATCCGCATTGAGAAGCAGAAAAAGAGCATCGAATACGCGGACATGTCCGGGCGCGCGGAGGAATACGCCGCCCTGCGCCTTGCGGAAACAGGCGTGTTCACCGGCGAGAAGCTGGGGGAGCGGTACTGCTTTTACCCTGAGCGGGAGCTGAGCCGCGGCGAATTTCTGAGCATGTGTATGCTCGCGGCAGGGGAGGATGCGTTCCCGAGTGTGCTGTCCACCGGCTTCGGCGACGATGCGTCAATCCCGGCGTGGATGAAGGGCTATGTGACGAGCGCCGTGATGTGCGGCGTGATAGACACCGCGGCGGAGAACGGGAACTTCTCCGCGCAGGAGACGATATCCGGCGGGGACGCGGCGCTGATCCTGAACGCCGCGATGGCGTATCAGGATGTGTCATATATAAAGCTGAACGCCGAAATGGATGAGGAGCTGGCTCAGGCCTGCGCGAATCTAATCGCCTACGGCGTAGTGGAGAAAAATTTCCTCCCCGGCGAAAAAATGACGCGCGCCGAGGCCGCCGTGCTTCTCGCGGCAGCGCTGGACGGCGCGGCGTAATAACGGATATAATTTATGCGGGATTCAGCCATCCCGCATTTTTGATATTATTTATTTGCGAACAATGCCGTGCATGAAGCCGTCGAGCGCGGCGGTGTGTATGTCCCCGGCAATAATTTTCCCGTCAATAATATATATAGTAATTATAACGCTCTCGCCGCAGTCGGGGTAATTCGTCAGCAGGTAGCTGTACTGTTCACATTGCTTCCCGCAGTATGCCTCCAGATCAAAGCCCTGCTCTTTTTGCATACGGTTATACTCCGCCATTATCCCGTCAAAGCTTTCGGGAATGATAACGCTGTGAAACTCCTCGGTGGAGGAATCTATCTCCCAACCCAGATTTTTCAGGAACTTTTCGCGGTCGGCCAACGTCGTAAAACATGTGCGGCTGTCGACCCGCCACTTGATAAGTATGAGCGCCAGCAGCAAAAAAGCCACCCCGGCGACTATAAGCAGCGCTTTTTTGCGTGTAAAGACTGAACTTTTTGTGAACATCTCCATCACCTCGCTTATATGCTATTCAAAAAGAGCGCGGTGTATGTTATAATGCGTGGCATATGATTTATTGAATTTCGGGAGGATGCTATGCCTCTGATGCGATTGGATAAGCTTCTGTCGGAGCTTGGCGAGGCCTCGCGCAAGGAGCTGCGGCAGATAATAAAGAGCGGGCGCGTGCTGGTAAACGGCGCGGCGGTCAACGCCCCTGAACATAAGCTCGACCCGGAGCGGGACACGGTAGTCCTTGACGGCAAGCCACTAAGCTATGTGAAGTTTCGCTATTTCATGCTTGATAAGCCGCCCGGCGTCCTCAGCGCCACCGAGGACAGGCGGCAGAAAACGGTTCTCGACCTGCTCCCGCCGGAACTGCGGGCGCTCGACCTGTTCCCGGTAGGCCGCCTTGATAAGGATACGAGCGGGCTTTTGCTGCTTACAAATGATGGTGATTTTGCTCATCGCGTTATTTCGCCGAAATCCGAGGTGGAAAAACTGTATTATGCTAAGGTAGACGGCGTTCCGGACGAGAACGACGCCGCGGCTTTTGCGGAGGGCATAGTTCTCGGCGACGGGACGGAGTGCCTGCCGGCAAAGCTTGAGCCGCTGGGCGGAGGGGAATGTCTCGTAACTGTCATGGAGGGGAAGTACCATCAGGTGAAGCGGATGCTTGCCTCACGCGGGAAACCGGTGCTCGAACTGCGGCGTCTGGCGGTCGGCGGATTGGCGCTCGACGCGGCGTCGGAGCCGGGGCAGTGGCGCGAACTGGGCGAAGACGATTTGTGCAGTGTGTTTTTGGGCAGAAAGCAGTAAAAACTGCCTGTAATTTCAACGTTTTTTGAGCGTATAGGAGACAAAAGAAAAAAAGTTCACAAAAAATCTTGACGATTTCTATTGAAAATCACATAAAATGGAGTTATTATATATAAACAGATAATGCGGGAGTATGGCAAATTGGCCATAACGCAGAGGAGGCAGATTTATGTCAAGTAGAATCTTCCAGAATGTGATTATTCAGATGAAGGACGCCATCGACAGAACTATCGGCGTAGTGGACGATCAGGGCTTTATCATAGCTTGCAGCGAACTGTCAATGATAGGCTCGCGGCTTGACGAATTCCATGTATATGAGATGGAGGCGTCCGAGCAGCCCGTGTCCATAGGCAGCAGAACCTTCTGCCCGCTGCTTTCGAACGGTTCAAGATTTGACTTTACCTCTTTTGTGGACGGCAGCGACTCCGTTGCGAGGACGCTCTGCGCCGTCGCGGCAGTAGCCTTCAACGAGGCTAAGAGCAATTACGAGGAGAAGCACAACAAGGCCGCCTTCGTAAAGAACATTATCTCCGACAATATCCTCCCCGGCGACGTCTATGTCCGCGCGAAGGAGCTGCATTTCGTCACGGACGAGCCGCGCAGCGTCCTGCTCGTGCGCCAGATGGAAACTTCCGATGTCGCCGCGATCGAGACGATACAGAAGCTCTTCCCCGATAAGCAGCAGGACTTTGTCCTCAGCATCAATGAGTCCGACATCGTCATCGTCAAGGCGCTCCCCTCGGCAGAATGCCCTGAGGTTATTGCAAGCACAGCGGCACTTATCGAAAAGACTCTGCTTGACGAGCTTGGCATCAAGTGCGTTATAGGCATCAGCACGAACGCGCATCATCTGCGCGAGCTGGCGGATCGCTATAAGGAGGCGCAGGTCGCCATCGAGGTCGGCCGCGTGTTTGAAAGCGAAAAGACCATCATCAATTACGAAAGCCTCGGCCTTGGCCGCATAATCTATCAGCTCCCGACGACTCTGTGCGAAATGTTCCTCAACGAGGTCTTCAAGAAGAACCCGATCGAGACGCTGGACGAGGATACGCTGGAGACCATCAACAAGTTCTTTGAAAATAACCTCAACGTTTCCGAAACCTCCCGCAAGCTCTATGTGCACAGAAACACTCTGGTGTACCGTCTTGAGAAGATAAAGAAGATCACCGGGCTTGACCTCAGAGAGTTTGACCACGCGATAGTCTTCAAGGTGGCCATGATGGTCAAGATGTATCTCGACTCCCTCAACAACAGCAAGTATTGATTCCCGCCGCGTTCGACGGCAATTGCCTCTCACGAGGCTTTACATATATTTATAAACGAAAAACACATGAGGCCGCCGGCACAACGGCGGTATCCGCGGCGCCTTGACCCGATCCTGACTGCCGCATGAGGATCGCGGTGTGCCTGCGCGCGGATAGAGCGGCAGATTGGAGTAAGAGTTTATGGTTCAAATGAACGATGTGAGAAAGATCTACGACAGCAGCGGGACTCTCGCGCTCGACGGCGTAGATCTGACCATCAACGAAGGTGAGTTCGTGTTCCTTGTCGGCCCCTCCGGCTCCGGCAAGACTACCATTATAAAATTGCTCACCGGAGAGATCCAGCCCACCGAGGGCACCGTCATCGTCAATGACTTTGACCTCGGCAAGCTGAAGCGGCGCAAACTGCCCAAGATGCGCAGAACGCTGGGCATTATCTTTCAGGATTTCCGCCTGATTGATAACATGAACGTGTATGATAACGTGGCGTTTGCGATGCGTGTCGTCGGCGCGTCGGCGAAGGAGATCAAAAAGCGTGTGCCGTACGTGCTTGAGCTGGTCGGCCTTGAAGGCCGCGAGAAGCGCCTCCCGCAGGAGCTTTCCGGCGGCGAGCAGCAGCGTGTGGCCATCGCCCGTGCGCTGGTCAACAGCCCGCGCATGATAATCGCGGACGAGCCTACCGGCAACCTTGACCCGGTGCGCTCTCTGGAGCTTATGCTCCTTCTGGAAAAGATAAACGAGATGGGAACTACTATTCTTGTAGTCACCCATGAGAAGGAACTGGTCAACGCATTTTCCAAGCGTGTCATAACCATTGACGGCGGCCATGTGATCAGTGACGGAATGGACGGGTATTACAGCTATGAGATTGAATAGATGCGGCTATCTTATCCGCGAAGGCTTCCGCAGCATAGGAACGCACGGATTCATGTCCTTCGCCTCGGTAACTATTATAATGGCCTGCCTTATAATCATGGGCAGCGTGTCGCTGCTCTCCGTCAATATTGACGCTCTTATAAAAGACCTTGAGAACGAGAACGAGGTCGTCGCTTTCGTCGATGAAAACATCGAGGACGAAGAGCAGGCCAAGGCCATCGGCACGGCGATAGAAGCGCTCCCGAACGTCATGGACGCGGAGTTTGTCAGCCGTGACACCGCGATGAACAACTTTATGAGCAACTATGACGACAATATGATGGTCGGCATAGACGCGACGGTTTTCAAACACCGTTTTGTTATCCACCTCAACGACATCTCGCTCATGGCGCAGACGCAGAATGAGCTGAAGAATATCGACGGCATCGTGAAGGTCAGAGCGCATCTTGACTATGCGAAGGCTTTCGTGACGATAAGGAATATTGTCAGCGTGGTTTCGCTTATCCTTATTGTTATCCTTGTCTTTGTCTCCGTGTTCATCATGTCGAACACCATAAAGCTTGCCACCTTCGGCCGACGCGAGGAGATCGCAATAATGAAGATGGTCGGAGCGAGCAACGGATTTATCCGTCTCCCGTTTATCGTCGAGGGTCTTGTCCTCGGTATGCTCGGCGGCGGCCTTGCGTTCCTCGCGGAGTGGGGACTCTATAATCTTGTCACCGGCAAGATCGTCACCTCGCTCACCGGCAGCCTCATCAGCGTCATCCCGTTCAGCTCCGTGTCTCTCACGGTGTTCATAGTCTATATGGCGACCGGCATCCTTGTCGGCGCGTTCGGCGGCGTTAACGCTATAAAGAATTATCTGAAGGTTTGATTTGCCCTTTTCTCGGAAGGAGAATTAATGAATAACAAAAAAGTCGTGTCCGTCATAGCGGTCATCATGGCTGTGCTCATGGTTCTGTCCCTCGTCCTCAGCGTCCTGCCCATCGCCGCAAACGCGGTCAATCAGGCCGATATCGACGCTATCGAGAAGCAGAAGAACGAGCTTACGGACAAACGCACCACTATCCAAGAGAAGATAGACTCGCTGAAGGAACAGCAGGCGAGCGTGCTTGAACAGAAAGCCGCGCTCGACGAGCGCAACGAGTACACGGCCGAACAGCTCAAGCTCGTTCAGGAGCAGATCGACATCTATACCGGACTTATCGAAGAGAAGTCCAAGGAAGTCGATGCCGCCAAGAAAAAAGAGGACGAGCAGCTCAAGCGCTACCGTGAGCGCGTGTGCGCGATGGAGGAGAGCGGCGGCTACGGCTATAACATACTCGCCATCATATTCAACTCCGGCAGCTTCGGCGAAATGCTCGCCGCTATCGACGATATGAACGAGGTCATGCAGAGTGACCGCGAGCTTGAGCAGCAATACATAGCCGCCCGCGAAGAAACCGAAAGCGTCAAGGCGGAGTACGAAGAGGCCAAGGCCGGATACGAGGAAAAGCAGGACGAGCTTAAGGCGGAAAAAACCGAGCTTGAGGATCAGCTCAAGGAGGCCGAAGAACTGCTGACCAGCCTCGAAGAGGATATCGAGAAGGCCGTCAAGGAATATGAAGTGGCGCTTGCGGCGGAAGCCGCAATGGCCGCCGAGATGAGCAATCTCGCCGCACAGCTTGCGCGCGAGGCGGCGGAAGAGGCCGCACGGCGCGAGCAGGAGTCCCAGAATAACGGTAATAGCGGCAGCACCGGCGACTCCGGAAATTCCGGTAATACAGGTGATTCTGGCAATACCGGCGGCGACTCCGGTGAAAATCCGGAGCAGCCTTCAACGCCCGATGAGCCTACGCCCGCGCCTACTCCGACTCCGGAGCCTTCGACTACCGTGACCGGAAGCCTTATGTGGCCTGTGCCCAGCAGCAATCTCGTCACCAGCCGTTACGGATGGCGTGTCCACCCGATAACCGGCGCTGAGCGCTTCCACGCCGGTATCGACATCAACGGCTACGGCAACGCCGGCGGCGTCATCTATGCCGCGGACGGCGGCACGGTCGTGCGCTCGCGTTACAGCGATTCCTACGGCAACTACGTTATGATAAACCATGACGGCAACATGCAGACCCTGTATGCCCACATGAGCGGCACCGCCGTGAGCGAGGGGCAGACGGTTAATAAAGGCGATGTCATCGGCTACCTCGGTGAGACAGGCTGGGCTACCGGTGTCCATTGCCACTTTGAAGTGTATGTCGGCGGCTCTACTGTGGATCCGGAGGGATATTTCCCCGGCCTCCCGCATTGGAACTGCTGACGGCTGAGAAGGAGACTATATGACCAAAGCAAAGAGAAATTCAGTCATCGCGGCGCTGCTTAGCTTGACGATGGTGTTCACGCTCGTGCTCGGCGTCCTGCCGAACGAGGTGCACGCCGTAACGCAGGCGGAGATCGATGCTCTTCAGGAGCAGAAGGACGCGCTTACCGCGCAGCGTCAGGAGAAGCAGAACATCGTCGATGAACTTGAAAGCCGGCACGCAACCGTGCTTGAGCAGAAGCTCGCCATGGATGCGCGCAATAAGTTCACTCAGCAGCAGATAGATCTGACCAACAACCAGATAGAGCTGTACGGTCAGATGATAGAGGACAAGAAGCTCGAAGTCGAGGCCGCAAAACAGCGCGAGGAAGAGCAGCTTCAGCGTTACCGCAAGCGTGTCTGCGCGATGGAAGAGGACGGCGGCATGAACTACCTCGCCATCATCCTCCGCGCGAACAGCTTCGGCCAGCTCCTCACGCTGATGGACGATATCGGCGAGATAATGGAGAGCGACCGCAACCTTGAGGACGCGTACATAGCCGCCCGTGAGGAGACGGAGCAAGTTCAGGCCGAGTACGAGCAGACAAAGTCTGAGCTTGAGACCAAGCAGGAAGAGCTGCGCGCCGAGCAGGAAGAGCTGCAGGCGCAGATCGACGAGGCTACCGCGCTTATCGCCGGCCTTGAAAACGACATGGAAAACCGCAAGGCTGAGTATGAGCAGCTCCGCGAAGCCGAAAACGAGGCAAGCGCCGAGATCGAGAAAATGATCGCCGAGCTTGAGCGCCAGAAGGAAGAAGAGCGCCGCCGTCAGGAAGAGGCTAATAAGAATAACGGCGGCAATAATGGCGGAAACACCGGCGGAAATACCGGGGGCAGCGGATACGCTACCGGAACGTGGGGCTGGCCGTGCCCGTCGTGCTATTACATAACCAGCCGTGTCGGCAACCGCTGGCATCCAGTTACAGGCGCATGGAAGTATCACTCCGGCCTTGACATTGGTGCACAGTACGGAGCGGCAATAGTCGCATCCGACGGCGGCATCGTTTCTTGGTGCGGCGAAAAGGGCGGCTACGGCGAGTGCGTTATGATCGACCACGGCAACGGCTATTACACGCTGTATGGCCACATGTCGGGCTATGCTGTGTCCTACGGGCAGGTCGTCAGCAAGGGCGACACTATCGGCTATGTCGGCAGCACCGGCATATCCACCGGCCCGCATCTGCATTTTGAGATACGCGAGGGCGGCGTCTGCATCGACCCGGAGCAGTTCTTCGGCGGCCTGACTTATGCACCCGACGCCGGTGATGATTTATAAAAATATCCTATAACCAACCGCTGGCAGGGGAATAACCTGTCAGCGGTTGGCAATGCCTTTTTAAGGGGGAGCGTATATGAGCATATGGCAGCGGCTGCTCGCCGCGATAGGCAGAGTCTTGTCCGCATTTTTCAATATCCGCATTAAGCTCAAGTATGTCCTTGTGCTAGTCATTCTGCTCGTCGCGGGCTGCATCGGCGTCACCTATAACAAGATGATAAACGCCGTAGGCGGCAAGGCGGACTATGACGAGGCCATGCGCTATATTGAGATAAAGGATCTGGTGGACGAGTATTTCATCGACCCGGCTGACCGTACCGCCATGGGCAACAGTGCCGCGGCGGCTATGATAAGCGGCCTTGGCGACAAGTGGAGCTACTACATGTCCGCGGACGAATACCGTACATATCAGCTTTATTCGACAAATGAATATTCAAGCATAGGCATGTCAATAATGCAGGATGCAAATGGCGGGGGATATCAGGTCATCTCCGTCAATCCCGACACGCCTGCCGCCAAGGCCGGAATCACCTCCGGCATGGTCATCACCGCCATCGATGGCGAGAGCGTCAAGGGGCAGGATATTGACAGCGTGCGTACCAAAATACGTTCCCGCATGAACACGCAGTTCATCGTCGAGGTCGGCGGGCGGGACGAATATACCGTTGACTGCACGAAAAATTACGTCAGCCCCGTCACATACCGTATGGAAAAGACCGAGGCGGGCTATGTCAAGATAGATAACTTCGAGGCCGGCAGCGGTCAGGACGCGATAAATGCCGTGGAAACGCTGCTCAATCAGGGCGCGACGGCGCTTGTCATCGACCTGCGCGGCAACGCGGGCGGCCTTGCCGCCGAAACGCGCACCTTCCTCGATTACCTCCTGCCGGGCGGAACGCTGTTCGAGTCCGTGGACAAGGCGGGCAATAAGGTTCGCTACGAGTCGGATAACGTCTGCATCCAGCTCCCGATGTGTGTTCTCATCAACGCTGAGACTCACGCCGAGGCTGAGGTGTTTGCCGCCGTTATGAAGGAATTTCAGGCGGCAAGCCTTGTCGGCGAGGCCACTACGGGAGACACCCGTACCCAGTCTACCATCGAGATATCCGACGGCAGCGCTATGCGCATCTCTACCGGCAGCTATCTGACCGCGGGCGGCACCGACATCTCCAAGGCCGGCGGCGTGATACCCGACCGCATCATCTATAACAGCGACAACTCCGCAACCGGCACAACGAGCGGTACTGTCGGCGAGAGCGACGGTACGGCCGTCAGCTCCAACGACGAGCAACTTGTCGCGGCGCTTACGATGCTGAGTATGACTAATTTGAGTTGACACCGCGCACGGACGATTGTATACTATCTAAATCGGAAAACATTTTAATTAAATGTTATTGAAGTAATTCGTGAAAAGGAGAACTGCTTTATGGCACAGCTTAGCAGATTCAAAATGAGTCAGGAGCGCCTTGACGCGCTTAAAGATGAGCTTTATTATCTGGAGACCGTCAGGGAAAAGGAAGTCGCGGAGCAGATCAAGGAAGCCCGCAGCTTCGGCGACCTCTCTGAAAACAGTGAGTACGACGAGGCAAAGACCGAGCAGGGAAAGCTGTATTCCAGGATCGCAGAGATCAAGGTTCTCATCGATAACGCGGAAATCGTCGATAATATCGACCATGACGCGCCGAAAGACACCGTCACCCTCGGCAGCATCGTCAAGGTGCGCGATATTGAGGACGACTATGAGGAGACCTACGAGATAGTCGGCTCGCAGGAGGCCAACCCCCGCGAGGGACGTATTTCCGACGACTCGCCGGTCGGTCGCGCGCTCAGAGGCCACCGTGCCGGAGAGCAGGTCACCGTTGAAGCACCTGCCGGAAATCTGAAGTTTGAGATAGTCAGCGTAGAGAATAAGTAATAGATAGAGGTAGAGTATGAGCGAAGTCAACAACAATCAGGCGCAGGATCTGTCCGAACTGCTGCAGATACGGCGCGATAAGCTGGCTGATCTCCAGCGCCGCAGCAAGGATCCGTTCAAGATAACCAAGTATGACGTCTCGCATCACAGCGAGGAGGTCAAAAAAGCCGTCGCGGAGCTTGAGGGTAAGACCGTCAGCGTCGCGGGCAGAATGATGTCCAAGCGCGTCATGGGCAAGGCGTCCTTCTGCCATGTGCAGGATCTTCAGGGCAATATCCAGATATACGTCGCGCGCGACATGATCGGCGAAGAGGCGTATGCCGACTTCAAGAAGTTCGATATCGGCGATATCATCGGCGTCAAGGGCGAGGTTTTTGTCACGAAAACCGGCGAGACCTCCATTCGCGCGTCTGAGGTCGTGCTGCTGTCCAAGAGCCTTCAGATACTGCCGGAGAAATATCATGGCCTGACCAACGTTGACCTCCGCTACCGTCAGAGATATACCGACCTCATCATGAACCCCGACGTGAAGGACACTTTCATCAAGCGCTCCAAGATGATAAGCTGCATCCGCCGCTATCTTGACGCGCAGGGCTTCATCGAGGTCGAGACCCCGATGCTCGTCGCCAATGCTGGCGGCGCCGCTGCGCGCCCGTTCGAGACGCATTATAACGCGCTGGACGAGGACGTGCGCCTGCGCATTTCGCTTGAGCTGTACCTCAAGCGCCTTATTGTCGGCGGCCTTGAGCGCGTGTACGAGATCGGCCGCGTGTTCCGCAACGAGGGTGTCGATACGCGCCATAATCCGGAATTTACGCTTATGGAGCTGTATCAGGCGTACACCGATTATCACGGCATGATGGATCTGACCGAGAACATGTTCAGATACCTTGCGCACGAGGTCTGCGGTTCCACGGTCATCACCTACGGCGAGAATGAAATCGACCTCGGCAAGCCGTTTGAACGCCTGACCATGATCGACGCCGTGAAGCGCTACGCCGGAGTTGACTTTGACGCTGTACCTGACACCGAGGCGGCCAAAAAGCTTGCCGATGAGCGCGGCATCGCCTACGAGGCGCGCCACCAGAAGGGCGATATTCTCAATATGTTCTTTGAGGAATATTGCGAGGATAAGCTCATCCAGCCAACCTTCATCATGGATCATCCGGTCGACGTCTCTCCGCTCACTAAGCGCAAGCCCGATAAGCCAGATTACGTTGAGCGCTTCGAGCTGTTTGTCAACGGCTGGGAGATGTGCAATGCGTATTCCGAGCTGAACGACCCCATCGACCAGCGCGAGCGCTTCAAGGCGCAGGACGCTGCGGCCGCCGCGGGCGACGAGGAAGCCAACCACACCGACGAGGACTTTCTGAACGCGCTTGAGATCGGTATGCCCCCCACGGGCGGCATCGGCTACGGTATTGACCGCCTTGCCATGCTCCTTACGAACAGCCCCGCCATCCGCGACGTGCTGCTGTTCCCGACAATGAAACCCCTCGACAAGTAAAATTCGAAAAAAACCAGTGTTTATGCGGGTTTTGGGACTTTCCAAACCGAATAAATTTACCTCTTTACACCAAATTTACACCAATCGGTGCTGAAAACGGTGCAGAGACTAAAAAATCGCATAATTTTAAGTTTCACACAGCTCCTGAGAAGTTACGGCTTTTCAGGAGCTTCTTTCATTTCTCATAGTTTTCGGGCTACATCGCAAACTACACCAATCCCGTTTTTCTCAATATAATGGGGATTATCACAGAGGAAGGGGTGGTTGAACTATGAGCAACAGTTTAGCAAGCGTTCACCCGGAGCTTATTTCTGAATGGTCAGAGAAGAACTTACCGCTGACGCCGGATAAGATAACCTTCGGTTCAAATAAAAGAGTGTGGTGGAAAGGTGCTTGCGGACACGAGTGGGAAACGAGCGTCAAAGCTCGCTCAAAGGGCGAGAAATGCCCGATATGCTCAGGAGCGAGAGTAATAGAGGGTATCAATGATTTAGCCACATTGAAGCCCCTGCTGGCTCAGGAGTGGTCTGAAAAGAACGAATTAAAACCTACTGAGGTTTCTGTCGCTTCTCATAAGAAGATTATTTGGAAATGTAAACACGGACACGAATGGGAAGCAAGCGTTAAAAGCAGAACGGTAAACGGCACAGGCTGTCCATACTGCTCACATAATAAAGTCCTTGCAGGGTTCAATGACCTTGCTTCACAGTATCCCGATATTGCTGCTGAATGGTCTGACAGAAATCTTCCGTTGCTGCCTACAATGGTGACAGCCTTTGCAAACAGTAAGGCTTGGTGGAAATGCAAAGATTGCGGAAACGAGTGGCACACTCTTATTTCAACCCGTTCCGGTGGGAGCAGATGTCCGTATTGTAGCGGATATACATTGCTCAAAGGATTTAATGACTTGGCGACTACGCACCCTGACCTTGCCGCCGAGTGGGCAGAAAGAAATTATCCCCTAATGCCTGATGAGGTAAACGCAAAATCAAGACACAATGTTTGGTGGAAGTGTAAGACCTGTGGCAATGAGTGGAAGTCCGTTATCAATGCTCGTGTAAAAGGAACAGTATGCCCGGTTTGTGCGGACAGGGCAGTTCTTGCAGGATACAATGATTTAGCCACAACGGACAGGAAACTGCTTGCTGAATGGGATTACGAAAAAAACTCTCTGCTCCCGACACAAGTGTCAAGAAGGTCGATGAAAAGTGTGTGGTGGAAATGTTCACTGGGACACTCTTGGAAAGCAAAAATCAGCGATAGAACAATTATCGTAGAAAAATGCACTGTGTGCGAAAAAGAATATCGCTCCGTATTCCCCGGCTTGGCGGTCGCCTATTACGCCAATCAAAAAGGATTAAAGGTACAGCTCGGTTCAGATAAACTATTAGGGATACCACTTGAAACCTACATTCCGTCAGAAAAGCTGGCGATAGAATTTACGAACGGCTCAGAACATATGGAGGTTCTCAAAAGCCATCTATGCAAGCAGCGAAATATAAAACTTGTAAAACTCCCTTTTAAGACAACCGAAACGGAAGCGGAGTATGCCGATAGAGTAAAAGCAGTTTTCAAAAGCGTACATATCTTTATTTATTCTGATGTCGAAGCAGATGTTTCGGTAATCAGAGCAAAATTCAATGAATGGAGGAAGCGACTGTGAGAGAAGAAAAGTTCCATATCTATCTTAATGATGACGAATATAGCAGAGTAATACAATCACTTATCCACTTAAAGAACAGTCTGATTGCACAAGGCAGATACACCGACGGAGTTAACGATGTTCTCTGCAAGGTGCTTTCAGCCAAGAAAAGAAAGGTCAAAATTAAATATATCTAAATACGAAAAGAGACCGCCTACACGATGTAAGCGGTCTTTGCCAAATTTAGAGTAAATCCGACAAACCTTAATTTGTTTCTTTTAATAACCCCAGGTCATCAGCTTCCATTTTCCACCTTCACTTCGCGCAAGCCACCATGACCAAGTGTATTCTTCGTTAGCCTCCCATGCACCGCCTCCTTTTTTTGGTGAACGGAAGCTGCTATCAAATGCAATACATTGCGTAAAGACTTCTTTATTATCATTTGCCTTTTCTAAATCATTCATCCAAGCGATGTTATCATCATTGTTGCATTCTTCATCAGATTTATAAGAAAGGCTATGCAATTCGCAGCCCTCAAACGAACTGAACTGTTTCTTTATGACCTCAATTGCAGCATTCATATCTTCTTCTGAATAAACGGAAGATTTCCCGTAATCAATTTTCACTTTTGATATATCGGCTTTTCCACATCCAACGAAAAGAAGTACAATCACAAGACAAAGGACTGCGGTTACTGTTTTTTTCATAGTGAATACCTCCGTAAACTTCAAATCTTCTGTTGCTTTTCAGCCTCTCCGTAAGACTGAAAGTTGTCAATCACGTATTAATTCAACTATAACTATTTCAGGTCTGTTATTAAAACGAACAGGAATGATACTGTTGCCGATACCTCGGCTTACAATCATTGTCGTATTATTCTTGATATATTTACCAGCATCAAATTTAGGGAACAAACCTTGATTGGGAGCAATGATTCCTCCAATAAACGGCACACGAAATTGTCCTCCGTGCGCATGTCCACTCAACACAAGATCAACTTCTTCTGATACATATTCCTCAAACATTTCGGGCCTGTGTGACAACAATATGCTGTATTCATTTGATAATGACATATTGCTTATTTTTGTTTGAACCATGCTTTCCTGAATATAGGTATCCCTATCAGTACAATCAGGGTCATCCAGTCCGGCAATCTGTATTGTTTCGCTCCCCTTGGTCAGCTGTATCACATTATCATGAAGAACTACGACATCTTCAACAATCAGTCCTTTTTCCAATTCCTGATATTGCTCATTAATCCACGCTTCATGATTACCTGTTACATAATAACAGGGGGCTATCTCAGTTAGCTGACTTACAAGTTGGATGGCTATTTCAATATCTGTTCTATTTGAATCAACTAAATCTCCGGTTATTGCGATGATATCCGGATGTTCTTTTTTAATCTTTTCTACTAACTGACTGTTATTATTTCCAAATTGTACATTATGCAAATCAGATACAACAGCAATTTTATAGCCATCGAAAGAATGTGGCAAACGATTACTCGTTACGGTATAATGGGTAACGCCCACAGTAACATTGCCCCATATGGTCCACACGACAAGAATAAATAATAACAACAATATAGTGACGAAAATACGCTTCTTTCTCAACATTCTCTCCCTACAACAAATTCAAATTTTTCTTTTGATTAACTCTTATTATACACCAAAATTATGAATATTTCTACCCGCCGTCTATTGACCTCAATTACGAGGGAAATAGGCGGCTTTTTTGTTTCTAAAAAAATTTTTTCAAGAAATTTTTAAAAAAGGGGTGATTTTGGGTGTGCATTTTGACCCCCTTTGTCCAAATGAGTGAAGGGGTTATTTCAATTCCGGATACGAAATGCACTTTCAAGACTAAATGAACAGAGAGGTTATACATATATGCAGAGAAAAGAAATTCAGCGTGGAGATTTATTCTACTACGATTTTGGAAAAAGAGAGGGGTCTGTCCAGTCGGGAGAGAGACCTGTAATGGTAATTCAGGCGGACAACTTTAATGCAAATGCTCCGACAATTATTGTTGCTGCTGTTACGGCTGTGATGAAAAAGAAGTATCTTCCTTCACACATCATTTTGGGTGAGGACTTCGGTCTGAAGAAGCCGTCAATGGTTCTTCTTGAACAGATACAAACCGTCAATAAGGACGAACTGACAGACTACATTGGTTCGGTAAACGACGAAAGGCTTTGGAAGCAAATTAACGCAGCTCTTAAAAAGACTTTCGGTTTATGGATTTACAACACAGACAGAAACGGAGATGTTCGTTGCTTATGCCCCAAGTGTCTGAGCGACTATATCCACGACCCAAATTATATTGTCAGGCGTCTTGACCCTTTTGCAAAAAGTAAAGATAACTGCGATAAGTGTAATAACAGCGGTTGGGATTATATCGTTTATGACAAACACACCTCGGTCAAAGGAAAGGGGTGCAGGAA
>URPD01000044.1 GCA_900549645.1 uncultured Eubacteriales bacterium
CAGCGGCTCGACCGCTTCGTCGGCAAGGCCGTTCCCCTGCTGCCGGAATCGCTGCTGCAGAAGTACATCCGGCTCAAGCGGATAAAGGTCAACGGCAAGGGCGCGAAGCGCGACACGCGGCTCGCCCTCGGCGACACGCTTCAATTATACATCAACGACGAGTTTTTTGAAAGACCCCGCGAAGAAAATTCTTACTTAAAAGTCGGCACACCCCGGCTCGACATCGTCTATGAGGACGAGAACATTCTGCTGGTGGACAAAAAGCCCGGCGTTCTGTGCCACAGCGCGGGCGTATGGGATTATAACACCCTCATCGCCAACATTCAGGCATACATGGCGCAGAAGGGCGAATGGCGGCCGAAGGAAGAAAATTCCTTCACCCCCGCGCTTTGCAACCGCATCGACCGCAATACCGGCGGCATCGTGATCGCGGCGAAGAACGCCGCGGCTCTGCGCATACTGAACGACAAGATACGTGACCGCGAGATCGAAAAGTATTATCTCTGCGCCGTCCGCGGCAGGCCGAAGCCTGAATCCGGGCGGCTGGAGAACTATCTGTTCAAGGACGCGGAGAAGAATCAGGTCTACGTGAAGTCGAAGCCCGAACCCGGCGCGCGCACTGCCGTGACGGAGTACCGGGTACTGCGCTCGAAGGGCGCGCTGTCGCTTGTGGAGTGCCGCCTGCTCACCGGGCGCACGCACCAGATACGCGCGCAGATGGCGCACGCGGGCTGGCCGCTGCTGGGCGACGGGAAGTACGGCGTCGAGCGCGTCAACCGCAGTTACGGCGAGAAGGGGCAGGCGCTGTATTCGTACAGGCTTGAGTTTGCGTTCCCAACGGACGCGGGCTGCCTTGAGTATCTCCGCGGGAAGGAGTTCCGCGTGAAAAGCGTGGACTTTGCGGAGAAGTATTTCGGCGTGACGGAGCTGGAATTTTAATTATTATTATATTATAAATTATATTACGGAGAAAAAATATGCTTAGTGTAAACGATCTATCCATGCAGTTCGGCTCGTCGGTGCTGTTTTCGCGCGTCGACCTGCAATTCACCGCCGGCAACTGCTACGGCATCATCGGCGCGAACGGCGCGGGCAAATCCACTTTCATTAAAATCCTCTCCGGCGAGCTGGAGCCGACCTCCGGCAGCGTCGTGCTCGACCCGAAGCGCCGCATGTCCGTCCTCAAGCAGAACCAGAGTCTCTTTGACGACTACACCGTGCTCGACACAGTCATCATCGGCAACCAGCGGCTCTACGACTGCGGCAAGGAGAAGGACGCGATATACGAAAAAGAGGACTTCACCGACGAGGACGGCATCCGCGCGGCGGAGCTTGAGGAGGAATTCGCCGAGCTCGGCGGCTGGGAGGCCGAATCCGACGCGGGGCGCATCCTTCAGGGTCTCGGCGTGGACGTCAGTCTGCACCAGAGCCTCATGCGCGAGGTCGACCCGCGCCTCAAGGTCAAAGTCCTGCTCGCACAGGCGCTGTTCGGCCATCCCGACGTCATCCTGCTCGACGAGCCGACGAACAACCTCGACCTTGCGAGCGTCGTCTGGTTGGAGGACTTCCTGATGGACTACGAGGGCACCGTCCTTGTCGTCAGCCACGACCGCTACTTCCTCAACAACGTCTGCACCCACATCGTCGACATCGACTACGGCAAGATAAAGATGTACGTCGGCAACTACGACTTCTGGTACGAGTCCAGCCAGCTCATCCAGAAGCTGATAAAGGATCAGAACAAGAAGGCCGAGCAGAAGATTCAGGAACTGCAAACCTTCATCGCCCGCTTCTCCGCGAACAAATCCAAGTCCCGTCAGGCGACCTCGCGCCGCAAGCTGCTGGACAAGATCACCGTCGAGGAGTTGCCCGCCTCGAACCGCCGCTACCCGTGGGTCGGCTTCAAGGCAGAGCGCGAGCCGGGCAAGGATCGCCTTTTCGTCACCGAGATCAGCAAGACCGTGGACGGCGTGAAGCTTTTGAACAACGTAAGCTTCATCGTCGGCAAGGAGGACAAGATCGCCCTTGTCGGCAAGAACGAGCTTGCCGTCACGATGCTGTACAAGATACTCATGGGCGAGGAGGAGCCGGACAGCGGCAGCGTCAAATGGGGCGCGTCCATCACGCCGGCCTACTTCCCCAAGGACAACGGCGCGTATTTCGACGGCTGCGAGCTTGACCTCATCGACTGGATGCGCCAGTTCTCCGAGGATAAGCGCGAGAGCTATCTGCGCACCTTCCTCGGCCGTATGCTCTTCTCCGGCGACGACGTGTACAAGACCGTCAAGGTGCTCTCCGGCGGCGAAAAGGTGCGCTGTATGCTCAGCCGCATGATGCTCTCCGGCGCGAACTTCCTGCTGTTCGACCAGCCGACGAACCATCTCGACCTTGAGAGCATCGCCGCGCTCAACAACGGCATGGAGGCTTTCAAATACAACATCATCTTCTCCTGCCACGACCACCAGCTCACCCAGACCGTCGCCAACCGCATCATAGAAGTCACCGACACCGGCATAATCGACCGTATGTGCAGCTACGACGAATACATGCACATCAGCGACCTCGAATCCGGCGTGCGGGAATAAAGGAGGAATGCAGCATGACCGAAAATGATCTCAAGCTTATTGATTTTCACGTCACCGATATCACCTGCCACGTCAACACCGGCGTGAGCGAGGAGCTGCCCATGTCCATCAAGAGCAGCGTCAGCGCGCGTATGCCGGAGGAATTCGACGGCAGCCTCTATATCTATCTCAAGACGACCATCACCGGGCAGGACGAGTCGCTGTTTTTGCTGGATGTGCTGACAGAGACCATCGTGCAGCTTCCCGAGGGTAAGACCGCGCTTGACGAGGAAGACGCGCCCCCTTGCATCGCCTTCGCCCGCCGCCGCAGCTACAAGGCGATACTGGAAATGAGCAAGTCCATGGGCATCGCCCCGCTCGACCTTGAAAAGACTCTGGACTGAGCCTTTCCGTCTCCGTTCGGCGCTGGCGGACACATTTCCTCCATTCCCGCACAAAAAGTTCTTGACAACGTGCGGGAATGGTGTATAATACGAGCATGTTTAATATTTTAACTCGTTGAAGCCCCCAGAATCGCAAGAGACTGGAGGCGGAGAGTCTCTGGAGAATCCCTTGGCCGGCTGGCCAAAGGGTGCCGAAGGTGCAAGGCTCGCGCAGAGCTGAATCTCTCAGGCAAAAGGACAGAGCGGCTCCCCGATCCGATGCGGATCGGGAATATATCGCTTTTGTTTTTCTCCGGAGCTGTGGCCGTCTGGCCGCAGCTTTTATCACTTTTATAAGGAGAAATCAGCATGGAAACCTTACTCAAGATCGTTCAGACCGTCAACAGCTATCTCTCGGACTACATCCTCATCGTCATGCTCGTCGCCGCGGGACTTTTCTTCTCGATAAAGACCCGCTTCGTGCAGGTGCGCTATTTTGGCGCGGCCATGCGCAAGGCGTTCAGCGAGGTCAAGCTCTTCGGCAAGAAGCACGACAGCGGCATGAGCTCGTTCCAAGCGCTCGCAACCGCCATCGCCGCGCAGGTCGGAACCGGCAACATCGTCGGCGCGTCCGGCGCGATACTCATCGGCGGCCCCGGCGCGATATTCTGGATGTGGATAATCGCGTTCTTCGGCATGGCGACGATATACGCCGAAGCCGTCCTCGCGCAGACCACGCGCGTCGTCCATGAGGACGGCACGGTCAGCGGCGGCCCCGTGTACTACATAACCACCGCCTTCAAGGGGCGCGGCGGTAAGTTCCTCGCCGGCTTTTTCGCGGTTGCAATAATCCTCGCCCTCGGCTTTATGGGCGCGATGGTGCAGTCCAACTCCATCGCCGAAGCCTGCCACAACGCCTTCGGTGTGCCGAATTGGGTCGTCGGCGTGATAATCGCCGCGGTGTGCGCGTTCATCTTCATCGGCGGTGTGCAGCGCATCGCGTCCGTGTCGGAGAAGATCGTCCCCGTCATGGCAACGCTGTACCTCCTCGGCGGATTCGTCATCCTCATCGCGCGCATCCGATACATCCCCGAAACCTTCGGCATGATCTTCAAATACGCCTTTGTCCCCAACGCGCTCATCGGCGGCAGCATCGGCTACGCGCTGAAAACCGCCATCAGTCAGGGCGTAAAGCGCGGCCTGTTCTCCAACGAAGCCGGTATGGGCTCCACCCCCCACGCTCACGCGCAGGCCAACGTCAAGACCCCTCACGAGCAGGGCATCGCCGCCATGGCGGGTGTGTTTATCGACACCTTCGTCGTCCTCACCATGACCGCCCTCGTCGTCATCTCCACGCTCTACGCGGGCAACGGCGTGCTCGCCTCCGGCGCCGCCGAGGGCATAGGCAAGACAAACATGGCTCAGCTCGCGTTCTCGTCCGTGATGGGCAGCGGCTTCGGCAGCGCGTTCGTTGCGATATGCCTGCTGTTCTTCGCGTTCTCCACCATCGTCAGCTGGAACATGTTCGGCCGCGTAAACTGCCGCTACCTCTTCGGTAAGAAGGCCAATCTTATCTACTCCGTCATTGCGATAGCGTTCATCTTCCTCGGCTCGCTGCTCTCCAACGACCTCGTCTGGGAGCTGACGGATATGTTCAACCAGCTCATGGTCGTGCCGAACGTCATAGCGCTGCTGGCGCTGTCCGGCATCGTCGTCGCCTCCGTCAAGGCCGCCGACAGCCACAAGCTCGACAACAAGTAATAAAGCGTGTATAATAGTGATGCAGGAAACTGCATCACTGTTCAGCTTGTCAAAAAAGTCCTGTGAGGACTTTTTTTGACAAGCTTCATCCGCCGAGCATTTTGATATTATCAAAATGCTGCTTTGCTCCAAAAGTCGTTGATGTATCAAGACTTTTGGACGGCGGTTTATTGTATTTGAGGCGGGCCTTGCCCCCTCAAGCTCCCCCGCTGCTCTCTTATCCGCGCCCTGCTGCACATGTTCTTTGACAGACTGAATAGTTATGCAGGAAACTGCATCACTATTATTTTTTGGAGGAAAAGCCATGAATTATATAGATATGCCCGTTTCGGAGTTCACTGCAGCGCTTGCATCGTCGTCGCCCGCTCCCGGCGGCGGGGGCGCGTCCGCACTCGCCGCGGCGCTCGGCGCGGCGCTTGCCTGCATGGTGGGCAATCTCACCGTCGGGAAAAAGAAGTACGCAGAGAACGAGCCGCGCCTGCGCGAGCTTATCGCCGAGGCGCAGTCCCTGCGCGAGCGGCTGCTCGCGCTTGTGGACGCGGACGCCGAAGCGTTTCTGCCGCTGGCTGCGGCGTACCGCCTGCCGAAGGACGCGCCGGGGCGCGATGCGGTGATGGAAAAATGTCTGGCAGATGCCGCCGCCGTGCCAATGGAGATACTGGAGCTGAGCTGCCGGGTCATCGCGCTTCAGGAGGAGTTTGCCGCGCTCGGCAGCAGCCTTGCGGTGTCGGACGCAGGTACGGGCGCGGTGTTCGCGTGGGCGGCGATGTACGGCGCGGCACTGAACGTGCTCGTGAACACCCGTCTGATGGCCGACCGCGAGCGCGCCGCGGACATGAACCGACGCGTGAACGAGCTGATGCAGGAGTACCGGGTCAAGGCCGGCCGCGTGTACGGAGATATTTTTGCAAAGCTCAGCGATAAATAGTTTGTTGACAAGCCCTTGTCCGTGTAGTACACTCTCCTTGCGCCACATCCGTCCTGAGCGGAGCGGCAGCAGGAGGAATTTAATATGAGCAACTCAACCCCGCGCAAAGGGCTGAAGCGGCAGGTGGGTCTGTCGCTGTTCTCGGCGATCATCGTCGTGCTGACAGTCCTCGGCAACTTTGTCCGTTTCGGTCCCGTTCCCATTACCCTTTCGCTCGCGCCGATAATCATTGGCGCTGCGGTCTACGGCAGCTCGGCAGGCGCTCTGCTGGGCGGCGTATTCGGTCTGGTCGTCCTTCTCGGCGGTATTTTCGGCTGGGACGGCGGCACGGTCATGCTCCTCATGGGGCTCAATCCCATCGGCTGCATACTCATCTGCATCGGCAAAGGCATTCTCGCCGGATATCTCTCCGGGCTTGCCTACCGCGCGATTGAGAAGAAAAGCCCCCTCGCGGCAGTCGTCACGGCGGGCGTCGTATGCCCGGTCGTCAATACGGGTCTTTTCATCATCGGTATGCTCGTTTTCTACGGCTCGACCCTGCAAAGCTGGGCGGGCGGGCAGAACGTGATATACTACGCGATCTTTGGCCTCGCTGGGATCAATTTCGTTGTGGAACTGCTGGTGAACCTCGTGCTCTCCTCCGGCATCACAACCGTCATCAAGTACGCCGCGTCCCGCAGGTGATTGGTAAGTTAATAGTAATTAAGCTCCGGTAATACGACATGTATTACCGGAGCTTCTGCGTTGGGGGGAGACTTTTTGCGGGGCGGCACAGCGGCCGTCCCCTACGAAAAGATTTCGACACATTGCTCCGTTTCTGAATTCTCACCCCAAACTCATCACCCAAACACCATCTTCACCAGCGCGCAGAGCGCCGTGCCGAAGGCGGTGGGCAAAGCCGCGGCTAGGACTGCCCAGCGCGCGCCGCCGCTCTCCTTCTTTATCGTCAGAAGCGTTGTGGAACACGGCCAATGCAGCAGCGAAAAAATCATCACGCACGCCGCCGTCACCTGCGTCCAGCCGTTCGCGGCCAGCACCTCGCGCAGTGAGGCAAGCCCACCCAGCGGCGCAAGCCCGCCCTGCGCCGTATAGATCATCACCGCAACCGGCAGCACGATCTCATTCGCAGGCAGCCCCAAAATAAACGCCAGCAGGATCGCGCCATCCATCCCCAGCAGCCGCCCGACCGGGTCAAGGGCGTCCGCCGCATGCTGCAAAAGACTCGCGCCGCCAACGCTGATATTCGCCAGCGCCCAGATCGCCGCTCCGGCGGGCGCGGCAACAGCCGCCGCACGGCCAAGCACGAACAGAGTCCGGTCAAAAATCGAGCGCACGAGCACCTGCCCGACCTGCGGCATCCGGTACGGCGGCAGCTCCAGCACGAAGCCGCTCTCCATACCTCTCAGCAGCGTGGCCGAGAGAAGCCCCGTCGCCGCGAAGGTCAATAGCACCGCCGCCGCGATCACACCCGTCATCAGCAGCGCCGGGACGAAGGCTCCGCCGGCGGCGAAAAACATCGTTATCAGCGCTATAAGCGCCGGAAAACGCCCGTTGCAGGGCATGAAGCCGTTCGTCAGCATCGCAAGCAGCCGCTCGCGCGGGGAGTCGATGATGCGGCAGCCGACAACGCCCGCCGCGTTGCAGCCAAGCCCCATGCACATCGTGAGCGCCTGTTTGCCGCAGGCATGGCAGCGCTTGAACGGGCGGTCGAGATTATACGCGACGCGCGGCAGATAACCCACGTCCTCAAGCAGCGTGAACAGGGGGAAAAATATCGCCATCGGCGGCAGCATCACCGACACCACCCATGCCAGCACCCGGTACGCCCCCTCGGCGAGCAGCCCGCACAGCCAATCTGGCGCACTGAGCGCCGCGAGCAGCGCGTTCAGCGCCGTCTCCCCGCGCGAGAGCAGCCGCGACAGCAGCTCCGACGGGTAATTCGCGCCGATGATGGTCAGGTACAGCACAAGCGCGAGCAGCGCCAGCATCATCGGGTAGCCCAGCAGCCGCCCCGTGACGACGCGGTCGACGCGCCGGTCGCGCCCGGTATAACCCGCAGCGCGCCGCACACAGGCGGCGCACACGCTCTCGCCCTCTGCCATTATCTCCGAGACAAGCATATCCTTCAGCCGCTCGCCGTCTATTCCCTGCGCCGCAAGGCGTTCCCGCTCAGCCGCCGCGAGGGTCGGCAGGGCGCTGCCGCACAGCTCGCCGCCGAGGAAGGCGTCGATGCGGCGGTTCAGCGTATCGTCGTTTTCAAGCAGACGCAGACATAGCCAGCGCGGGCATATCCGCCCCGCGCACAGCCCTTCCGCTGCGGGCAGCAGCGCCGCGACCGCGGCCTCCACAGGCGCGGGGTACGGGATGGCATAGGCTTCCGCCGCGGGCGAGGCCAGCATTTCCGGTATCGCGGCAAGGAGCTTTTCCCGCCCGGCGCGCGTCCGCGCCGATACGCACAGCGCGGGCACACCAAGCCGTGCCGACAGCGCCGCCGCGTCCACCTCTATCCCCTTCCGCGCCGCCTCATCGACGAGATTGACGCATACGAGCGCGCGCCCGCCCAGCTCCAGCGTCTGCAAAACAAGGTTCATATTCCGCTCAAGACAGCACGCGTCGCAGACGATGATGACCGCGTCCGCGCCGCCGAAGCATATAAAATCGCGCGCAACCTCTTCCTCCGCGGAGCGCGCCATCAGCGAATAGCAGCCGGGGAGATCGACCAGCAGATGCTCGCCGCATCGGCCGCGCGCGTTCACGACGGTCTTGCCCGGCCAGTTTCCCGTGTGCTGGTGCAGCCCGGTGAGGCCGTTGAAAACCGTGCTCTTGCCGACGTTCGGATTCCCGGCCAGCGCGATAACGCGCCCGTCCGCGCCGGGGAGCAGTTCAGTCTCCGCCGACGCGCCGCGTCCGGTGGAGCTTCCGGTCAAGCCCATGTCTCTCCCTCCTCCGCAGTCCGAAGAATGATGCTCCGGCAGTCCTCGCGCCGAAGCGCCAGCACCGC
Source organism: uncultured Eubacteriales bacterium (assembly GCA_900549645.1). Lineage (GTDB taxonomy): Bacteria > Bacillota > Clostridia > Oscillospirales > Oscillospiraceae > Limivicinus. The sequence goes on from URPD01000044.1 coordinate 8,638, forward strand.
GCCGCGCACAAGAAATGCCCGCGGGTCGCCGCCGGGACTGACACCGACGCACTCGATACGCGCGCCGGGGGTCAGCCCCATATCCAGCAGGCGGCGGCGCATACCGCAGCCCTGCTCCAGCCGCACAAGCTCCGCCGTTTCGCCGGGGAGCAGCCGCGCAAGGCTGAATTCTCCGTTACAGTCCAAAAATAACACCCGCTTCCACCATCAGTATATTGCGCTACGGCGAAGCGGGTTCATTCCCCCTCGACTTTTGGGAAGAAGTGTGATATATTCGATTATATACATCTAACCACCGGAGGCGCGAAAATGCCAGCAATAATCGACCATGACGCAGTCAAAATGAATATCCTCGCGGCGTTCCAGAGCTGTATCGAGGAGCGCACCATCACGCAGATACCACTGCGCATGGTGGCCGAGCGCGCCGGAATGTCGCACTCGAAGCTGCTGTACTACTTCAAGAGCAAGCACGAGCTATTGGTGAGCTACGTGCGCTACACGCGCGAATACATGACGGAGAAGTGCGTGGCATGGTTTGCGGAGCACCCGCGCGCAGACTACGGCTCTAACCTCGACTACATGAACGCGTTCATGGAATACGTCGCGGTCGGCAAGCCCGGCGAGGTGCGCCCGAACGCCACAACGCAGACCTACGTTCTCGCCCGCTACGACGACGAGATAGGCCGCCTTGTGCGCGGGGAATTCGCCGAGTGGCGGCGCATCATGGAGCAGTGTCTGATAAAGATCTACGGCGAGGAGGCCGGCGCGCGCGAGGCCGAGGCCATGATGATCCTGATTGCGGGGACGTTCATCTGCAACTATAACGGCGCGTTGACCGGCAATATCAACAATAATATCATCGGCTATTTGAGCAATCTGTCAAAGAGCTGAAGCGAGAAACTACAATGAACATCGAACATGTTGCAATGTACGTAAACGACCCGGATGCCGCGCGGGATTTCTTCATAAAATATCTTGACGCGCGCTCAAACGACGGATACCGCAACCCGAATACGGGCTTCCGCTCGTATTTTCTCTCCTTCGACGGCGGCGCGCGGCTTGAGATAATGAGCAGGCCGGGGATGGCAGAGCTGCCGAAGGAGTCCGCCCGCACCGGCTACGCGCACATCGCCTTTAGCGTGGGCAGCCGGGGAAAGGTGGACGCCCTGACCGCAAGACTCAATGCCGACGGCTATGAGGTCATCAGCGGCCCAAGGATGACGGGCGACGGCTACTACGAAAGCTGCATCGTCGCCATCGAGCAGAATCTGATTGAGCTGACGGTCTGAGTCGGCGATAGACGGCGCAGGGAGAGAATGTTATGATTCTATATTTTTCCGCGACGGGAAACTGCAAATATGTCGCCCCGCGGCTCGCGCAGGCCGAGGGGCAGGAGACGCTGTCCATCGTCGACTGCATACGCGAAGGCCGCTATGCCTTTGAGGACGAGGTCATCGGCATCGTGTCCCCCTCCTACTTCTGAGGACTGCCGAGCATCGTCGGGGAATTTCTCGGCAAGGCTTTGTTCAAGACCGGCTACCTGTTCTTCATCGCCACCTACGGGACGACCCCCGGCGCTGCCGGAGTCATGGTGGTCAAGGCCATACGCGGGCGGAAAATCGACGCGTACTACTCTGTGCGCATGGCAGACACATGGACGCCTGTTTTCGACCTCTCGACGAGCGAAAAGACGGCGAGATTCACCGGCACGACGGAAGCAGGTATCGACCGCGCGATACGCGGCGTGAGCGAGCGCCGCACAAGCCGGCACATGTTCCCGCGCACTCCGGCGCTCATCACCGAGCTGATATCCCAGCCGATTTACAACAACAGCGCGCGGCTCACCGCGAAGCTCCGCGTCGAGGGCGGCTGCATCGGCTGCAGGCTGTGCGCGAAGAAGTGCCCCGTGCAGGCCATCGAGATGCGGGACGGCAAGCCCGTTTGGGTCAAGGACAAGTGTGTGATGTGCCTCGGCTGTCTGCACCGATGTCCGAAATTCGCATACCATCAGTTGACAAGGGCAAACACGGTTTTGGCGGGCAGAAATGCGCCCATACTTCTTCAAAGTCCTTGACAATACAGTAAGTATTCTCTGCGGCCTTTTCATCGTCTGGCCACATTTCTGCTCCGTCAAAACTGCTTCGCACCTGACAGGGATGGATTTTCGAGTGATTTTTGCTTTTTGAGACGCAGATGTGTCGTAGTCCTATAATTCAAATTAAAGCCCAACGAAGTGGGCTTGATTTGAGAAGGAAGAAGGAGATTGCAGAGTGCAGCTTTTGCCGCAAGGCGGAAGCGGAACGGTGCAAGCTTCTTCTGACGCGGCGAAAACACGCGGCGGCACGGGCAGTACACGAACCCGAACGTGAAGCTGTAACGCGCGGCTCAGTGCTTTCGGCTGTCCTGCGCAGGGCAAAATCAAGGCTGGAGGGCTGATATGTACAAGACTGATATCACACCTACGAGGTGGATCGTATATGACATTTTCGGGAACATCGGGTGGATTGCCTACTATGTCGTTCTGGTGGAATGCTTCGTGGAGAAGCCGGAGTTCATGCAGTACTGGGGCTTGGCGGCAGTGGCCGTGCTGGCCATTATCCCCGCGCTCCTCATGCTGGTGGGGCTGGTCGAGCTTATAAGCGAGCGCATACAGAAGCTGGACTATGTTCTGCCCAAGGCTCGCGTTTACAGGGGCTTCGGGGCGCTGAGTCTCGGCGGCATCACGGGCGCGGCAGTTGCGCTTATCGGCATCGTGTACGCGCTGATTGTGGGCACGGGCGAGGACATCGGATATCTGTATATCATGCTCGCGAGCGGCGTGCTGTGCGCGGTGTTCGCGGGGCTGTGCTTCAAGAGATACAAGAAAATGCCCGAAGCCTGAGGGCGGGAATTCAAGATAATTTGGAATTGAAAAGGAGTTTATACATAAGAGGGAGCCAAGGGAGTTACCACAATCGACACTGATACAAAAAGGCTGTCATTACATAATGACAGCCTTTTTTCATATAAAGTTCCCAAGCTTCAGACCGGCGATGAGCATTTTCAGCCCCATCGCCGTGACGAGCACGGATGACACGCGCGCCGCGTATTTTTTCAGCTTCGGCGGGACAAGCCCCTTGCACACGCCAAGCAGGAACAGCGCCGGCACGGTGCCGACGGCGAAGCACAGCATCACCGCCGCGCCGCGGACGGCGGAGCCGGTGCCGACGGCATACGTCCACATCGCATAGAGCGAGCCGCAGGGCATAAGCCCCGTCGCAAGACCCGCTATCAGCGGCGCGCCGCCCTTCGGCAGTCTGCGTCTGCGCGGCAGGAGCTGTGCCGCAAGCCGCCGCAGTGCTGGGGCGGAGCCGGACAGATTCATGCCCATGAGCGCAACCGCCGCGCCCGCAAGCGTAAAGACCATGGACCTCGTCTGCGCGCCGTAGCTTATCGCCGCGCCAAGCCCGCCGCAAAGCGCGCCCACCGCGGTATAGGCCGCGACTCTGCCGAGATTATAGGCCGCGGCGGCGCGAAGCTCCGCGCCGCGCCCGACGTCGATACCCCCGCCCTGCGCCATGGCGATGCCGCCGCACATGCCGAGACAGTGCACGCTCGTGACCATACCGAGCAGCAGCACCTGAAGCAGACTCATACCGGCGCTCAGAACGGGAGCTCCCGGCTTCGCGTACCGCGTCAGGAGCCACGTCAACAGGATAACGGCAGCCGCGCTTATGGCGTCCGCCGCCGCGCCGCCGAGTCCCCCGCCGCCCACGCCGTAACCGGCGTTTTTCACACACTGCTCCAGCCGCTCCGGCGTGACGATGGCGGGATCATACTTCACGCGCGCGGCGCTCTTATAATAGCTGACGTCCGCGTCGACGACTCCGCGCTCCGCGAGCAGCGCCGCGGCGATCACGTCCTCGCAGGAGCGGCATACCATGCCGCCAAGCTTCATATCCAAAATTTCCGTCGTATACGCGCTCATTTTTTCTCCTCCGCCTTCTTCAACCGCAGTGAATTCATCAGCACCGCGATGGACGACAGGCTCATCGCCGCCGCGGCCATCGAGGGATTGACGACGCCGAAGGCCGCCGCCCCGACCGACAGGACGTTATACAGCAGCGCCCACGCGAGGTTCAGCCTTATCGCGCCCATCGTCGCGCGCGAGACCGCCAGCGCGTCCGGCACGGCGCTCAGTCTGACGCCGAGCAGCGTTATGTCGGACGACTCGATTGCGACGTCCGTCCCGCCGCCCATGGCTATCGCCGTGTCCGCCGCGGCGAGGGCGGGCGCGTCGTTTATACCGTCGCCGACCATGGCGAGCTTCAGGCCGCGCGACTGCAATTCGCGCACTTTTTCGGCCTTATTCTCCGGCAGAACGCCGCTGAGGACGTGTTCTATGCCACATTCCGCGGCGACAGCCTGCGCCGTGCGCTCGTTGTCGCCGGTTATAAGCCACAGCTCGACGCCAAGCTTTTTCAGCCGCCGCACTGTCTCCGCCGCGTCCGGGCGGAGCCTGTCGGCCACGCCGATGACGCCCAGCAGCTTCCCGCCGCGGGCGACGCAGACCTCGGTTTTCGCCTGATTACGGACGTCGGGCAGCGCGGCAAGCGGCGATATATCCACGCCCAACCGCGCCATCAGCTCACGGCTCCCCGCCGCAAGCGTTTCGCCGCCTGTTTTCCCGGTCACACCGAGGCCGGGCAGATTCTCAAAATCCGTCAATTCTGGCGGCAGCATCCCCGCGCAGCCGAACGCCGCGCCGCGGCACACCGCCTGCGCCACCGGGTGCTCCGACAGCCGCTCGACCGCCGCCGCGCACACCGCCAGCTCCTGCGGTGAAGTCACGCCGCAGGGCAGCAGCTCCGTGACCTCCGGCTGCCCCCATGTGAGGGTGCCGGTCTTGTCGAACACCACCGCGCCCGTGCGCCAGCAGTTTTCTATCGCAGCGCCGTTCCGGAACAGGACGCCAAGCTCCGCCGCGCGGCCGGTGCCGACCATGATGGCCGTCGGCGTGGCGAGGCCGAGCGCGCAGGGGCAGGCGATGACCAGCATACTGCACAGGCAGTTTATCGCCCTGTCCCAGTCGCCGGGCGCGAGCGCGAAAAACCACAGGCAGAACACCCCCGCCGCCAGCGCGATCATCCCCGGCACGAACACCGCCGCGATTTTATCCGCCAGCCGCTGCACGGGCGCTTTTGAGCTTTGCGCGCGCTGCACAAGCTCGATTATCTGCTGCAGAACGGAGTCCTTGCCAAGCCGCGTCGCCGCGAGCTTCACACTGCCGGAGCGGTTGAGCGTGCCGCCAAGCAGCTCGTCGCCCTCGGATTTATCGACCGGCAGACTCTCCCCGGTCAGCAGCGACTCGTCGACCGCACAGCGCCCCTCGATTATCACGCCGTCCACGGGGATGCGCTCCCCCGGCCGGATGATGACGACGTCGTGCTCCTCGATTTCCTCGATGCTCAACTCCTTCTCCTCGCCGCCGCGCTGCACAAGCGCGGTTTTCGGCCGGAGCCGCATAAGGCGGCGTATCGCCTGCGAGCTTTCGCCCATGGCGAGCTGCTCAAGGTAGCGCCCGAACAGCAGCAGCGCGATTAGTACGCCGTCGGAGAGGAAGTACAGCATCTTCCCGACAGGAACGGTGAAGCCGACGTAGCTGCTATACAGGTAAATTATCGTCGTTGACAGCGCGACAAGAACGTCCATGTTCATCGTCCCATTGCGCAGGCCGCGCCAAGCTCCGCGGTAAAAATACATGCCCGGCCAGAACTGGATCACCGTTGCGATCACGAACTGGACGAGGTAGTGCATCTCCCAGACGAGCGGCACGCTCAGAAGCGTCGCGGCGGCGATGAGCCTCAGCAGCAAGAGCCGCTTTCTGACCTCCGACTCCTCCTCACCGCTCGTCATCTCGCCCTGCTCCGCCCACACGCCAACCTCGCGCAACGCCGCCAGCAGACGGCGGCTGTCCGGATTCACGGGCCAGACGCGGACGAGGATGCCGCCGGTCTCGGCGTTCTGCTCCGCGCTTTGCACCTCCTCCAAGGCGCGCAGTGCGGCGATGGCGCGGCTCATCGTCTCCGCGTCGAGCGCGGGGCATTTCAGCTCCACGCTGTCCGCCGGGACTCCGAAGCCCGCCTTTTTCACCGCGGCGGCAATCGACGCGATGCTTGCCGCGCCCTCGTCATAGCTTATGAGCGCGCGGCCGGACGCATAGTTCACCGCCGCGTCGCGTATGCCGTTCACGGCGCTGATTGCGCGGTTCAGCCGCTCGACGCAGGCCGCGCAGTCGATATCGCTGATTTTCAGGGAAATTTCTTTCATTGCGGACACCTTGCTCAATACGTCCGATACGGGAGACGCTGTCCCCCGTATCAGTTGATATAATTCTTATTTTGCCGCGTTTTCGGCCTCAACGGCCTTTTTGATCTCGAAAAACTTCTTGAGAGAGATGACGGAGCAGGGCAGGCAGAACACCGGCACGTGGAAGAGCAGGATCCAGCTGAGGGTATCGACGCCCTGATAGAATTGCATGCCGTTGCCCGCGTCGTACCAGACGCCCTCGATAAGCTCAAAATATGTAAAGTTCCAGATGCCCCAGTTCAGGCCGCTGGAGGAGCCGAAGCAGTGCAGCACAACGAACGAGAGCGAGGTGACGATGCCGCCTAGCGCGCTGACGAGCGTCGCGGACATGCGGCGGCTCTTGGCCAGAAAGAGGGACACGACGGGCAGCACGTAGACGATGAGGTTCAGCGCCCAGAGCGACAGCGGGATGGTGTAGCCCCAGTTGACGGCCTGACGGATATGGTCGCCGTCGTGGATGAGCACCGACACGAGCATGATTACCGCGCAGATGACCATTGTCTTGGTGGTTTTCGCGTCAAGCTTCGTGTCCAGCAGGCGGACGGTATTTTTCTCCTTGGATGACATTTCAATATCCTCCCCAGAATTTTTATTATTGACCGTTTGGTCAATAATAAAAAATAGCACATTCTTCCGGCATTGTCAATAACTTGACTTTCGTTTTTATGGGTGGTAATATGTTTTTATAACCACACGGTCAACAAAAATCAGGCGGTGATATTTTGAGCGAAGAGAAGCATATACGGATCTATCCCCTGCGCTGCGGCAGCATCCGCGTGTCGCCGAAGATGGCCTACGGCGGCGAGCTTGGGCTGCGCGGTGCGGCGGAAATGGCGCTCTGTCCGGACAGGGCGCGCGTCGAACTGCCCGTGTTCGCGTTTCTGATAGAGCATCCGCGGGGGCGGCTGCTGTTCGACTGCGGCTGGTGCCGCGAGATAAGCCCGGACGGGCGCTATGACGTGAAGGCCGTGCGCCGCATATTGCCGGAGCGGCTGGCCGCGCTCTACCACCCGACGCTACTGAAGGGCGAGGCAATCGACGAGCGCTTGGCGGCGCTTGGGCTGCAGGCGGAGGATATCGACTGTGTGCTCATAAGTCATCTCGACCCGGATCATGTCAGCGGCATCCGCCATCTCACAGGCGCAAAGCGCTTTCTCATGGCCGAGGAAGAGCGGTTCTGGAGCTGCCGCACGGTCTACGCCATGCGCGAGCCGAAGGAGCTGTGGCGCGACAGGCCGATCGACGTGTTCTGGTACAAGGGTACGCCCATCGGGCCGAACCGCTGGTCGTGCGATCTGTTCGGCGACGGCAGTGTGCAGCTCATAAACGTCCCCGGCCACACGGACGGGCAATTCGCCGCCAAGATTCAGAACGGGAGCCGCTTTGCGCTGCTGACCGCCGATGCGGCATATTCGCCGCGCTCGTGGGAGGAAATGATTGTGCCGGGCTTCGGGTTCAACCGGCTGGCGCAGCGGAAGTCGCTGGAGTGGATACACGCCGAAGCCGCGTCGCCCGGCTGCGCCGCCGTGCTTGCGAGCCATGACCCTGGCATCAGCGGGGATGTTATTGTGTTGTGAAATGAATGCAGAAACGGGACGGCACAGCGGCCGTCCCGTAAATTTTGCGCCTTGCATTAACGTACAAATCGACGCATCAATCCAAAACTCACCTGTCATTCCGAGGAGCGAAGCGACGTGGGAATCCGTTCTCTTTGTGACAGTAGCATTTTTTGTGCTGTGTAACGGGGATACGGATTCCCACGACCCGCCTGAGGTGTAAGTTCGCATTAGCCAAATCAAAGATTTGG
>URPD01000045.1 GCA_900549645.1 uncultured Eubacteriales bacterium
GGTCACGGCGCGGCTCTGACATGCCCCCGGCATGTCATTCACTACCGCGCCGCCGTTGCACTACCCTAGGAGGGGCAGCGCTTCGCGGCAAAAGATTAAAAACCCGCACAATCCACACCCCCGCAACCATCCCCCGCACATCCCACGCACAATCGAGATTTTCTGGAGGTAAGGCTATGAGCAAATACAAGGGCGAACGGATAGGCTCGCGCAGGTTCCGTCTCAAGGACGACGACTGGTGGGGCTATGCATTCATATTCGTCGCCATGCTGGTGTTCTGCATTTTCACGCTCTACCCCGTGCTGAGCGCGGTCAAAACAAGCTTCCTGAAGTACAAGCCCTTCGGCTCCGAATTCATCGGGCTTAAAAACTATCAGGACACCTTCAAAAGCGAGCTGTTCTTCAAAGCGGTCAAGAACACCATAGTATACACCGCGGTGGTCGTGCCCCTGTCTTTGCTGATAGCCTTCTCTATCGCTATTATGATCCTGCCCTTCCGCAAGGGCGTGCAGTCCGTGTTCAAGTCCATCTACTACCTGCCCGGCATCGCCTCCGGCGTCGCGCTGTCGGTCGTGTGGCTCTGGCTCTACGACTCCTCGCCCGACGGCCTGTTCAATCAGGTGATGACCTTCTTCGGTCTGCCGGCGCAGAACTGGCTCTCGTCGAGCAAGACTTCGATGCTCTCCCTGATGCTGATGGCCATCCTATCCGGTCAGGGCGCCAACATCATCATCTACATAGCCGCCCTCATGGGCATCGACAACAGCTACTTTGAGGCCGCCGAGCTCGACGGCGCTACCTTCTTCCAGAAGGTGCGCTACATCGTGTTCCCGCTCGTGAAACCGACGACGCTATTCCTGCTCGTCACCGGCGTCATCGGCTCGTTCCAAGTGTTCCAGAACGCCTTTATGATGACCGGCGGCGGCCCCGACAACAGCACCACCATGATCGGCCTGCTGATCTACAAAAACGCCTTTGAATACTCCAAGTTCGGTCTTGCCTGCGCGCAGGCGATCCTGCTTGCGATAGTCATCGCGCTCATCTCCATGCTCCAGTTCAAGCTCATGGGCGTGGACGTCGAATACTGAGAAGGAGGGACCTATGGCTACTACCGGCTTATATTCCCAGCATCTGAACAACCGTAAAAAGCTCCACGCCAGAAACGCGGTCATCGCGCTGCTGCTGGTGCTGTTCGCGGTGCTGGCGCTGTTCCCGATCTTCTATATGATAATGTCCTCCTTCGGCCCCGCGATCGCTACCGCGGGCAACACGAGGTCGATATTCCCGTCGAAGTGGACGCTTGATTCGTATAAAGCCTTCTTCGACTTCAGCAAATACTCCGGACGCTGGATCCTCAACAGCCTCATCGTCGCTACCGCGACGGTCGTCGGCAACGTCATCTTCGCGTCCATGGCGGGCTACGCCTTCTCGAAGATCAACTTCAAGGGGCGCAAGTGGATGTTTGCGATGATCCTCGTGGCGATGATGATACCCTATCAGGTCACGCAGGTGCCGCTGTACATCCTCATCGCAAACAAGCTCAAGATGACCAACACCTACGCCGCGCTCATCATGCCCGGCGTCGTAACCTCGTATAACATCTTCCTCGCAAAGCAGTTTTTCACCAGCATCCCCACGCCGCTCATCGAGAGCGCAAAGCTGGACGGCTGCCATCAGTTCAAGATTTTCGTGAAGATCATCCTGCCGCTGTCGAAAACCGTGCTCGCGGTCATGGCGATCAACACGTTTTTGTCGACGTGGAACACCTTCTTCTGGCCGTTCCTCGTCACGAGCAAGGACTATATGTTCACCATTCAGGTCGGCCTGAAGACCTTCAAGTTCGCCAATGAGACGCTGTTTGCGCCCATGATGGCGGGCGCGACGCTCTCGGCGCTGCCGATGTTCATTCTGTTCTTCGCGCTCCAGAAATACTTCCTTGAGGGCGTCACCATCGGCGCGGTCAAGGGCTGATACGGCGATATAACGGGCGCACTGCATCCTGCGGTGCGCCGTTTTTGCCCGGCGGGGGTGCAGACGGTCTTTTACCTATTGACACTCCCTCAACCCTGGCGACCCCTCAGTCAGCTTCGCTGACAGCTCCCCTAGTAGGGGCGCCGAGTGGGCACCGCACAACAAAAATTACGCATAATACCGCATGGAGGAACAACATGACGATAAGAAACTACACGCGCGGCGACGCGGCGGAGGTGCTTCGGCTGTGGAACACCACCGGGGCGCAGACCATGGGCTACGCGCCGCAGAGCGCCGAGGGTCTTGACGCGCTGCTGCTGCGCCATCCCAATTTCTCAGAAAAGCACAGCTTCGTGCTCACGAGCGCGGACGGCGTACGCGGCTTCGTCAGCGGCGTCACCGGGGACGCGCTCGCGCAGGGCAAAGTGCGCGGCTACTTCTCCTGTCTGCTGCTCGACCTCGCCGCCGACAGCGACGAAAACACCGCACTGCTCCTCGCGGCGCTTGAGGATTCCTTCCGCGCGGCGGGCAAAAGCGTCGCCGCCGTCACCTGCTTCAACCCCGTGCGCCTGCCGTGGGTCATCCCCGGCACCGACGGGCACCAGCACAACAACATGCCCGGCATCCCCACCGACACCGCGCTCTACCGCCGTATGCTCGCGCTCGGCTGGGTCGAGGCGACGACCGAGCAGGCCATGCATCTCGACCTGAGCGACTTCCAATATCCTGAGAAAATGCGCGAAAAAGAGCGTAAAATGGCCGAAAACGGGTACTTTGTGGACTGGTACCGTGAGGGCGTGCATCAGGGCGTGGACGAGATGGTCGAGTCGCTGAATAACTCGATGTGGTCGGAGGAAATACCGCCCGCCGCGCACGGCGGGATGCGGCTGCTGGTCGGCCTTGAGGGAAATACCGTCGCGGGCTTCACCGGCCCCGTGTACCCGGAGCCGACCGGGCGCGGCTACTTCGCCGGCATCGCCGTCGGCCCCGGCTTCCAGAACCACGGGCTTGGCTCGCTGCTGTTTTATAAGCTGTGTCAGGCCGAGAAGGACTGCGGCGCGCGGTACATGTCGCTGTTCACGGGGATAAATAATCACGCGCAGAACATTTATAAAAGCGCCGGCTTCGAGACGAAGCGCTTCTTCGCCGTGATGGTGAAGGAGATTTAGCGGGGGGGATCGGCGCACTTGCCTCCCTTTGCGACGCGAAGCTAGTCCCCTTGGGGATGTAAAGGGAGGTGGTTCGGCGCAAGCCGAACCAGAGGGATTGTGCAGCAGAATCTACGTCAAGCGCCATTTTCAGGCGAATACGCAGGCAACAATACAGAGGGGCGACCCCTCAGGCGGCCGATGGCCGCCATCTCCCCTAGAAGGGGCGCCGCGTCGCGGCAAAGATTGAGGATTCTGCGTCGTTTTGAGACACCACATATTTGCAATCTGCGAAACGGGACGGCACAGAGGCCGTCCCCTACGAGAAAATTTTAGATTAGCACCGCAAAACTTCCACCCAACAACCGCAAATATCACCGCAAACACATGGAGGATAAACATGAGCAACACGAACACTACAACATCCGCCGCTACTGCGGCGGGGAAAACGATACTCGCAATCGGCGCGCACGTCGGCGACATGGAGCTGACAGCCGGGGCGCTGCTCGCGTCCTGCGCCGTGGCCGGCGGACGGGCGGTGACGCTCGCGCTCACCGCGGGCGAGAAGGGCGCGCCCGCCGGTGCGGACGTCCTCGAATACAGAAAAAACAAAGTCGCCGAGGCTGAACGCTTCGCGGCCATGCTCGGCGGCGAGGCCATCGTGCTCGACCACCCCGACGGCCTGCTGCCCGACAACGACGAGGTGCGCTTCGAGGTCTGCGACGTGATCCGCCGCGTCAAGCCCAACATCATCGTCACCCACCACGAAAAAAGTATGCACAAGGATCACGCCGCCTGTCACCGCATCGCCGTGGACGCGTGGTTCTACGCCGCGATCGAGGGCTTCCGGCGCGAGCTGCCGAAGCATTTCGCCCGCTCGCTCTACTTCGCCGAGAACTGGGAGGACGCCATAGACTTCAAGCCCTACGTCTACCTCGACGTCAGCGCGGGCTACGAGCTGTGGGAAAAGGCCATCGACTGCCACTGGTTCGCCGTGCACAGCACGAGCTTCCCCTACAAAGAATACTACGCGCACCTCAAGCGCCTGCGCGGCATCGAGGGGCGCAGACAATACTGCGAATGCTTTATGATCCAGCCGGAGCAGATGCATATAGTAAAGGATTGGGACAAATGAGCGACAAACTTGATCTGAGACGCATTGCGACCGAACAGCGCAACCCGCGCACGGCGCATATCGACGAGCTGCCGACCAGCGAGATGGTGCGGCTCATCAACAGTGAGGACAAAAAAGTGGCCGAGGCCGTGGAGCTGGTCTGCCCGCAGATCGCCGAGGCCATCGACCTGATATATTCCCGCCTGCGCGACGGCGGCCGCCTCGTCTACTGCGGCTGCGGCACCTCCGGGCGGCTCGGCGTGCTCGACGCGGTCGAGTGCCCACCGACCTACTCCGTCGACCCCGACTTCGTGCGCGGCATCATCGCGGGCGGGTACAGCGCGGTGTTCAAGGCCGTCGAGGGCGCGGAGGACAAGCGCGAGCTTGGCGAACAGGAACTGCGCGACGTGGGCTTCGGCGCGAAAGACGTGCTCGTCGGCATCGCGGCCAGCGGCCGCACGCCGTACGTGCTCGGCGCGATGGAGTACGCGAGATCCATAGGCGCGGCGGTCATCGGCCTGACCTGCTGCCCCGGCTCTGAGATCGACCGCATCGCCGACGTCGGCATCGCCCCGGCTCCGGGGCCGGAGGTCATCACCGGCTCCACGCGCATGAAGAGCGGCACCGCGCAGAAAATGGTGCTGAACATGCTCTCGACCGGCACGATGATAAAGCTCGGCAAGGTCTACGGCAACCTCATGGTCGACGTCAAGCCCTCGAACGAGAAGCTCGTCCGCCGCTGTGTCACGATAGTCTGCGAGACGACGGGCGTGGGCGAGGACGAGGCCGTCGCCGCGCTCGAAAAATGCGGCTACGTCTGCAAGCAGGCGATCGTCATGCTCCTGCGCGGAGTGGACGCGCCGCGCGCCGCGGAAATGCTGAACGCCGCCGGGGGCAGAGTCGCCGCGGCACTGGAGGAGAAATAATGGCTTTTCTGAACTGTGAGGTCTTTTCAAAGACCCTGAATATGGCGACGGCTCTGCGCGTCATCCTGCCCGACGAGGGCGAGCTGGGCGCGGCGGACACCGTCTATCTGCTGCACGGCCTGTCCGACAACAGCAGCGGCTGGACGCGGTACACCGCGGTCGAGCAGTTCGCGCGGGAGCGGGGGCTTGCGGTCGTGATGCCTGAGGTGCAGCGCAGCTTTTACGCGGACATGGCGGCGGGGCTGGATTATTTCAGCTACGTCGCCGTGGAACTGCCCGCGATGTGCGAGCGGATGTTCGGTCTGCCGGACGAGCGCGCGAAGCGCTATGTCATGGGGCTGTCGATGGGCGGCTACGGGGCGCTGAAGTGCGTGCTGACGTATCCGGAGCGCTACGCCGGGGCGGGCAGCTTCTCCGGCGTTGTGGATATCCGCCGGCCGGTGTACTCGGTCAAGACCCCGGAGCACGCCCGCGAACGCGGGGCAATATTCGGCACGGACGGCCCTGAGGGCACAAAAAATGACCTGTACCGGCTGGCACAGGACGTTTTTGATGAAAAGAAGAACTTTCCGGGCATATATCTGTCCTGCGGCGAGCAGGATGGGCTGTATGAGGACAACGTGAAATTTGACGCGTTTCTGACCTCGCTCGGCGCGGAGCACCGCTTCGACCACCGCGCGGGCGCGCATACGTGGCGCTTCTGGAACGACTCCGTCGAGGATTGCTTCGGGTACTTCTTCGGGGAGTGAATGTTGGGGGGACGGACGTGTTGGGGTGAGACCTCGTCAAAAGCTCCCTCGTCAGAGGAAGCCAAGATAGGGTACATTAACTTTTGCGCGGTGCAAGACGCACGGTTTAAGGGACGGCACAGAGGCCGTCCCCTACGATGGTTGTTTGGGTGCGTACTTTCTTTGGCACTCTGCTCGTGTCACAACTCCGGCGACCCCTTTCCCCAGTGTGCGCACTGGGGACTTCCCCTAAAAGGGGCAGAGCTTCGCGGCGAAGGTTTTGGACTGGCGCAACGGGGCAGCGCTCCACGGCGAAGGTTCAACACTGGGTGCTCCTGCTCCCCCTCACAGGCTTATGCGGCCCATGACGACGGGGTGGGCGGCACCGGTGGCGGAGGGGGCGTTATTGCAATGGGCGAACACCGCCTCGTTTGAGAGAATGGCAAAGGCGACGGCCTCCTTGGCGTTGCTGTCATAACCCAGCGCCTCGTTCGTCATCACGGCACAGCCCGGCAGCAGCGCGGCGATATGCCCCATCAGCGTCCGGTTCATACTGCCGCCCCCGCCGACGATAAGCTTCGCGGGCGGCTGCGGCGCATAATCGCGCACCGCGGCGGCGATGCACTCCGCAGTGAAGCGAGTCGCCGTGGCGAGCGCGTCCCCAAGCGGGGCGGACAGCTCCTCCGCACGGTGCAGCAGCCGCGCGACATAGTCGGGGCCGTAGGCCTCGCGGCCGGTGGTCTTGGGTGGGCGGCGGCGCAGATACCCGTCGTCCAGCATATATGCCAGCAGCTCCGGCGAGACGCGGCTTGCCGCCGCGAGTCTGCCGCCGTCGTCATAGCTCTGCGCGCCGCCGGTGAGCCGCGCGGTCAGGGCGTCGATGACCATATTGCCGGGGCCGGTGTCGAACGCGAGCACGTCGTTCAGCCCACAGCCCGCGGGCAGGAAGCTTATATTCCCGATGCCGCCGATATTCTGCAGAGCGACGCACTCCGTCTCACTGCGGTACAGCAGAAACTCCGTATACGGCACGAGCGGCGCGCCAAGCCCGCCTGCCGCCATGTCGCGCACGCGGAAGTCGCCGACGACCGGGCAGCCGAACTCTTCGGCCAGCAGCGCGTCGCCGCCGAGCTGGAGGGTACTGCGGATGCGGCGGCCGAGGTATTCCTCTTCAACCGGGATGTGCCAGAAGGTCTGGCCGTGATTGCCGATGAGGTCGATATCGCCCGGCGCGACGCCCGCCCTGCGGCACAGCTCCAGCCCCGCTTCGCAGTACAGCTTCCCCAGCAGGAAATTCATGCGGCAGAAGTCCGCGGCCGTCGCCGCGCCGCCGCCCGCGAGGCGCAGTATCTCCGCGCGCACCGGCGCTTCAAACGGCACGAAGCAGAATTCCAGCTGCTCGGCCTTCGTCTCGCGGCCATAGCCCGTGATGCGTACCAGCGCCGCGTCCACCCCGTCGGCGGACGTGCCGGACATGAAGCCGATCACCAGCCGCGAGGGTTTGGTTGTGAGGGTCAGAATCGGATGTTCCATGGGTGATCTCCAGTTTGTGGTATAGTGTGGGGTGGGGGAGCTATGTCTTTTACACACGACTCTAGATTTGGGTTGTTGTCATGGAATAAAAGAATAGGTAATGTATGGAGAACCTCTGCCATTCTCCCTAAAGGGACTAGGCGGCAAATCAATGAATCGTGGTATGCCGCCGTCGCGAGACACTGGTCGTGGGAATCCGCATCCCACATGCAGCGCAGGTAGAATAAGCATTATGCGTAAGGAAAACGGATTGCCACGTCGCTGCGCTCCTCGCAATGACAGGTTATTTCGACCTGTCGCGCCGATTTTTCGCAGTGCATGACCGCAGATTCGCGGGACGGCACGGGGGCCGTCCCCTACGAAAAATTTTGACGGGTTCGTCGCCCCCACCGATAAATACCGTATATTTGAATTTTAATCTCGGCGTTCAGCTTTGTCAAGGAGGACAGCCATGCTGAAATTTGGAATCGACCGCGCGGCGGAATTCGCGCCGCTGTTCGCGGGGCGCGTCGCGCTGATCACCGCGCCGTCCGGGCGCAGCTCCGACAACGTCGGCAGCATTGACGTCCTGCGCCAAAACTTCGACCTGCGGCTGCTGCTCGCGCCCGAACACGGCGTCCGCGGCGACATGCCCGCGGGCGCACTGTTCGACGGCGGCGTCGACCGCGTCAGCGGCCTGCCCATGATGAGCATGTACAGCCGCGACTCCAAGCGCCTGCCGCGCGCCGCGCTCGACGGCTTCGACACCCTCGTCTACGACATTCAGGACGTCGGCTGCCGCTACTACACCTTCATCTCCACACTCAAAATCGCACTGGAGGACTGCGCCGCGAACGGCAAACGGCTCGTCGTGCTCGACAGGCCGAACCCGCTGGGCGCATCTACCGAGGGCTGTGTGCTCGACCGCGCGGTCGAGAGCTTCGTCGGCTGCTACGACATCCCGGCGCGCTACGGCCTGAGCTGCGGCGAATTCGCCCTGATGCTCAACGCCGAGGAAAAGCTCGGCTGCGAGCTGCACGTCGTCCCATGCGAGGGGCTGACGCGCGGGATGAGCTTCCCCGACTGGGGCAAGCCGTGGGTCATGCCCAGCCTAGCAATGCCGCGCTACGAGACGGCGCTGCTCTATCCCGGCACCTGCCTCATCGAGGGCACGAACTGCTCCGAGGGGCGCGGCACCGCTGACCCATTCGCAATAATCGGCGCGCCGTTTGTCGACGCGGAGGAGCTTTGCCGCGAGTTCTCCGCCCTCGCCCTGCCCGGCGCGGCGGCGACGCCGGTATACTTCACGCCCACGGCCTCGAAGCACTGCGGCGAGCTGTGCGGCGGCGTACAGCTGCACGTCATGGACGCGGACGCACTGCGCCCCTACGAGCTGGGCGTGCGGCTGCTCGACCTGCTGAGGCGGCTGTACCCGGACGATTTCCGCTTCCTGCCGCCCGTACGCGCCGACGGCAAGCCCTTCATCAGCCTGCTGGCGGGGCACCGCGAGTTTGAAAAACCCGACTGGGACGCGGACGCGCTGCTCGCCCGAGCCGAATGCGAGAGCGCGGAGTTCGCGCTACGCTGTGAGAAGTACAGACTTTACTGAACGGGGGGAAAAATGTTGTGAATATTCGTGAAATGATTGGCCAACGGCTGGTTTTCGGCTTCAAGGGTACAGAACTGCCGCAGGAATTCATAGAGCTTGTGCGCGAGTTCAAGCTCGGCAACGTGATACTTTTCAGGTACAATGTGGAAAACACGGCACAGCTGCGCAGACTCTGCGCCGAGATACAGGAGCTTGTGCGCCGCGAGACGGGGCACCCCGCTTTCATCACCATCGACCAAGAGGGCGGCATGGTCACACGCCTGCCTGCCGACGCCGTGAACGTCCCCGGCAGCATGGCCATCGCCGCGACGGGGCGCGTCCGCGACGCATACGACTGCGCGGGCATCACCGCGCGCCAACTGCGCGGCATCGGCGTCAACTTCAACCTCGCGCCCGACCTCGACGTCAACAGCAACAGCATGAACCCGGTCATCGGTGTGCGAAGCTTCGGCGACGACGCGTCGCGGGTCGCGGAGCTTGGCGCGCAGGCCGTGCGCGGCTACGGCGCGGCGGGGCTTCTGTGCTGCGGCAAGCATTTCCCCGGCCACGGGGACACGGCGGTCGACTCCCATCTCGGCCTGCCCTGCATCGACAAGAGTCTCGCGGAGCTGGAGCGGACAGAGCTTGTGCCGTTCCGCACCGCGATTGAGGCCGGAATTCCGGCGATAATGAGCAGCCATATTATGTTCCCGCAGATCGAGCCGTCGGGCGTCCCGGCGACGATGAGCCGCCGCATCATGCACGACATTCTGCGCGGCGGGCTGGGCTTTGACGGGCTGGTGCTCAGCGACTGCATGGTCATGGACGCGATCCGCCTGCACTACGGCACGGCGAACGGCGTCGTTGCGGCGATGAAGGCCGGGGTCGACATGGTGTTCGTGTGCAGCAATACCGCGCTTCAGCGCGAGAGCGCCGAGGCCGCGGTCGCGGCGGCGGAACGCGGCGAGATAGATTTGGCGGAGACCGAGGAGTCGGTGCGCCGCATCCTCGCGGCGAAGGAGCGCTTCGCTGATATCGGGGCGGAACCGGGGCTGTGCTCGCGCGAGGAGGATTTCGCCGCGGCGCGGGACGTCTCGCGGCGCGCTATCGTCCACGTGGGCGGAAAAATCTGCGCGGCGGGGGAGGGGAGCTTCTTCGTCGGATGCGCGGACTACCGCATGACGCAGGCGTCGAACGCCGACCCCGAAGCGCGCCCGTTCCCGGAGTACATGCAGCGGCGCTTCGGCGGGAAGGCCGCCGTGTGTTCGACAGACCCGGACGACGCGGAGATAGCGAAAATTGTCGAAATGGCGGCGGGCTGCGGGAACATCATCATGTCCACCTGCAACGCGCATATCTACCACGGGCAGCTGAAGCTCGCGCGGGCGCTGGCGGAGACGGGCATAGAGATGACCGCCGCGGCGCTCAGGAACCCCTACGACCTGCCGCTGCTGCCGCAGAATATCGGGCGGCTCGCGGTCTGGGATTATTCGGCGGACAGCCTCGCGGCGCTGTGCGAGGTGCTGTGCGGCGGCGAGTGTACCGGGCGGATGCCGGTGAAAATCTGACGAGGTGAGAGCGATGTTCATAGCCGGGATAGACGGCGGGGGAACCAGCACAAAGCTTGAGATAAGGACGGCGGAAAACCGGTTCGTGCGGCGCGAGAGCTTCGGCGCGTTCAACATTTCCGCCATCGGCGAGGCGGGCTTCGACGCGCGTCTGCGCGAGGTGCTCGCCGCCTGCGGGGACATGGCCGACTGCGCCGCGATATGCTTCGGCAGCGCGGGAATTTCGGTCGGCGCGGCGGGGGAGATAATCCGCCGCGAGCTTGCGGACGCGGGCTTTGCGGGGCGGCTCGTCCTGCGCGGAGACCATGAGATAGCCCTGCGCGGCGCGATTGCCGGCGCGGGCGGGATACTCATCGCCGGGACGGGGTCGATATGCTGCGGCGTCGACGGGAACGGACGCTTTGCGCGCGTCGGCGGTTGGGGGCATCTGATCGACGACGGCGGCAGCGGCTACGCCATCGGGCGCGACGCGCTGGCGCTGACTGTGCGCGGCGAGGACGGCAGAGCGCCGCGGGGCGCGCTGCATGACGCGGTTCTGCGGCGGACGCGCGCGGCGGACGCGCGCGGGGTAGTTGAGTTTATGTACCGTGGCGCGTCGAAGGCCGAGGTCGCGGCGCTCGCGGCCGAGGTGCTTCGGCTTGCGGCGGAAGGCGATGCGCAGAGCGCGGCGATACTCCGCCGGGAGGCGGAGGAGCTGCGGGCACTGGCGGCGGCGCTGGCGCGGGAGCTTGCGATCGAGCGGCCGCTCATCGCGCTGATGGGCGGGCTGCTCGCGGAGGATAACGTGTACCGCGAAGCGGTGTGCGCGGCGCTGGGCGGCACGGCGGAGCCCGTGCGCCCGCTGCACGACGCGCTCTGGGGCGCGGCACAGCTCGCGTTCGAAGCGGGGGCGTAGGCGGAATTGATATGGACCGGGACGGCTTGGGTGCCGTCCCGATTTCTTGCTTTTTGTGTCAATGTAAAAAAGACGCACCAACCCAAACTAACCTGTCATTGCGAAGCCAGTTCGCAAACTTACACCTCAGGCGGGCTGTGGCAATCCGTTCTCTTTTGTATGGCGGGAGGTTTAGGTGCGGACGAAAGGGGATGCGGATTCCTACGAACAGTGTGAGCACTGGTCTCGGAATGACAGGGGGCTTTATATGCTGGGCCTTTTATACACTGGTGATAGATCAAGGCCACGAACAATCCCTCAGTCAGCCTTACGGCTGACAGCTCCCTTTACACAAGGAAGCCAAGGGGGAATGGTTTCAACGTGGTCTTGTCTTTTATCCAATGGCAGTATACCGAGACTGGCGACCCCTCAGGCGGCCGATGGCCGCCAGTTCCCCTAAGAGGGGCGCCAAGGGGGTGCGGAGCGGTGACAGGGGTGCGGCCTAGAAGGGGCGCCGCTTCGCGGCAATAGTTTGGGACTGGCGCGCGCCGATTTAAACATTGCATAATTTTCAACCTGTCAATACGGGATGGCACGGAGGCCGTCCCCTACGGCATGGACGTGGTGCCTCTTGGGCACGGCAGATTGTACAACGCGCTGCGTGCGGACGCGCGCAAAGCATAGCCCTTCCGTACAAATACTTCAAAAAATGCATGCATTTCAATGTTGAAAATCCCCAATTTTTGTGCTATTTTTATATTCAGGAATCCAGCATGATAGCAATACGAACAAAAAGTTGTACAATCACTATGAGATGTATAATTGCAAATTGTGAAAATACATGCTATACTAATTTTTGCAAATCGCTGATTTAGCGCAGACCCGGATCAGTAGAAAACGGCAGATGATAAATCCTATATTTCATCGTCGTATAATAAGAAGGAAAAGAAAGGAAGAACCACATGGACGAAAAGTATAATGCCCTATTTACTCCGTGGAAGATTGGCAATGTGGAAATACCTAACCGCATCGTACAATGTTCCATGGGCGGCACCTCCCTCTTCGGTTGGCTGGAGCCTAACCACTTCGACAAGGAGGCCGCCTACTTCCTCCTCAACCGCGCGCAGGACGGCGTCGGCCTGATCCTCCCCGGTATGCAGTGCGTTCGTGATACCATGGGTATCCCCGGCCGCAAGTGGCTCTGGCAGAACGACCGTATGTTCAAAGAACTCAAGCCCTACATGGAAGAGTTCCACAAGACCGGTTCCAAGCTCTTTATTCAGCTCGCCGCCGGCTTCGGCCGCTCCATGGCTATCAACGGCTGGATGAGCTACCTTGCCAAGCACGACTTCCTCAACAAGCTCGCTTCCCCCATCGTTGACGTTCAGTACTCCTGCGCGTCCGCTTCCGCTACCCCCAACCGCTGGAACGAGGATCTCAAGTCCCGTCCCATGACCCGCGCCGAGATCAAGGAAATGGTCGAAGCCTTCGGTAAGACCGCGAAGAAGCTGCGCGATGCAGGCGTCGATGGCGTTGAGATCCACGCTGTCCATGAAGGTTACCTGCTCGACCAGTTCACCATGAAGAACTGGAACTTCCGTACCGACGAGTACGGCGGATCCTTCGAGAACCGCTTCCGCTTCCCTGTCGAGATCGTCAAGTGCATCCATGAGTATGCCGGTGACGACTTCCCCGTCTCCCTGCGTTACTCCGTCGTCTCCAAGACCAAGGGCTGGGGCAAGGGCGCTATGCCTTACGAGGAGGACTTCGAGGAGTTCGGCCGCGACATGGAAGAGTCCGAGAAGGCTGTCAAGTACCTCGAGGAGGCCGGCTACGCAATGTTCAACTGCGACAACGGCACCTACGACGCATGGTACTGGGCACATCCGCCACAGTACATGCCCGACAACTGCAACCTGAAGTACGTCGAGCACATCAAGAACTTCACCAACGCTCCCGTCGTCTGCGCAGGCCGTATGGATCCTGTCAAGGCCGCTGAGGAGATCGCCGCCGGCCGTCTGGATGCAGTTGCTATCGCACGTCAGAACCTCGTCGACCACGAGTGGGTACATAAGATCAAAGAGGGTCGTCAGGACGAGATCAAGCCCTGCATCCGCTGCCACAACGGCTGCTTCAACTTCGCAAAGTACAAGGGCACCTCGAACCTCCAGAACACCATGGACTCCCTGCATCTTGGCCGCTGCGCTCTGAACCCGACCACCATGCAGCATAAGAGATACTACATCGCACCCACAAAGAAGGCCAAGAGAGTCGCCATCATCGGCGGCGGTATCGGCGGTATGGAATGCGCGCTCGTCCTCAAGCAGCAGGGCAACATCCCTGTCCTCTTCGAGAAGACCAATGAGCTGGGCGGTCTGTTCCTGACTGCTTCCGCAATGACCTTCAAAGAGAACGACAAGGAACTCATCACTTGGTACAAGCGCGAGATCGAGAAGGCCGGCATCGAGGTTCACATGAACACCGAGGTCAACGACCTGAACACGCTCCGCGGCTTCGACGATATCATCGTCGCTACCGGTTCTACCCCCAGAATGATGCCCCAGATCAAGGGCTTCGAGAAGACCCTCACCTTTACTGACGTTCTCAAGGACAAGAAGGAAGTCGGCGACAAGGTTCTGTTCATCGGCGGCGGCCAGTCCTCCTGCGAGGCGGCTTACGACATGCTGCTGAACTTCGGCAAGCACCCGATCATCGTCGAGTACGCCGGCGACCTTATCGCGGCGCAGGCTACCTGCCTTGCCAACACCTCCTTCCTGCGTGACGCTATGGAGTACCACAAGGTTCCCGTTTACCTGCACTCCACCGTTACCGAGATCACCGACAAGGGCTGCACCGTCAAGAACGTTCAGACCGGCGAGACCTTCTTCGTCGAGTGCGACAGCGTTGTCAACGGCATCGGCTTCGTTCCCACTCCTGTTGGCGGCAAGACTGCCTCCAAGAAGGTCAAGGGCAAGGAGACCATCTACCGTGTCGGCGACTGCGTTGCGATCGGCAACCTGCGTACCGTTATCTGGCGCGCGTGGGACGTCTGCATGGCCATCAACGGCAACAATCAGGGCATCGAGAAGATCGTCGACATGATCATCTGATCCCCCGGCAGACGCGAAAGTGTAAAATAGGAGACCTCCGCATGGCATCGCCATGCGGAGGTCTTTTGCGTGTTGGGGGGATGGGAGAAGGGTTTTGGTGAAATATTTTGCTGGCGCGGAAAGTGAAATAAAATCCACCCATGCCCGCAGGCATTTCACATGGCGAAGCCATATTTCACACGCGAAGCGTATTTCACCCACCCGTGAGGGTGGATTTCGTTGAATAAAGCCGCTCCACCAATTGGCGGTAAATAAAAAAACCCAAATCGAAGCCCAACGAAGTGGGTTCGATTTGGAAAGGAGGAGCAAGGAAGCACAGACGAAGAATCCGGCAACTCGCTTCGAGCTGCCGGATTTTGAGCGGAGCGGACTTTGCTCCGACGTGGCGCAGCGGGTGGGATTCCTTTTCTGCGGAAAAGCCACGGCGGTTGCGACAGATAATGTACAATAAATTGCGCAAATTGAAAACCGCATAAAAGAAGACATAAGTACTGCGTCATGAGATAGGAATCAAGAACCGAAGAAAGAAAATGAGTGAGATCACAATTGATTCTTTTTCACAAGAAGCTTTTGAGGACCCATTGCTGCTTTTAAAAGAATTAAAAAGAATGGGACAGCTGGCAGACTCGTCAAGAGAAGCTAAAAGCGTAGAGCAACAAACCGAGGAAGACATAGTTAGTACAAACTCCGAGGAACAATACAAACAGTTTATTGATGAGGTCAGCGATATGAAAAAGAGCTTTTCATATAAACCTATTCTCATTAAGGCTATGATGGAATACGCAGACGTCAACGGAAGGGCGTCCATGTCTGATATCATCGACTATTATTTAAACTATTTCCAAACCCGGGCGGATCAAGGTAAAGTCGTTGAGAAAGCGGAGAGTACTTTTGTACAACACTTTGGTGATCGAAAAGCGGCAAGGCGTACGATCCTCATCTATCCTTATAAGCGGTTCGAAATGAAAGGCATGATGAAGTTTGATAAGGCCAGTGATCAAATTGAAATAGTACCGCCTATTTGGGACAATATTTCAAATAAGATCAGAAGGGTGGTAGCGTCGTACTGCGATGCACAATTACTCAGATACTACGAAAAGCTGGAGACAACTTGAACAATTGCTCGAATTATGTAAGCCAAGTGAACGATTGCCCCTGAAAGTGAACGATTTCTCGGGGAGCAAGGGCTAGAAAAGGCCGCAGAAAGCAAAAAATCGGCCGACCGAAATGACGAGCGACCGAGAGCGATTTGAATTTCAAAGCGAGAAATGCGAGGAAATACTGAGATTGTGATCTCCGCAGAAAAATTGGAACATGAAGTCATCATTCGGTTCAGCACCTCCACATCTTTGAGCAGCGCCTCATAGTGCTTGGGGTCGATGCCGGAGAGCTTCGGAGCGCCGT
>URPD01000046.1 GCA_900549645.1 uncultured Eubacteriales bacterium
GCTTGAACAATTTGCGCTAAAAATATTTGTCTAACTTTTCGGGGTCACTTCAATTTTTCTTCATGGGAATTTTTTTATCGCTCAGTGCGTTTCGTTATATTTCTTTATTGCGACGGCGAGGATATCCATCGCGCGGGCGAGATCCTCCTGCTTGAGGACGTACGCCATGCGAACCTCATTTTTACCCTTGCCGGGGGTGCCGTAGAAAGGCTCGCCGCAGGAGAACATGACGGTCTCACCGTTGTCGTCAAACTCGTTGAGCAGCCACAGCTGGAATTTGTCAGCGTCGTCAACGGGCAGGGCGGCCATTATATAGAACGCGCCCTTCGGCTGTGCGTAGATAACGCCGGGGATGCTCGACAGCTTCTCGACCATGGTGTCGCGGCGGCGCTTGTACTCGTCGCGCGTTGCGGAGAAATAGTCCTTATCCACGGAGTAGAGCGCGGCGGCGGCGACCTGATCGGTCGTGGAGGCGCACAGACGGCACTGGCACCATTTCATCGCCTGAGACATGAACTCCTTGTTCTTGGAGATGAGCAGGCCGATACGTGCGCCGCAGGCGGAGAAGCGCTTGGACACGGAGTCGATAACGATAACGTTGTCCTCATAGCCCTCGTACTGAAGCGCGCTTTGCAGCGGCTCGCCGCCGTATACGAACTCTCTGTACACCTCGTCGCAGACGATGAACAGATTGTGCTCCTTGGCGATGTCAAGCATCAGCTTCAGCTCGTCCGGCGTGAGGATGGTGCCGGTCGGGTTGCCGGGGTTCGTGACCAGAATGGCGCGGGTGTGCTCGTTTATGCAGGCTTCGACGCGCTCGCGCACGGCGTAGCGGTAGTTCTCCTCCGGGCAGGTCGTCAGCGGATGGATGGTAGCGCCGGCGAGGGTGACGGAGGTGTGGTAGTTCGGGTAGAACGGTTCGGGGATGATGATCTCGTCGCCGTCGTCAAGCAGCGTCGCCATAGTCATCTGAAGCGCCTCACTGCCGCCGGTGGTGACAAGGATATCCTTCTTATCCAGCTTTACGCCGATATTGTCGTAATAATTGCAGACCGCGTCGATAAGTGCGGGAACGCCGGCGGAGGGAGCGTACGCGAGGACAGGCTCGCTGAACTCCCGCATGGCCTTAAAGTAGGCGTCGGGGGTCTTTATATCAGGCTGGCCGATGTTGAGATGATATATCTTTATGCCGCGCTTCACGGCTTCGTCGGCGTAACCGTTAAACTTTCTCATCGGAGAAAGACCGCATTTTTCCATTTTTGATGAAAACTTCATCACAGGTTCACCCCTTCAAAAAATACTTTTACGCATTATATCAGAAAACTGCAAGCTGTTCAATCTTTTTTTGAAAAACATGAAATCGGGACTTGACAAACATCCGAAATCGGAGTAAACTGCGCAATGTTTCCGAAATCGGATTTATAAATCGGAGGTGCGGATATGGACGAAAAACTGAGACGCCAGATGCAGACGCTTGACAGGCTGTATAAGGAGTCGGACAGAATAGGCGATGATTATGCCGCGCATTTCGGCATGAACAATACCGCGTTCTGGGTGCTGTATACGCTCAGCCGCGCGGACAAACCCGTGACGCAGAACGACCTGTGCGAGGAGTGGTTTTTCCCGGCACAGACAATAAATTCCGCGGTGAGCGGGCTGGTAAAAAAGGAGCTTGTGCGGCTTGAACCGATACCGGGCACGAGGAACCGAAAAAGCATCGTCCTGACGGAAGCGGGGCGGGAGCTGTGCGGCAGGACGATAAGCATAGTCGACGAGATCGAGCGCGCCGCGATGCTCGGCTTCACAGAGGAAGAGCGGGAGCTGTACCTCAGCCTTTTCCGGCGGCATCTTGAAAATCTGAAGAAAGCGAGAGCCGAGCTGTTAGGCGAGACGGAGAATAAATGAAGAATCAGAGAGCGAGAAAAGTTGCAAATTACGTTATACCGACCGTACTGAGCCAGTGCGCGTTTTTCCTGTTCACGATAGTTGACGGCGTGTTCGTCGGCAACGGCGTCGGGACGGACGCGCTGGGCGCGGTGAACCTCGCCATGCCGTTCATCATGGTGATAGGCGCGGCCTTCATGCTGACGACGATCGGCGGCGTCACGGTTGCGGCCATACGCCTTGGCCGCGGGGACATCCCCGGTGCGAATCAGGCGTTCATGCATTCGCTGGGCTGCACGGCCGTCATTGCAACGGTGTTCTCCGTCATCGGCATCGTGTTCACACGGCCGCTGGCGGCGCTCCTCGGCGCGGACGGGAACTATATTGACATGGTCTGCGACTACCTGCTGTGGTACAGCATCTTTACGCTGCCCGCCGCCATATCGACCACCCTTCAGGGGTTCGGCCGCAACGACGGCGCGCCGGTGTTCGTCATGGCCTCCACCATCGTCAGCACCGCGCTGAACATTTTCCTCGACTGGCTGTTCGTTTTCCCGCTGCAAAAGGGCATCGCGGGCGCGGCAATAGCCACGGGCATCTCGCAGGTGGCGGGACTTGCGATAATCGTCGTGCACTTTGTCAAAAAGCGCGGCATGCTAAGAATAGCGCCGGTGAAGTTCGATGCAGCCCTTGTCGGCAAGATACTCACGCGCGGCCTGCCGGAGATGCTCTCCCAGCTCACAACGCCGGTGACGATCCTCTGCATGAACCTCACACTGATAAAGTACATCGGCGACGACGGAGTGAACGCGTATTCGATAATCGGGTACATCATATCGTTTGCCTATGCGATATTCATGGGTGTGTCGGAGGAAATGCAGCCGCTGTTCGGCCGCAGCTACGGCGACCAGAACGAGGAGGATCTGCACTATTTCCTGCGTGCCGGCGTTATCGTCAGCTTTGGCGGCAGCGCCGTTGTATACGGGCTGATAATCGCCCTCGGAGGGGTCATCTGCGCGATGTTCGGGGCGGACGCCCCGGCCACGGCGATATCCGTAGCGGCGATACCGCGTCACGGCTGGGCGTTCCTGTTCGCGTCGATGAATACGATTCTCTCCTCGTACCTGTATTCCACCAAGCGCACGCGCGAATCCGCGGCGGTGAACATCCTGCGCGGCTTCATCTTCACGCCGCTGTGCATCGTGCTCATCTCGGCGGTGTCGAGTGGCGCGGCGGTCTGGTACGCGGTCGGCGTGGCGGAGCTTATAAGCTTCCTGTGCGCGATGTTCATCACGCGCCGCTCCGAACGCGGCGGGGTACGCTTCAGCGAGGACTGAGCAAGTTAATAAGTATATGACCGGACGTAGCCTTCCGCCCGGTCATTTTGCTTGATACGGGGCGCGTTTTTTGATAAAATACAATAAGTAGTATAAAACGTGAGAGGGCTCAATAATGCTGAGACTTTTTACCGGCCGCGCCGGTACGGGCAAGACCGCAGCGGTCATAAATGAAATACATACGGCGGTTCTCGAAAAGCAGGGACGCCGCCTGCTCATAGTTCCGGAGCAGTACAGCCATGAGGCGGAGCGCGAGCTGTGCCGCGTCTGCGGCGACAGTATGTCGCTGTACGCCGAGGTTATGAGCTTCACCGGGCTTGCGCGGCGCATAGCGTCCCAGCAGGGCGGCGGCGCGGCGCCATATCTCGATAAGGGCGGGCGGCTGCTGTGCATGGCGCTGGCGTTGGACGGCGCGGCGTCGAGACTGCGCGTGTACGGTTCGGCGGGGCGCAGGGCGGAGACGCAGTCGGCGCTGCTCGCGGCGGTGGACAGCCTGAAGGCCGCCGGAGTCGATTCCGGGACGCTCTATGCGGCCTCGGAGAACTGCCCCGGCGGGCTTGGGGACAAGCTTGCGGACATGGCGCTGATCCTTGAAGCCTACGACGCCGTCGTAGCGAACGGACACGCCGACCCTGCCGACCGTCTGACTGTGCTTGCCGGGCAGATACTCGACAGCTCCATGGGACCGGACGACCATATATATGTTGACGGATTCATAGATTTCACGTTTCAGGAGCGGCAGGTGCTGCGCGCGATTCTGAAGCGCGGCGTGCAGCTCACCGTGTGCCTGACTCTGGACGAGCTGCACGGCGAGAACGAGATTTTCGAGCTGTCCCGCCGCAGTGCGCGCGAGCTTCTCGCCTATGCCGGGGAGCTTGGCGCGGAGACGGAGACGCGGCATTTCGCGCCGGGAACCGGCGGCGACGCGCTCGATTTCTTCGCCGAGAATATGTTCAGCTACTCTGCTGTGAGCTTTCAAGGCGAGCTGAACGATTCGGTGAAGCTCGTGACGGCGGACGGCATGGTGGCCGAATGTGAGTTCGCGGCGGCGCAGGCGATAGCCCTTGTGCGCGACGGCGGCTGCCGCTGGCGCGATATCGCAATCGCGGTGCGCGGCTTCGACGAATACCGCGCGGCGCTGGAGAGTGCGTTCGAGCATTACGGAGTGCCGCTTTTCATGGCGCGGCGCAGTGACCTGCTGTCGAAGCCGCTCCCCGCGATGATAGCCGCGGCGTATGACATCGTGTGCGGCGGCTGGGAAGTCGACGACGTGATAAGCTATATGCGCACGGGTTTGACCGGCCTTGCGCCGGAGGACTGCGATGCGCTGGGGAATTATATCTTCAAATGGCAGCTCCGCGCCGGGGCGTGGAGCCGCACGAGCGACTGGCGGCAGCATCCGGACGGCTACAACGCCGAGTACACCGAGGAGACCGCGGAGCGCCTGCAAAAAATAAACGCCCTGCGCCATGCGCTGGGCGATCCGCTGCTGCATTTCGCCTCGCGCGGACGCGAAGCGTCCACCGCGGCGGCTCAGGCGGCCGCGCTGGCGGACTTTTTCGAGGAGCTGAAGCTCTCCGAGCGCCTGAGCGAGCGCGCGGAGCAGCTTATGGCCGCGGGACGGGAGAGTCTTGCGCGCGAGTACGCACAGCTGTGGGACATAATCGTCTCCGCGCTTGAGCAGTGTGCTGCGATACTCGGCGACACGGAAATGGACATGGAGGGCTTCGGGCGGCTGTTCACGCTGATGCTCTCGCGCTACGATGTGGGCGTGATACCCGTGTCGCTCGACAGAGTGTCCGCCGGCGATTTTGACCGTATGCGCCGCAGAAATATAAAGCACCTCATCGTCCTCGGCGTGAGCGACGAGCGTCTGCCCGCCGCATCCGGCGACACTGGGATATTCTCCGACGAGGAGCGGAAGCGCCTGCTTGAGCTGAACATAGACCTTGGCGGAGCCGGGGACGGGGAGCTGTGGCGCGAGTTTTCGCTGATATATAACTGCCTGAGCCTGCCGTCAGACAGCCTGACGCTGTGCTGCCCGCTTGTGAATTCCGAGGGCGCGCCTCAGCGCCCGGCCTTCGTGTACAGCCGCGCGGCGGCGATATTCGGCTTGAAGCCGCAGTACGCGGACATATCCGAACTGCGCATGTCCGCTGAAGCGCCCGCACTGACGCTTGCGGCGCACGCGGTGAGCGGCGGCACGGCGCGCGAGCGCTCCGCCGCGGAGTATTTCCGCCGGAAGCAGCCCGAACGCTTCGGCAAGCTTACCGCCGCCGCGAAGATGAGCCGCGGCCGGCTATCGCCGGAGGCGGTGCGCGCGCTCTACGGCAGACGGCTGAAGCTGAGCGCGTCGAGGATAGATAAATTCGCATCGTGTAAATTCGCATACTTCTGCCAGTACGGCCTGAACGCGCGCCCGTATGAACCGGCGGGCTTCACGCCGCCGGAGATCGGCACGTTCATGCACTACGTGCTGGAGCACACGGCGCGCGACGTGCGTTACCGCGGCGGCTTCGGCGCCGTCTCGGACGACGAACTGCGCAAAATCACCCAGCGCCATGTGGACGGCTACGTGCATGAGCAGCTGAATGATTTTCAGGAGAAGTCACAGCGGTTCATATACCTCTTCCGACGCCTCGGCAAGGACGTGTTTCAGATAGTGTCGGACATGGCGGCGGAACTGCGCCGCTCCGATTTCGAGCCGCTCGACTTCGAGCTTGACTTCTCGAAGATGAGCGATATCCCGCCCGTGGAGCTTGGCGACGGCGACGGCGCAATGACGCTCACCGGCATTGCCGACCGCGTGGACGGCTGGCTGCATGATGGGCGGCTGTACCTGCGCGTGGTCGACTACAAGACCGGCAAAAAGAGCTTTTCCCTCTCCGACGTGTGGTACGGGATGGGGCTTCAGATGCTGCTGTACCTGTTCGCCTTGGGGCGCGACGGGGAGAAGCTGTACGGCCGCGAGATCGTACCGGCGGGCGTGATGTACGTCCCCGCGCGCAGTGTGATCCTGCCCGTCAGCCGCGACTGCGGCGACGAGGAGGCACAGCGTCTGCGGCTGGACGGCGTGAAGCGCAGCGGCGTTGTGCTAGACGAGGCGGAGGTCATAGAGGCGTGGGAGCACGGCGAGGACAAGAAATACATCCCCATCCGCATGAGATACGGCAAGCCGACGCCCGACTCGCTTATGACGGAGGAGCGGCTTGGCCTGCTGTCGCGGCATATCGGAAAGACGCTTACGAACATGGCGCGGCAGCTCAATTCCGGCAGCATTGCCGCCGATCCGTATTACCGCAGTCAGCAGGAGAACGCCTGTCTCAACTGCGACTACTTTGATGCCTGCCATTTCTCGCAGGGTGAGAACGGCGAAAGCTGCCGCTTCCAGCAGAAGATACCGGCGGACAAGGTGATAGAGATGATGGAAGGGGAGAATGGCAATGGCTGAATTCAAGCCGACAGCGTCGCAGGCAGCGGCGATAAGAGCGCGCGGGAGCGCGGTGCTGGTGTCCGCGGGCGCGGGCAGCGGCAAGACGCGCGTACTCACGGAGCGCCTGATGGGCTATATAACCGACGCCGAACACCCCGTCGATATCGACAGCTTCCTTATTATAACCTTCACGCGCGCCGCCGCGGGAGAACTGCGCGGGCGCATTATGGACGAGATAGCGAACGCGCTTGCCGCGGATCCCGCCAATAAGCGTCTGCGCCGCCAGAGCGCGCTGTGCCAGAAGGCGCAGATAGGCACGATACACAGCTTCTGCGCGGCGCTTCTGCGTGAGCACTGCCACGCCTGCGGCCTGCCGCCGCAGTTCAAGATCGCGGACGACGACCGCATCGCGGTGATGAAGTCGGCGGCGCTGGAGCGGGTGCTGGACAGGTACTATGAAAACGTGGACGCGCATCCGGGCTTCGCGCTGCTGGCGGACACCGTCGGCGCGGGGCGCGACGACCGCCGCCTTGGGACGCTGGTTCTGACGCTGCACGACAAGATGCAGTGCCATGCGCGGCCTGAGCAGTGGGCGGCGGAACAGGTGGCGCTGCTGGGCGAGACCGGAGACGACGCCGCGCAGACCCCGTGGGGGCGCGAGATAATCGGGCGCGTCAAGTCGATGGCCGAATACTGGACGGCGGAGCTTGAGCGCGTGCTGCAGGCGATAAGCGCGCAGGAGAAGATAGCCGCCGCCTATACGGACAGCATCGCCGCGACGGCGGATCAGCTCCGTGAGCTTCGGCGCTGCCTTGACCTCGGCTGGGACAGGGCGCGCGCCTGCCTGCCGATCACGTATCCGGCCTTGGGGCGGCTGGCGAAATCGCCTGACCCGGCGCTGTCGGAGCTTGCGAAAAATCGCCGCACGGCCTGCAAAAAGGCGACGGAGAAGATCGAGGACATGCTCTATTCCGACTCCGAAAAGCTCCTGAGCGAGCTTCGCCTGACCACCCCCGCCATGACGGCGCTGCTGGCACTGACGCTGGATTTCGCCGGGGAACTGACGAAGGACAAGCGCCGCGCGGGGCTTGTGGATTACGGCGACCTTGAGCATATCTCGGTGCGGCTGCTGACGAACGAGGACGGCAGCCCGTCCGCGCTGGCGCGCCAGCTCAGCGCGCGCTACACGGAGATAATGGTCGACGAATATCAGGACGTCAGCCGTGTGCAGGACGAGATATTCCGCGCCATATCCAAGGACGGGAAGAACCTCTTCATGGTCGGCGACGTGAAGCAGTCGATATACCGCTTCCGGCTGGCCGACCCCGGAATATTCACGGAGAAATATCTCAGCTACGCCGACTGTGACATTGCCGCTCCCGGCGAGCCGCGGCGCATTATGCTGAGAGAGAATTTCCGCTCCCGGCGCGAGGTGCTGGACGCGGCGAACGCCGTGTTCGGGCTGTGCATGTCGCGCGAGCTGGGCGACATCGACTATGACGAGGCCGCGGCGCTCAAGTGCGGCGCGAGCTATGAGGGCGAGGCTCCGAAGCCGGAGCTTCGGCTGATAGAGCTGCCGCGCGGCGGCGGGGACGAGGACAGCCCTGACAAGACCGAGCTTGAGGCGCAGTATATCGCATCGCGCATCCGCGAGCTGATAGACGCGCGCACCGAGGTGAGCGGCAGGGGCGGTATGCGCCCACTGGAATACGGCGACATTGCGATCCTGCTTCGCTCGGCAAACTCGATCGGCGGCGTGTACAGAAACTCGCTGGTGCAGCAGGGCATCCCCGTTGCGTCGGTGCAGGGCGGCGGCTTCTTCACGTCGATAGAGATATCGACGATGATGTCGCTGCTGGCGGTCATAGATAACCCGTATCAGGACATTCCGCTCATCGCGGTACTGCGCTCGCCGGTGTTCGGCTTCACGGCGGACGAGCTGTCCGCCATACGCGCCGCCGGTAAGCGCTGTGATTTCTATACGGCGCTGTGCGCCGCGGCGGAGACGGACGAGAAGTGTGCCGGATTTGTCAGAACGCTCGCCAGATTCCGCGCGGAAGCGCCGGATATGAGCGCGGCGGAACTGACGTGGCGGCTCTGCGGGGAGCTGGATATGCTTGCGATATGCAGCGCCATGACGGACGGCGAGCAGCGCCGCGCGAACCTGCTGGAGCTTGTGGAGCTGTCGGAGCGCTTTGAGAGCAGCGGCTACCGCGGGCTCCACCGCTTCGTGCTGTGGCTTCGCCGACTGGCCGAAAAGGGGCAGGAGCCGGCATCGGGCGCGGCCTCCGCGTCGGCGGTGCAGATAATGTCGATACATAAATCGAAGGGGCTTGAGTTCCCCGTGGTGTTCCTGTGCGACACCGCGCGGCGCTTCAATAAGCGCGACAGTCAGGACTCCGTGCTTGTGCATCCGCAGCTCGGCCTCGGCCCGAAGCTTACGGACACGAAGCGGCGCATCGAGTATCCGACGCTGGCTCGCCACGCGATACGCCTGCGTCTTGAGCGGGAGACGCTTTCGGAGGAACTGCGGCTTCTCTACGTTGCGCTGACGCGGCCGAAAGAGCGGCTGATGGTCACGGGCGTCGTGAAGGACGCGGAGAAAACGCTGGCGAAGGCGCGCGAAGCGGTCACGACGCCGATGGCGCCCGAAGTGCTGGCCTCGGCGCAGTCGATGCTGGAGTGGCTGATATATTCCGCCATCGCCGACGGCGGGCAGCATATCGCCATGGAGACTGCGGAACCCGCGGCAGCCGCGCCCGTGCGCGCGGCGGATGCGCCGGTGGAGGGCAGCGACGAGGGGATAATTGCGGAGCTTGAGCGGAAGCTGAGCTTTGAATATCCGTATGCCGACGCGGTGCATCTCCCGTCGAAGGTCACGGCGACGGAGCTGAAAGGCCGGGACACCGCGGACGAAGACGCGCAGAGCGTCGCGCCGAAGCCCGCGCCAAGCTTCCGCACCCCGGACTTCGGCAAGGTGAACCGCCCGGCCACGGGCGCGGAGCGCGGCGTGGCGACGCATCTGGTGCTGCAATACATGGATTTCTCAAAAACCGGCAGCATCACGGAGATAAACCGCGAGATCGCGCGGCTTGAGGAGGAGAAATTCATCACGTCGCGCGAGGCTGAGGCCGTCGACGCAGAGGCGATAGACAGGCTGTTCCGTTCGACGCTGGGGCGGCGTATGCTCGCGGCAAAGAATATGCGCAGGGAGTTCAAATTCTCGCTGCTGGTCGGCGCGGACGAGGTGTTCGGCGCGGCGGCGGGCGAACAGGTGCTGCTTCAGGGCGTTGTGGACTGCTGCATTGAGGAGGACGGCGAGCTTGTCATAATCGACTACAAGACCGATCGCGTCCGCGGCGCCGCGGTCGAGCGGCGCGCCGAGACCTACGCCGGGCAGCTGCGCGCGTACGCCGCGGCGATGGAGTGCATAACCGGAAAAACGGTTCGGGAGTGCGCGCTGTATTTCCTTGCGGCGGGCAGGACCGTGACAGTCCCGCTGAAAACGAGGAAATCTGAGGAAAATTCTTAAAAATACTTGCATTGCGCGCCGCACTGTGTTACAATCTCTTTTGCGTCTTGTAACTATGCGTTCGCGCACAATCAAGGCAGCACATGACGAGGAGACAGAACCATGAAGGAAGGAATCCATCCTAAGTACGAGCAGACCACTATCAAGTGCGCTTGCGGCGCCGTCATCGAGACCGGCTCCACCAAGAAGAACATCACCGTTGAAATCTGCTCCAAGTGCCACCCCTTCTACACCGGCAAGCAGAAGCTGGTCGACACCAGCGGCCGTGTTGATAAGTTCAACAAGAAGTACGGCATCAAGTAATTTGCTTATGACAAAGCCTGTGCACCGCACAGGCTTTTGTCATGCGTACATTCAATTATCAAAATATACAAACCGCGCCGGGCAAATTCGTGCCCGGCGCATAAAATTTCACAAAACGTGAAATTGAGCAAATATTTATGCAAAATATGCTTGACTTTATTGAATAATCCTGCTATTATTCAGCATGTCAAGTGAATATTAATTCATTGCAGATAATAAAACAAAAAACAAGCATGGAAAAGAGGATTTTAAAATGAAAAAGATAAGCAAGCTCGTATGCATCATCATGTGCATCGCAATGGTCGCGGCGCTGTGCGCCTGCGGCAGCAGCGCATCCACCCCGGCCGCTTCCGACGCTCCCGCGTCCGAGCCGCAGAACGCACTTGAGAAGATCAAGGCCGAAGGCGTTCTCACCGTTGCCCTGTCTCCGGACTTCTCCCCGATGGAGTTCGTTGACGCTTCCAAGTCCGGTCAGGAGCAGTACGTCGGCTTCGACGTGTCCCTCGCAAAGTACATCGCCGAGTATATCGGCGTTGACCTCACCATCGAGGCCATGAACTTCGATGCCTGCCAGACCGCGGTCTACACCGCATCAGTCCCGATGGCCATCTCCGGCTTCTCCTGGACTGAGGAGCGCGCCGAGAACTACAACATCTCCGATTACTACTACGCCGGAGACAACGAGACCGAGCAGGTTCTCCTCATCCGCTCCGCGGACGCCGACAAGTACAAGGCAGCCGAAGACTTCGCGGGTCTTGACGTAGGCGCGCAGAACGCCTCCCTCCAGATGCAGCTCGTCACCGAGCAGCTTACCGATGCTAACCCCATCACCATCGGCGACATCGGCACCGGCGTTCTCGAACTCCAGAACGGCAACATAGAGGCTCTCGCAGTTGCGAAGGGCAATGCCAGCATGATAATCTCCTCCAACCCCGACCTCGCCATCTGCTCTTGGGAGTTTGACGTCAAGGCCGAGTACGAAGCAAACGTCGTTCTCGTGACCAAGGGCGAGGATGAGCTGCTTGCAGTTGTCAACGAGGCGCTTGCAAAGGCGTACGCCGACGGCCTGTACGGCGAGTGGTACAATGCGGCTGTCGAGCTTGCAAAGTCCGAAAACGCAACCGAAAAGACCATAGACTGAGCATAGACCCGAGCAGAACGCAGCGGGATAGCGTAGAGATACGGTATCCCGCTGCTTAAGTAAGCACTGACAGGAGTGGGAAAATGAGCTTTATAAGCTTTGACAATATAATAAAGATACTCACAAAATACTGGGACAAGTTCCTGATAGACGGCGTGGGCTACACGCTGCTGCTCTCCGCAATAACGGTTTTCTTCGGCGCGATACTTGCGTCGCTGCTGGCGGGCATGAAGATGTCCCGCATCGCGCCGCTGCGCTGGCTCTCGGCGGCCTACATAGAGATAATCCGCGGCACTCCCATGCTGCTCCAGCTGTATTTCTTCTATTTCGCTCTGCCGAGCCTTATCCCGGCGCTCAACAAGCAGAAGTTCCTGTGCATCGCCATCGCGCTCGTGTGCAACAGCGCGGCCTACGTCTCCGAGGTCATCCGCTCCGGCATCAAATCCGTTGACGCGGGGCAGAGCGAGGCGGCGCGCAGTCTCGGCATGAGCAAGGCGCAGTGTCTCTGGCACGTTGTAATGCCGCAGGCGCTCAAGACCATCCTCCCCGCCCTCGGCAACGAGTTTATCATGATAATCAAGGACACCTCGCTGGCGTCCACCTTCTTCATCGGCGACCTTATGACGCAGTACCTGCTTGTCAAGGGCGCGACCTACCTGCCGATCGAGCCGCTGGTCATCGTCGGCGTGATATACTTCCTGCTGACCTTCATCCTCAGCAAGCTGTTTGGACATTTTGAAAGGAAGATGAGCCGTGGAGACAAATAATAACGTTCTGATAAAGGTCACTGACCTGAAAAAGCATTTCAACAAGGGCGAGATAAAGGCGCTCGACGGCGTGAGTCTCGATATCTGCAAGGGCGACGTCATCGTCATCATCGGCCCCTCCGGCTCCGGCAAATCCACCTTCCTGCGCTCGCTGAACCTGCTTGAGCAGCCGACGAGCGGCAGCATAGTGTTTGACGGCGTGGACATCACCAAGAAAAAGGACGCGCAGGGCAAGAAAATCGACCTCGACGAGCATCGCCGGAAGATGGGCATGGTGTTCCAGCATTTCAACCTCTTCCCGCACAAGACGATAATGGGCAACATGACCATGGCTCCCGTGCTGGTCAAGCATATGCCGCAGGCCGACGCCGAGGCGAAGGCTCTCTCGCTTTTGCAGCGCGTGGGACTTGGAGACCGTGCGGACGCATATCCCGCGCAGCTCTCCGGCGGCCAGAAGCAGCGTGTTGCGATAGTGCGCGCGCTTGCGATGGAGCCTGACGTGATGCTCTTCGACGAGCCGACTTCCGCGCTCGACCCCGAAATGGTCGGCGAGGTGCTGGACGTTATGAAGAATCTGGCCGAGACGGGCATGACGATGGTCGTCGTGACGCACGAGATGGGCTTCGCAAAGGAAGTAGGCAACCGCGTTGTGTTTATGGACGGGGGCAAGATCATCGAGCAGGGCAGCCCTGCCGACATCTTTGATAACCCGCAGAGCCCGCGTCTGAAGGACTTCTTGTCCAAGGTGCTGTGATGAGTGAGCTTAAAAATCTGGCGCTCGGCAGTGTCGACGAGAAATCGGCGCTGTTTGAGTCGGTAGCGAACAAGATATGGGATAACCCGGAGCTGTCGCTCAAGGAGTTCGGCGCGGCGAAGTTATACTGCGATACGCTGCGCGCCGAGGGCTTCGAGGTCGAGGAGAATATCTGCGGGATAAAGACCGCGTTCTCCGGCAAATTCGGCGAGGGCAAGCCGGTGATCGGCATCCTCGGCGAGTTCGACGCGCTGTCCGGCCTGTCGCAGACGGCGGGCGCGGAGGAATATGCTCCGCTTGTTCCCGGCGGCAGCGGTCACGGCTGCGGGCATAATCTGCTGGGCGCGGGTTCGCTTGCGGCGGCGGTAGCGGTGAAAGAGTATCTGGAGCTGAGCGGCAAGCCCGGCACGGTGATATATTTCGGCTGCCCCGGCGAAGAGGGCGGCGCGGGCAAGGCGTATATGGCGCGCGAGGGCGCGTGGTACGCGCTGGACGCGGCACTTACGTGGCACCCGTCGGACGTGAACCAGAACGCGACAGGTACGAACAACTCCTGCATACAGGTGCTGTATAAATTCCACGGCAAAGCCGCCCACGCGGCGGGCGATCCGTATAACGGGCGCAGTGCGCTGGACGCGGTGGAGCTGATGAACGTCGGCGTGCAGTTCCTGCGCGAGCATATGACCGAGGACTGCCGCATACATTACGCGATAACCGACGCGGGCGGCGTCTCGCCGAACGTCGTGCAGGCGGAGTCCGCGGTGCTGTACATGGTGCGCGCGAACAAGGTTGCCGATTCCGTGAAGCTTCAGGCGCGCGTGGACGATATTGCGAAGGGCGCGGCACTGATGACCGGCACGAGCTACGACCGCGTGTTCATAGACGGCACGGCGGAGCTGCTGCCGAACTACACGCTGGAAAAGCTCATGCACAGCTGCTTTGAGGAGGTTGGCGTGCCGAAGTGCACCGCCGAGGAGCTGGAATACGCCGCCGCGCTGAAGGCGACATATCCTCCGGAGCGCGACGTACCTGGCATCGGTGCAAAGTTTGACGCCGGCATAGCCAAGCAGGTCAAGGTGCTGAGCGAAAACATGACCAAGCCCGTATACGATTTCCTCATGCCGCAGTATTCCGGCGAGGGCTTCCGTCCGGGCAGCACCGACGTCGGCGACGTGAGCTGGCAGACGCCGACCGCGCAGATAGAGGTTGCGGCGTGGCCCGCGGGCGTACCCGGACATTCGTGGCAGGTCGTCGCCTGCGGCAAGAGCAGCATGGCGCACAAGGCGATGCTTTGCGCGGGCAAGGTCATTGCGTCCGCCGCGATAGAGCTTCTGGAGCAGCCGGAGCTGCTGGAAAAGGCCAAGAGCGAATTCAAGGAGCGCTCGGCTTCGGGCTATGTGTGCCCCATAGAGCCGGACGCGGTTCCGATAGCGCTGTAAGCTTATAAAGAGACATCCGTGGATAAGAGCACAGTTGCTCTTACCCACGGATGTTTTTATGCGGTTCTGCGGCTCAGTAGCTTGAAAACGCAGTGAATTCCGGACGGACGTAATTTGCGCTGTCGGGTGTGCCGGAGATCGCGGTCAGTGCGCCGCCGCTGACGGAGTACAGCTCGCTGTCGGAGGAGTCCGCGCCGCTGGAGCCTTCAAACGCGACGGTGTTGTCGCCGCACAGGTAGTACCGCGCGCGTTCGCGGCTCTGGAACAACTGCACGGGCGCGCCGTCTACGAGGGTGTACGCGTCGAAAATCACCTTGTCGGTGAACTCGTCGCCGCTTATCTGGCCGATCAGCAGCTCGTTCACGCCGTCGCCGTCAAGATCGGCGAAGCAGTAGCCGACGCAGGCCGGTTTGTCCTCACCGGCGTAGATGCACAGGACGGACAGCCCGGCGCCCATCAGATCGCCCTCACCGGCGTTGGCGGCCAGCGCGTCGCGGTACGCGGTCAGGACGGACGCATAAGCGGCGCTGTAATCGACTTCGGGCGCGGCGGTGACTTCCGGGGAAGCTTCGGGCACTTCCGTGACTTCGGGTGCTGGAGTCGCAGGCTCGGAAGTGCTTGCGGGAGCCTGAGTTGGAGCCGGAGTAACCGCGGCCGCGGGCTGAATGGCGCCGCAGGCGCAAAGCATACACAGCGACAGTATCGAGGCGATTATTGCACAAGATTTTTTCATAATTTTATCCTTTCTCTATTGTGTGACTTATAAGCGTTCCAACGGAATGCTATTTTAGCCTTGCCGCCGCCCGAATGCAATGGCTGGAGCGCAGATTTAAGAAAAGATAAGAAAATCAGGATGCCGTTAATGGCATCCTGATTTTATACGTTTTGCGGCTTATTTAAGCTCGCCGCGCTCCTTGAGAGCGTCCTTGCGGCTCAGGTCGATGCCCTTGGGACCGACGTTCATAACCTTGACCCAAGTCATGTCGCCAACCTTGAGAACGTCTTCGACCTTCTCGGTGCGCTTGAACTCAAGATCCTTGATCTTCACAAGGCCGTCCTTGCCGGGAACCAGCTCGACCCATGCGCCGAAGTCGGAACGGATGTTGGAGACCTTGCCGTAGTACAGTGCGCCGACCTCGGGCTCGAACACGATGTCCTCGATGGTCTTGCGTGCGGCGCGGCAGGCCTCGATATCGGAGCTTGCGATGAAGATGGAGCCGTCGTCGTTGATGTCGATCTTGCAGCCGGTGTCTGCGGTGATCTTCTGGATGACCTTGCCGCCGGAGCCGATGACCTCGCGGATCTTGT
>URPD01000047.1 GCA_900549645.1 uncultured Eubacteriales bacterium
TCCCCCGCTGCTCTCTTATCCGCGCCCTGCTGCACATGTTCTTTGACAGACTGAGAGAACAATCCTGCGCCTTGCATCAGGCGCAAAAAACGACGCGCCGGCCCTAAAATCACCATGTCATTCCCCCTAAAGGGACTAGGCGGCAAATCAATGAATCGAGGTATGCCGCCGTCGCGAGGAGCGCAGCGACGTGGCAATCCGTTCTCCTTAACGCCGCACTGAAACATACTGCCGTCCAGCAAAGAAACGGATTGCCACGACCAGTGACATCGGTCACCGGCCTCGCAATGACAGAGGTTTTTTCACATTACCTTGTCTTTTCCCTATTGGCACTCTCTCAGCACCGGCAACCCCTCAGTCGCTCCGCGCCAGCGGCTCGCTGCGGCTCGGTCACTACCGCGCCGCAGCTTCGCTACCTACATGGGGTGCCAAGGGGGTGGTGCCGCTTCGCGGCAAAGATTTTAAACGTAGCATTGAAAATTTGCCATTCCCCAAAACGCCCGAAAAATTTTTCGATTTTTTCAAAAAACTCTTTACAAATCGAAAAGCATATGCTATATTTATGTCAGTAATAAGAATTATTATTATTTTAGAGAAACACGATGGAGATTCAAAGAAAAAACAGCAAGAAGCGTCAGGCTATTCTCGTATCCCTTCGCTCCGTAACCGACCACCCCACAGCGGAGATGATCTACAACCGGCTCAAGCCGGAGTACCCCGACCTCAGCCTCGGCACGGTCTACCGCAACCTCGCGATGTTTCTCGAAGAGGGGCAGATAATCAGCGTGGGCACGGTGGACGGGCAGGAGCGCTACGACGCAAGGACAGACTTCCACGCGCACCTCGTGTGCCGCCGCTGCCGCTGTGTCACCGATATCGAGCCGACCGACGAGGTCAAGACCGTCTGCGAAGCCCTCGCGCGCAGCTCCGGCTGCAAGCCGGCCGGCATCAGTCTCAGCTACACCGGCCTGTGCAGAAACTGTCTCGCAGGCGAATAAATCTGCTTTATTGAGAAATCAATAAAAATATAATCTTATAAAAAAATAATTACTTTGGAGGAAAATTACTATGAAGAAATGGGTTTGCCCTGTATGCGGTTATGTTCACGAAGGCGACGTTCCCCCTGCCGAATGTCCTGTATGCCATGTCCCCGGCTCCAAGTTTGTCGAGCAGAAGGCCGATAAGGTCTGGGCGGCGGAGCATGTTGTCGGCGTTGGCAAGCAGTTCGGCGCGGACGTTCCCGAAGATGTGCGCGAGCAGATCATCGCCGGGCTGAGAGCAAATTTTGAAGGCGAGTGCACCGAAGTCGGTATGTACCTTGCGATGGCGCGCGTTGCGCACCGCGAGGGCTACCCCGAGATCGGCATGTACTGGGAGAAGGCCGGCCTTGAGGAGGCCGAGCACGCGGCGAAGTTCGCGGAGCTTCTCGGCGAGGTCGTCACCGACAGCACCAAGAAGAATCTTCAGATGCGCGTTGACGCCGAGAACGGCGCGACCGACGGCAAGTTCCAGCTTGCGAAGCTCGCCAAGCAGTACAATCTCGATGCGATCCACGACACCGTCCATGAGATGGCGCGCGACGAGGCGAGACACGGTCGTGCGTTCGAGGGTCTGCTGAACCGTTATTTCAAGTAAGCAAAATAATAAATATATATCAGGAAGGAACTTAAAGCTATGAAGTACGAATGCGTCTGTGGTTATGTCTATGATCCCGCCCTCGGCGATCCCGATAACGGTGTTGCCCCCGGCACTGCATGGGAAGATGTCCCCGAGGATTGGGTCTGCCCCACCTGCGGTCTGGGCAAGGATATGTTCTCACCGGCCGAGTAAGAACTGAAGAAAATCAAACAGGAGAGGGAAGTCCCTCTCCTGTTTTGCTGTTATTTGAGAAGTTCGGATTTTTTTGCTTTGAATTCTTCTTCGTTAATTGCGCCGCAATCCAATAAATCCTTGTAAGCCTTGAGTTTATCGGCAACGCTGACTGCGGAGCTGTATACAGATGTCCGGCTGAAGGCTTGAGAATTCATTGCTGCGGTCGTGGCTTCCGACTCAGAAGAGTCGTTTTTGAGCCACAGGCCGGTGAGGATAAGTCCGGCAATAGTGACGAAAAGGGGAAAACAAATATCGAGTAAGAGCCTTATGCTGAAATAGTAGGAAAAGTCAATAATTTCATTAATTTGAATAATATTAATAACGTGGTAGGCCAGCATGAATACCGCAGGAGTAAACCAAAGCTTTTTTACAATGTCATTCCCTTTCAGCGCAAAGGCAAAGAGAAGCATCAGCAAGACGGCGGCCAGGAATCCGAAGATGTTCCACGCACAAAACCAGATCATCAGACGATATACCCAATACAATACCGTGACTCCGGCTGTTATGACGGCGGCCTTTTTGTCCCCGAACAGGTGCGCGACAGCCAGCCCGATCAGTCCTCCAAAGAAAACTATGGACATATGCTTTGACGGCAAAAAGAAACCCTCTTTTCGACAAAACGTTCGAAAACCGGGTTTCTTTTAATTTCAAAACACCGCTCCCCTATTCCACCAGCTCCAGCAGGGCGGGGGCGGCGGCGTCCGCGAAGAGCCGTATCGCGGCCAGCGCTTCCTGAAGCGTATTGCCGCTGCTGCCGACCTCCATTATCAGCGAGCCGCGAGTCAGATGTAGATTATACCGCTGTGGCACCAGATTCACAGGCCGCATCAGTGTCCCGTGCCGACGGCTGACCGCCTCCTGCAAATACAGCGCCAGCGCCAGATTTGAGCGCCAATTCGGATTTTCAAGCCCGCTTTCGTCGGTGCCCGACAGCAGCATTATCTGACTTGCACACACGCCGCTTTCCTCCGCCATCGTCTTATACACCACGCCGTCGGAGCCGAGCGCGTCGCGGTGCATGTCTATCACTATCCCGATGCTGGGGTAATCCGCCAGATACTGCTCCACCGCCGCGCCCGACCGGCTGTAACTGCCGGTGTAGCTCGGATAGTCGTATATCCCGCGGTCGTGGATGACGTTCAGCCCCGCATCGGTCAGAAGCGCGGTCAGCTCATCGCCGATGCGTACTATATTATATTCCGTGTCCTCAGTGCGGCAGGTGTCACTCGCCTCATAGCGGTCAAGCCCAGCCGGAGTATATGCCTCGCTGCTGTGGGTATGGATTATGAGGATTTGCGGCTCGTCCGCGCTGAGCCTGACGTCAGGCCCCTGCGCGAGCACGGCCGCGATGTCGATCGGGTAGGACGTCTCGTTGCGGATGCTCAGCCCGCCGCTTATCGTGGTGGGCAGGATGTCATCCGCGGCGCTCTCCGCCGGTTCCGGACTGGGTTCCGGGGACGGCTCCGGGCTGGGGCTTGTCTCCGGCGCGATAAACTCCGTCTGGACGGAGGCC
Source organism: uncultured Eubacteriales bacterium (assembly GCA_900549645.1). GTDB lineage: Bacteria > Bacillota > Clostridia > Oscillospirales > Oscillospiraceae > Limivicinus. Next base: position 3,386 of record URPD01000047.1, read on the forward strand.
GGGCGCGCCGTCATGTCCGTCACGACGGACACGTTTTTCATGCGCTCCGCGCCTATCCCGCGCAGAACGGCGTCGCGCGCCCGCGCGGCCAGCCCGCCGGATGCCGCAAGATATATGCACAGCGCCGCGACCCCCGCCGCGGCAAGCTTTTTGGACGTTTTCATTCCCTGCGCCGCCTCCTCTCCATAATTATCTATGCGGCGAAACGGCGCGATATTTCGCCCATTAAGTCAAATTAACTTGACATTGAGCGGGTCAGGAACTAAAATTAGTATGGTATTTTATATAGAAAGGAAACTGACCATGGAATTTACATATAAGCCCAAGGGCGTGTGCTCCAAGCTGATGGAGCTGGACATCGAGGACGGCAAAATAAAGAGCCTTAAAGTCACCGGCGGATGCAGCGGCAACCTTCAGGGCATCGCCCGCCTTGTCGCCGGCATGGACATTGATGAGGCCATCAGCCGCATGGAGGGCGTCCGCTGCGGATACAAAAGCACTTCATGTCCGGATCAGCTCGCGCAGGCGCTCAAGGAATACAAGGCGTCCCAGACCTGATTGCCTATGAAAGCACGCTTGAGAAAGACGCTGTGCCTGCTGCTTGCGCTGTGCCTGCTTACGGGCAGCATCGCGTTTGCGGACGGCGGCGGGCAGCGCACCGACCTGCGGGTATATCTCGACGGGCTGCTCCGCGGCCGCGCGTATCTCGACAACGGGAAAATATACCTCTCGATGGAGTCGGTCAGCGATTTCTATTCGCTGGGCATCTCCGCCCTGTTCAAGGACGGGGAGCTGTATTTCACCGGCCCCAACTTTGACATGTACGTCAATTCCGACTTCGGCTACACCCGCGTCAACGGCCGCTATCTCTACACGCCTGACGGATATTTCCGCTCCGGCGGGCAGATATACCTGCCGCTGGAGGAGCTCGCGCGCATCTTTGGATTTGAGTACAGCGTTCCGGAGGACGATCAGCCGCGCGTTGAGCTTCAGCGCGGCGAGTTGAACGTGCTTCAGGGCGGGGACAATTATTACGACATCAACTTTGTCTCGGAGGACATCTTCTGGCTTTCACGCATCATCCGCGCCGAGGCGCAGAACGAGCCCCTGTCGTGCATGATCGGCGTGGGCAACGTCGTTCTCAACCGCGTGGCGAGCGACGAGTACCCGGACAACGTGTTCGACGTCATATTTGACGAGAAGTACGGCCAGCAGTTTGAGCCGGTCGGCAACGGCTCGGTGTATGCAGACCCCACTGAAGAGGCCATCATCGCAACCTATCTCGTGCTTGAGGGCTACAACACGGTCGGCGCCAGCATGTATTTCCTCAACCCGCATCTCGCGGACGACACGTGGTTCCGCACGGATCTCCAGTTCTGCTGCACACTCGGCCTGATGGACTTCTATCAGTGACCTTACGGAGAAACATATGCTTCTTGAAGATACTCTGGCCGCAGGCTTTGCCGCGCTCGGCGTGACGCCGGACGGCGGCGCCGCCGCGCGCTACCGCATATATTTTGAACATCTTGAAAAAATGAACGCCGTGATGAACCTCACCGCGATAAGCGGCGAGGAGGATGTGGCGCGTTTGCATTTTCTCGACTGCGCGGCGCTGCTGGGCATGGCGGATTTCCGCGGCAAGCGCGTTATCGACGTCGGCACGGGCGCGGGCTTTCCCGGTCTCGCGCTGAAGATCGCCTGCCCGGACATGGAGCTGACGCTGCTGGACAGTCTCGACAAGCGCATCGGCTTTCTGCGCGACACCTGCGCGATGCTCGGCTTTGACGACGTGCGGTGCATCCACGCCCGCGCCGAGGAAGCGCCGGAGCAGTTGCGCGCGGGCTTCGATATCGCCTGCTCCCGTGCCGTCGCGCGGTTGAATCTGCTGTGCGAGCTGTGCCTGCCGCTGGTGAAAAAGGGCGGCGCGTTCATTGCGATGAAGGGGCCGGACTGCGCGGAAGAGCTTAACGACGCCAAACGCGCGATAAAGCTTCTCGGCGGCGAGGTGGATGACGTGAAAAAGTATCTCGTCCCCGGCACCGACGCGACTCACAGCGCGATCATCATCCGCAAAACCGCCGACACGCCCGCAAAGTATCCCCGCCGCTGGGCGCAAATCAAAAAGCAGCCGCTTTGAAAGCGCAAAAAATCCCTGAGAGGAAGCTCTCAGGGATTAAAAATATCGTGAGTTTTACTCGTTCAGCAGCCGTTCCAGCTCGTCGATACTGTCGACGATGACCGACGCGCCCGCATCCAGCAGTGTCTCGCGGCTGCGGAAGCCCCAGCTTACGCTGATGCATGGCAGTCCCGCGTTGCGCGCGGTCTGGATGTCCACCTCGGAGTCGCCGACATAGACGGCGGAGTCCTTGCCCTCGCCCATGAATCTCAGCGCGGCCTCGGCGGTATCCGGCCACGGCTTGCGCCGCACGCCCGCGCTCTCGCCGACGGCTGTTTCAAGCACGCCGGGGAAAAACTTTTCCGCCAGCTCCTTGACCGATTCGTCGGGCTTGTTGGAGACGATGGCGAGCCTGTGCCCCGCATCGTGCAGGCGGCGCAGCAGCTCCGGTATGCCGTCGTACGGGCGGGTCTTGACGCTGCAATGTGCCGCGTACCAAGGTTTGTAGAAGTCGAGGATGCGATCCACGGTCTCGCTGTCTGCGCCGGGCGCGGCCTGCTCGATGAGCCGACGGGACGCGTTGCCGACGTAGCGGCGCGTCTGCTCTATCGTTATCGGCGCGTAGCCGAACTGCGCGAGGGAGTAGTTCACGCTGTCGCAGAGGTCGGGCAGAGTGTAGAGCACCGTGCCGTCCATGTCAAAGAGGATGGTTTTATATTTCATGCTATCAGCTCCATTGATTTCATACTTATATCATACACCGGATTGTCAAGTGCCGCTTGCACTTTTTGTAAAAATGTGATATAAATGGTGAATATACCATACATTTTTCGCAGATTCAACTGCAAAGTGGGGCAGTACCCCCATAAACAGGAGTGAATATGACAGCAATCAAGAAACTCATGTCAGCGCTGCTGTGCCTGTGCACACTGCTGCTGTGCGCCTGTGCGGGCGAGGTCTCGGAGCCGGATGAGCAGCATCAGCTCAAGCTCTGGTACGTCGAATCCGCGCCGATGGCGGAGAACCTTGTGCAGCTCGCCGAGGAATTCAACGAAACCCACAGCGGCTACAAGGTCGTGCCGCGCGCGTTTGACAGCGAGCAGAAGCTCGCCGCCGCGTTCGACAGCGGGCATCCCGACCTGCTGCTGTGCGGCCATGAGCGCGCCTTCGCGCTCTATGAGCAGGACAAGCTCACAGACCTCTCGGCAGCGCTTGGCGACGGCGCGCCGGAATTTCTCAGCGGAGTGGATATATATTCGCTCAGCGTCGGGCGCAGCTATTTCCCGCTCGGCGCGCAGACACAGCTACTGTACGTCAACGGCGCGGCGTTTGACGCGTCAAAGACCGGCGCGGGTGTCGGCTCCGCGGCCTTCGGAACCATCGAGGCTCTGTGCTCCATCGCCACGGCCTACGGCCGCAGCACCGGCGAGCCGTTTATGACAGCGGACTCGTTCGCGGACATTTTCTATAACTGTATGCTCCAGCACGGTGAGGAGTTCACCGGCGACGCGGAGCTGGATATGCAGAGTGAGGAGTACAAGGCGCTCTATAATCTGCTGGCGGATGCGGCCTACAACCACGGACTGCGCGCGCTGGACGGCAACGCCGCGCGCCTTGTCGAGCAGGGCGGCGTCATATGCGCGCTGGTGCACTCCTCAAAGCTCGGCGGCGAGCTGCCGGAGGGGATGCGCGTCTACGCGTTTCCGGGCGTTGACGGCGGCGAGGACATGTGCAGCGCGGAGCTGTTCGGCCTTGCAGTGACAACGCGGGCGAGTGAAAAGCTCGGCGGCGCGGCGGAGTTCATCAAATGGCTGTGCGCCCCGGCGCGCTACACCGCGGCGGCGCTTGACGGCGGCTGCATCCCGCTCATCTCCGGCGCGAGCTACACCGGCGACTCCGCGCTTGCGCAGGCGCTGATGGATATCTACGGCGGCAAGCGGCTGTATCTTGCGTCGGCTTCCAGCGGATACTATAAGAACCGGGACGAGTTCGACCGCAGCTTCGCCGCCGCGCTTGAATTGTTCTACTGACTGTGATAGAATCAGGTTATCACATATTTTCGGAGGCTAATTATGGACGGATTCAGAGTTCTAGAGATAAAAAAGAGCGTATTTGAAAGCAACGACCGCGAAGCCGATCTCGTGCGCGAGCAGCTCAAGCGCGACCGCACCTTCCTTCTCAATCTCATGTCATCCCCCGGCAGCGGCAAGACCACGACCCTCAAGGCCACTATCGCCGCGCTGAAGGACGAGTTCCGCATCGGCGTCATGGAGGCCGATATCGACTCCGACGTTGACGCCGCTACCATCGAAAAGACCGGCGCGAAGGTCATCCAGCTACACACCGGCGGCATGTGCCATCTCGACGCGGGCATGACGAAGCAGGGGCTTGACGGACTCGGCGTGGACGACGTCGACCTCGCCATCCTCGAAAACGTCGGCAACCTCGTCTGCCCCGCGGAATTTGACACGGGTTCGGTCAAGAACGCGATGATCCTGTCCGTCCCAGAAGGCGACGACAAGCCGCTCAAGTACCCGCTGATGTTCTCCATCTGCGACGTGCTGCTTATAAATAAGATCGACGTCATGCCGTATTTTGATTTTGACCTTGAAGCCTGCAAAAAGTATGTCCGCAAGCTCAACCCGAATATGAAGATCATCCCGATCTCCGCCCGCACCGGCGAGGGCATCGCCGAGTGGGCGGACTGGCTCCGCACCGAGGTCAAAGCTTGGAATGAGCAGTGAAATGATCTGACGCAGAAACTCCCCCGACGGTTCTCCGTGACCCGTCGGGGGAGTTTTGTTATGGCCTTATCAGCCCATGTTTGAAAAGCGCTCGACCGCCTTTGTGAAGTTCTCTATGGTCTTGTCCGCGTCGCCATGCTCAATGCCGTCGCGCACGCAATGACGGATATGCCCCTCAAGCACGACCTTTCCGCAGCCGTGCAGCGCGGATTTTGCGGCGTTTATCTGGGAAAGTATATCTTCGCACGGCACGTCCTCGTCGATCATGCGGTCGATTGCCTGCACCTGACCGATGATTTTTTTCAGCCGTCTGTGCAGATTTTCAGAATCCATACATTGTTTCATTCAAAGCGCTCCTTATGATTTCATTGTATACATGATAATCTCGCGCCCATGTTTTGTTAAGGCTGGGGCGCGCGGCGGATGACCTTTTCCAGCGCCGCGCCGTCAAGCTGGTTGACGCTGATGAAGCTGCCGTTCCAGAATGCTGCCCAGTTGTTGAACACGCAAGGCAGAGACTTCGCCTTTTCAAGCGAATCCACCAGCTCAAACGCGGCAGGGATACCGTGCGCCGAGCAATATTCGCGCAGTTTCTCCACGCGCTGCAGGATGAATGGACACTGAAAATCGTAGTACACCAGCAGCCCCGGCGCGTCCGTCCGCTGCCGCTTCGCGCTCTCCGCAAAGTGCGGGACGCTCCCGTCGAACGACAGCGCCAACAGCTCGTACCCATCCGCGGTGCTGTCCACCGCCGCGAAGCCGAACTTTTCGGCAAAACTCTGATCCGAAAGCCACGATTTCTGCTTCTTCGCGCCGAGCATACATATGCCGGACTTACCCTTGGCCTTTGCGTCGGCGATGCAGTATTCCATCAGCGCGCGGCCATAGCCGCTGCCCCGCGGCGCGCCCAGAACCCAGAGGCAGTAAATATACAGGTAGTTCTCCCCCACCACCGGCGTCCACGCCGTTTCAAGCGGGGCGTACTCGATGAACACGCAGTCGCCCGTGTTCAGCTTGCGGAAAACGTGCCCTTCACGCAGGCGCGCGGCCAGCCACTCCCGCTTGGCCTCGACGCCGGGATGGGGCTTTTTCGTGCGGATGATGCAGCAAAGGTGCTCGTCCGCTATGTTCTCAGCCGTGAGATTTATAAACTCCGCGTCCATGCGTAGTCCTCCCGATATATAGTGTGTGATATATTATACCCGCGCGGAGCCGCGATGTCAACGCGCGCATATTGCGTCCGGCGGAAAAAGGAGTATAATATAAATAACAAAATACCGGAGGCGCAATTATGGGAAAGGGCAAATACATAATCCTTATCGGCAACTACGGCTCCGGTAAGACGGAGATAGCGCTGAACATTGCGATCCGCGCCGCCGCGCGCGGCGAGCACACACAGGTCATAGACCTCGACAAGGTCAACGACTATTTCCGCATGTCCGACCGCGTCGAGCTGCTTGAGCAGAACAAGATAGACGTCGTGTCCCCGACCTTCGCCGGAAAGGGGCTGACGCCGAGCAACATGTCCGCCGCTGTGGCCTCGGCCTTCGCGCAGGACTGGGATCTCGTCGTGTTCGACATCGGCGGCGACTCGGCGGGCGCGATGTCGCTTGGGCGGTATCACAGCGATTTCGCCGCGCTGGAGCCGGGGCAGCTTGAGGTGTGGGACATTGTGAATGTGTTCCGCCCGATGTCGGAATCGCCGGAGAAGATAATGAAGCTCATGGGCGAGATGGAGGGCTTCGCGCGGGAGCGCGTGACCGGACTTATCAACAACTCGAACCTTCTCAACTACGCGAGCGCGGACGATCTGCGCCGCGGCTACGACGTATTGCGTGAGACTTCGGAGCGCAGTGGACTGCCGATCGTGCATACCGCGGGGCGGCCTGAATATCTGGCGGAGTTTCTGGCCGACGGGCGCGACGCGCGCTACATCGGCGAGCCGCTGCCGCTGGAGACGTATCTGCATCGCAGTTGGGAGAGCTTTACGAAGAACGGCTTCTGATTACGCACATATATCAACAGGGACCGCCTAAACGGCGATCCCTGTTCAGCTTGTCAGAAAAGTCCTGTGAGGACTTTTCTGACAAGCTTCATCCGCCGAGCATTTTGATATTATCAAAATGCTGCTTTGCTCCAAAAGTCGTTGATGTATCAAGACTTTTGGACGGCGGTTTATTGTATTTGAGGCGGGCCTTGCCCCCTCAAGCTCCCCCGCTGCTCTCTTATCCGCGCCCTGCTGCACATGTTCTTTGACAGACTGAACAGGGACCGCCTAAACGGCGATCCCTGTTGGTTCTTTTACTCAGCACATGGCGGCGTACTTCTGCTTGACCTGCTGGAGCTGTTGCTGCTGTGCCTGCTCGGACGGATACCAGCCGCGGCTGGCCATCTGCTTATAAATGCCGTCCTGCATACACAGACTGTCGTTGAGCGCGGTGTTGAACGCCTCGTGCACGTTCGGCGTGGCGGACTCTATCGAGCCGTGCATATACAAATCGCACACGCCCTTCGTTGTCAGGAGGATACCCTCCATTATCTCCTTGTCGTTCATGCTCTGTCCTCCTTACACAAGGTTGTAAAACTGCGTGAACAGTTTCTGGTTCGCGTTCACAAGCTCCATCGCCTGCCTGCGCAGTGCGGGATCGGTGAGCCGGTTCGCCGCTTCGCGGCACTGGGTCATAAGGAACTGGGTATGGCCAAGCGCATCGTCAATATAAAGTAATTCTTTGGGACTCATTTTTTATCACCTCGCGTTTATTATGTCCCGCCGCGGCGCGCGGAACCGAGGGAATTTCAGGCAGGTTTGGAAGCGGTTTTTTCCGTCAATAATAATCGTCAATAATAACAAAATTTTTTAGCTGAAATGTGAAAGATGCACAGTTGGAAATATCCGCGCGCTGTGATACAATGGCCGTATAAACAGAAAAGGACGGATCAATCATGCAAATTGCCCTGAGTATTCTCGGCGGCGCGGTCTGGGGACTGCTCGCCGCTCTGCTGAACGCCACGCTTATGAAGCGCGCCGTCGCAAAAAATGACATCAAGAGCGTGTCGATATGCAACATGCTCCGCTTCGTCGTCGATGCCGGCGGGCTGGCGGTCGTGTTCCTGCTGCGCACGGTCATTCCCATGCACTTCACCGCCGCGATCGTCGCTACCGCCGCGGCAATGTCGATTTTCACCGTGTACTTCACGTTCAGGATCGCAAAGCCGGAGCAGAAGCCGGAGGATAAGTCCGAGGGATAAGCTCCGCGCACTGAGGAGGGGGAGCCTTGAAAAGAAAACTTATAATAACCATTGCGCTGCTCGCGGCGTCCATGTCGCTGCTTATTGCGGCAGCGGCGCTGTATTCCCGCGGCGCGGCATCAGCACCCGACGCGGCGGAACCGGCGATGAACACCGAGACGACGCCCGATCCCGAAGCTCAGGCGCGGCAGGAAGAGCTCGCCGCGAAGCGCGCCGACGCACTCTCACTCGCGCAGAGTCTCGCGCAGCAGTATTTTTATGACGAGGCCATAGCCGCGCTGTCCGATGCGGAGCTGGAGTGCGACGAGATTGCCGCCGCCCGCGCGGAGCTTGAGAGCGAGAAGGCCGCGTTGGTGGATTACACCGACGACATCCCGCATATCTTTCTGCACAGTCTGATAGTCTACCCTGAAATGATCTTCACCGATCTCGCAACGCCGATGGGCGGCTACAACTCCGGCTTCTCTGAAAAGGCCGAGTTTGAAAAGATCCTGCCCCAGCTCTACGAGCGCGGCTACGTGCTGTACGATCTGGACAAGCTCTGGGTCAAACAGGACGGGAAAATGGTGCGGCAGAAAATCATGCTGCCCGAAGGCAAGACCCCGCTTATTCTCTCCGTGGACGACGTGGCCTATGCCTACGGCGACGGCTATGCCCAGCAGCTTTTCGTTGACGACAGCGGCGAGCTGATGTACCGCGTGAACAATCCCTCCGGCGGCGTGGACATCATCCCCGACGGGGACGTGATGGGGGTGGTCGATGCGTTTGTCGCGGAGCATCCGGATTTTTCGTATCAGGGGCATAAGGGCACCATCGCTCTTACGGGCTTTCAGGGCGCGTTCGGCTACGATTACGACATTCCGGAGCAGGCCGATCAGATGCGCGTTGTGGTCGCGGCGCTCAAGGCGCGCGGCTGGAACTTCGCCAGCCACAGCTATACGCACAACCGCGTCAACAATTTCTACGGCCCCGGCTGCTCGGTGGAAAAGATATCCTACGATATCAACAAATGGGTGGATCACGTCGTGCCCTGCATCGGCGAGACGCGGCTGTTCATCGCGCCCTTCGGCTACCGCGTGCAGCAGCCCGCGCTGCAATGTATCCTCGACGCTGGCTTTGAAATTTACTGCACCGTTGACAGCAAGGTCTATAACGAGCTGAATGACGACTATGCGCTCATGTCGCGCATCGAAATCGGCGGCTATTCGATGACCTATTACCGCGACATTCTCAACGAGCGCTTCTTCGACGTTGACTCCGTGTTCGACGCCACAGGCCGCCCGCCGGTAATCGGCTGAATCAAATATTCAAACGCCCACGGGTACCGCATACGGTGTCCGTGGGCGCTTCGTATTCAGGGGCTGTGAAGAAAATTTTTTACCGTTGTTTTTCGGCGGCGACTGTGCTAATATCATACTGTGTTTTGGACTTTTAACGCAATTTTAACATAAAATTTTCAGAATTACCATGAAAAGAGATATCAGTAACCATGGGTAAGAGCACCGTAAACAAAAAGAAAGTCAGCTTTGCGATGCTGCTTGTGACCATCGGCATCGTCTACGGTGACATCGGCACCTCGCCGATGTACGTTATGAAGTCGATCATCGAGGGCAACGGTGGCCTTGCTCAGACCTCGCAGGAGCTGGTCATCGGCTCGCTGTCGCTCGTCATCTGGACGATAACCCTGCTGACGACGATAAAGCACGTTCTTATCGCCATGCGCGCCAACAACCACGGCGAGGGCGGCATCTTCGCGCTGTACGCGCTGGTGCGCGGCTGCGGCAAGTGGCTGATCTTCCCGGCGATGGTCGGCGGCGCGGCGATGCTGGCCGACGGCGTACTGACCCCGGCAGTCACGGTGACGACGGCGGTCGAGGGTCTGCGCACCATCCCCGTGATGGACGCGTTTCTCGGCGCGGGGCAGACCCGCGCAATAATCCTGACGCTTGCGATAATCCTCGCGCTGTTTCTCGTGCAGCGTGCCGGAACGAGCCGCATCGGCAAGGCCTTCGGCTCCGTCATGCCGTCTGGTTCAGCTTTCTCGGCATCACCGGACTTGTGCACATATTCGACCTGCCGTCCGTGCTGAAGGCATTTAACCCCGTGTACGCGGTGAAAGTGCTGTACAGCCCCTACAACAAGGTCGGCTTTATGATCCTCGGCAGCGTGTTCCTCGCCGCGACCGGCGCGGAAGCGCTCTGCTCCGACATGGGGCATGTCGGCGCAGACAACATATACATTACATGGCCGTTCGTGAAAATATGCCTGATACTCAACTATCTCGGTCAGGGCGCGTGGCTCATCTGCAATCAGAGCAGCGCGGAGCTTCAGAGCATTGAAATGCTCAACACCTTCTTCCAGATGCTGCCCGAAGCGCTGCGCCCGCTGGCGGTAGTGCTCGGCGCGGCGGCCGCGATCATCGCGTCTCAGGCGCTGATAACCGGTTCGTTCACGCTCGTGTCCGAGGCGATACGCCTCGACCTGCTGCCGCATCTTGAGGTGAAGTACCCGGCGGACACCAAGGGTCAGCTATACATCCCCGCCGTCAACCGTGTGCTGATGTTCGGCTACATAATCATCGTCCTGCTGTTCCGCTCCGGCAGCCGCATGGAGACGGCCTACGGCCTTGCAATAACCGTGTCGATGCTGACGGTGACGCTGCTGCTGTCGGTGTACCTCTGGCGCATCTGTTCGAAGAAGCTGCTTGCGCTGGTGGTGCTGGTCGTGTTCGGCGCGATAGAGGCGGTGTTCTTCGTCTCCAGCCTCAGCAAGTTCATCCACGGCGGCTACGTCGCGGTCATCATGGCGCTGATACTGTTCTTCATCATGCTCGTGTGGCACCGCGGGACGCAGCTTGAGCGGCAGTATTGCGTGCCGCTGCACTTCGCAGATTATGTCCAGCCCCTCGGCGAGCTGCACGACGAGCCCGAGATACCGCGCCTGACCCACAACCTTGTCTATCTCGACAACAGCCGCGATTTTGAGAGCATCGACCGCGACATTCTATATTCCATCCTCGACAAGGACGCGAAGCGCGCCTCGGCGTACTGGTTCATCAGCGCGACCGTGCACGACGAACCGAGCGTGATGCGCTACGAGGTCGAGACCTAGGGCACGGACTACATTTTCCGCGTCCGGCTGCACCTCGGCTTCAAGGATCATCAGCGCGTAAACGTCTACCTGCGCCAGATAGTCTCCGACCTGATTGAGAGCGGCGAGCTGCCGCCGCAGAACCGTAAGCACTCGATATACGGCAAGTCCGACGTCGGCAACTTCAAGTTCTGCATCCTGCACAAGGTCGTGCCGCCGAAGGCCGGTCTTTCCAGTATGGACGAGATGGTGCTGAACGTGAAGTATGCTATCCTCCACATCTCAGGCTCCAAGGCGCAGTGGTACGGGCTTGACACCTCGTCGCTGATAGTGGAGCGTGTGCCGCTGCTGGTGAATCAGAGTGGCAGAAGCGCGCGGCGCATAGAGCGCATGGAGCGCGAAAAAGCGTAAAATACAACATCCCCGATTCCGCAGTCATGAACTGCACCCCATTTGTTAGACAGTATGATATACTATCTAAGAAGTGGGGTG